>DAISXL010000022.1:0-21135 GCA_036825855.1 Yoonia sp.
TTGGTGCGCACGTCCTCGCGCATGTGTTCGCGGGTATCAAGGATGGCGGTATCCATCAGATCGCGGATGATCTGTTCCACGTCGCGCCCGACATAGCCGACCTCGGTGAATTTGGTCGCCTCGACCTTGATGAAAGGCGCGCGCGCCAACTTTGCCAAACGGCGCGAGATTTCGGTTTTACCCACGCCGGTGGGGCCGATCATCAGGATGTTCTTGGGATATACCTCGTCGCGCAGGTCATCGCCCAGCTGCTTGCGCCGCCAGCGATTGCGCAAGGCGACAGCGACGGCGCGCTTGGCCTCGGCCTGTCCGATGATGAAGCGGTCGAGTTCAGAGACGATTTCGCGGGGGGTCAGGTCTGTCATGTCAGTCCTTGGCTATGAGAAGGAGGAAGTTTGTGCAGCGGCACGAAGCCCGGCATCAGCCGCAGCACACGCGCGCGGATCCGTTCCCAGAACGCACCCAGCAGCAACAGCACGATGCCCAGCGCCAGCACGGTATAGGCGGCACCGCCACCGTCGAGCACCGTACCCGCCAGCACGACGATATAGCCGATGGCGGCAATCAGGAACGACCGGCGGTCGATGACGATGGCGACAATCGCGAACAGCGCAAGGAAGGCGAGCAGGATCAGGTTCGATCCGCCGTTGTCCTGATCCAGCAGCGACAGGGCCACGGTATTCACTAGCGCAGGTGCTGCGACGACATGCAGCCAGAACCCGTTGGCGGACCTGCGTGTGACGCGGTGCGGATCGCTCATGTCAAAGGCCATCGCGACCGCAAAGACCAGAAGGCCCAGCGCCAGCGTGATCCACGCGAAAGGCCCGCCCGCCGACAGCAGGAACAGGTCGCTGACGGCTTCGATCCGGCCACCTCTGCTCGCCGTAAAGACGATGGCGACGACAAACAGCCCGACCGCGATCATCGCCATGGCGAATGGCACGCGGAACCGCCACCAATAGACCGCAAGGGCAAGGGTCGCGACGAACAACGGAAACGGCACGCTGGAATAATCGCCTTGCGCGATCATGAAGGGTTCCGACATCACGGCAATGAACCCGAAAGCCGCATTGGCCGCGAACATGATCGACAGCGCGATGGCGGGCGCGACCATGCGGCGTTTGCGGATGAAATACTCTGACAGCAGCCACAAAAAGCCCGCGCCGGCAAGCGACACGCCCATGGCGTAATCCTGAAGGTTGAAGATCCGGTTTCCGCCAAGGACCAGCGTGACAACACCCCACCAGCCGGAACTGAGAATGAGCAGGCCGATCACGATGAAAATCTCGTTGAAGCCTTTGAACAGTTCAAAGGGTTCGTCACCGGCGCGCAGCGCTTCGCGCGCGCCACGGCGACTATCGGCAAGGCTGATCAGGTTGGCGGCCTGCCGTTCCGTCAAAAGACCACTGCCGACGGCGGCTTTCAGATCGTCACGGTTGATCATCCGATACTCTCCACCGTCAGTTTGCCGTTGGTATAAACACAGATATCCGCGGCAATCGCCATGGCGCGGCGCGCGATATCCTCGGCGGACAGGTCGCTATCCATCAGCGCGCGCCCCGCGGCCAAGGCGTAGTTGCCGCCCGATCCGATGGCGGTCACGTCATGTTCGGGTTCCAGCACGTCGCCCGCGCCGGTGATGACGAACAAATCCTTGCCATCGCTGACGATCAGCATCGCTTCCAGCTTTTGCAGGTATTTGTCGGTGCGCCAGTCCTTGGCCAGTTCGACGCTCGCACGCGCCAACTGGCCCGGCGTCGCTTCCAGCTTTTTCTCCAGCCGTTCAAGCAGGGTAAAGGCATCGGCGGTGGAGCCTGCGAAACCGCAGATCACATCCTGCCCGCCCGGTGACAGGCGGCGCACCTTGCGCGCGGTGCCCTTGATGACGGTTTGTCCAAGCGAGACCTGCCCGTCGCCCGCGATCACGACCTTGCCGCCTTTGCGCACCCCGATGATCGTGGTGCCGTGCCAGCCGGGAAAGTTGTCTTGCGCCATCGTCACCGTCTCCATTCTGCTTGCGGTTTATATGGCGGCAGCGGACGGGGCAAACAACCCCGCCACCTTGCCGCCGCCCAAAGCCAAGGCTAGCGTCATCGCATGAGCGCCGCCAGCACCGTCACCTTTTACCTGCATCCCCAGCTGCGCAAGCAGGCCGAGGACGGACGGCATAACTTCATCGCGCTGATCGGCAAAGTGCTGACCGATGCGGGCCTGTCGGTTGCATACGACAACGACGACGACATTGCGCGGCTGCGGGCTCTGGTCCGGCCGGGGCGTGGCTTGTTTCTGATGGATGCGCCCGTCAACGACCGCAGCCTGACCATGCGCAAGACCTATCTTTACCCGTTCTGGCATATCGAGAAACAGCCCGAACGCTGGGACTGGCCTGTCGCGCAGGCAATCTTTGACCCCGCGACGGTGGATACGACCCAAGCCGCGCATTTCCAGCGTTTCTGGCGCAAGCGTCTGTTCGGCGATGCGGCGCAAGACGCGCGCAAGGACGGGTTCGTCTATGTCCCGTTGCAAGGGCGGCTGACAGTGCAGCGATCGTTCCAGCAGTGCAGCCCGATCGAGATGCTAAGCACTATCCTGCGGCATGATCCGGCACGGCCCGTGATGGCGACGCTGCATCCCTCCGAGGCCTATACACCCGAGGAACGCCACGCGCTGGAAACCCTGATGGCTGAAAACGACCGGCTTTACATCCGCACCGGCGAACCTGCGCGCTATCTGCGGACCTGCGATTACATCGTGACGCAGAATTCAGGCGTAGCGCTGCAAGGGTTCTTTTACAACAAACCCGCGATCCTGTTCGCAAAATCGGATTTTCACCACATCGCGCTGAACGTGGAAAAGATCGGCGCGCAGGCGGCTTTTGACGCGGTCACACGCCATGCACCCGATTATGCGGCCTATCTTTACTGGTTCATGCAGTTGCAGGCGATCAACGCCGGCAGGCCAGAGGCGCAAGACCAGATTGCACAGGTCTTGCGCGGCCATGGCTGGCCTGTGTGACGATCAGATAGAGGCTTCGATCCAGCCTTGGATCGCGGCCTTGGGGGCGGCGCCGGCCTTGTTGGCGACGACCTGACCGTTCTTGAACACGAACAGCGCGGGGATGCCGCGCACGCCCATCTGTGCAGGCGAATTCGGATTGTCGTCGACGTTGACTTTGACGATTTTCACCTTGCCGGCCATCTCGTTGGACAGTTCTTCCAAAGCGGGGCCGATCTGTTTGCAAGGGCCGCACCATTCCGCCCAGAAATCCACGACGACGGGGATATCAGACTGGCGCACTTCGGCGTCAAAGGTTGCGTCTGTTACTGCTACGGTGGCCATTGGGATGCTCCTTGGCGTCATTCACTGGACCGCGAACGTAGGAACGTGCGGCGCAATGGTCAAGCCGTGGCAAGTCCTGTCATCGTTTCGTGAAGCAGCGTTTCAGGCAAGACCATCAGGTCCGCTGTCGCTGTCCACAGGATCGCGACGGTGATCTGCCGGTCTGGAAACACCTGCCGCAAGGCCGCGTCATAGACCGCCTGCTGGCGCAACACGCCCAGCGGCGTGTCTGCGGCGCTGACTGGCACGCTGCGGTTCGTCTTGTAATCCACCGCCAACACGGTCGAAGGCGTCAGGATCAGCCGGTCGATCGTACCGTGGATACGGCCCAAGGGTGCCAGATCGGCGGTGACCGGCACCTCGGTCAGCGCGTCATCGGTCCAAAGATGGCCAAGCGCGGGTTGGTCCAGCAGCCGGACCACGCTGTCCGTCAGGATGGGATCAGTGGGCACCAGCGCATAGCCCAGACCCGCCCTGTCGGCAGGGGCCGTGCGCGGCAGGTGTTCCAGCAACAGGTGGATCAAGGTGCCGCGTTCCTTGGCGTCGTCGTCGTCTTCCGTCACATCGCCGGGCAGGACCTTGGCCCCCGGCAAATCCGACGGGGAAATCGTCTTGCTGCGCGCAATATCCGGCAGCGGGCCAAAGTCCGGCACGATCACCTCGGGCGCTGTGACCGCTGGCTTATCCACCAGTTCCAGCGCGTCCCAATCCAGATAGGCCACGCGCTGCACCTCCAGATCGCCCGACATCGCGGTTTCGGCCTGCTGTTGCCTCATCCCGGCGGCAACGATGTTGTACCAGCTGTCCATCTCCTCGCCGACATCGCCCGAGGCCCCGACGATCAGCCATTTCTCCGCCCGCGTCATCGCGACATACAGCAGGCGCAGGCGTTCCTCGTCCTGCTTGGCCAGCACAGCCTCGCGCAGGGCGACCACCGCAGCGGGCGTTGCCGCACTGGGTGTTTTCCAGATCACGCAATCGGGGGCGGGCAGGATGTCGCCTTTGAAATCGTTCCGGCGCTTCATCGTTTCGGGCAGGATCACGATGGGCGCTTCCAGCCCCTTGGCGCCGTGCACGGTCATCACCCTGATCTTGTCGCCCTGGCTGTCCATCTGGCGTTTGACCTCCAGATCGTCGGTCTGCATCCAGGTCAGGAACCCCGTCAGGCTGGGCACGCCAGTCTGTTCATAGGCCAGCGCCTGCGACAACAGCGCGTCGATCCCGTCCTCCGCCTCTGGCCCTAGCCGTGCGAGCAGTTTGCGCCGCCCGTCGTGGCGGGTCAGGATGCGGGCGATCAGGTCGTAGGGGCGCAGGAAATCGGCCTTGCCGCGCAGGTCGTTCAGCACGGCCAGCGTCTCGGGATGCGGCGCCTTGCGCAGGGCTTCCCACAGGAATTCCTTGTCACCGCGATGGTGCGCCAGCGTGAACAGATCCTGTTCCGACCAGCCGAACAAGGGCGACCGCAGGGCAGCGCCCAACGACAGATCATCCTCGGCCAGCGCCAGGAACGACAAGAGCGCCGCCAGATCCTTAACCGCCAGTTCCGCGCCCACGCGCAAACGGTCGGCACCGGCGACGTTCAGTCCAGCCGCCTTGCAGGCACGGATGATCTCTGCGAACAGGTCGGACCGCCGCTGCACAAGGATCAGGACATCCCCAGCCGTGATCCTGCGGCGCATGTAGGTGCCGGAGTTGCCGTCCTCTACAGGGATGGTTTCATTTGCGATCATATGGCTGATCTGGTCCGCGATGCGCTGGGCCATCTGGACATTGTGGTCAGCCTCGCCCGGTTGGTCGACAGGCTGGTACCAGGGGCGGTTATCCTCGGTCTTGGCGGCATCGATCACGGGCCACAGATCGACGCGCCCGGGCATCCGGTCCTTGAACGCGATATGGGTCAGGCTGTTATCCATCCCCGCCGCTTGTTCGCCCGTAAACGTGGTATCGACCACCGACAGGATCGCCTGCGACGACCGGAACGAATGGTCGAGCGATGTGGCCTCGAAAGGCTTGCCGATCGCTTTGTGTGCTGTGTCGAAATGCGCCTTCATCTTGTCAAAGGCGGCGGGGTCGGCCCCTTGAAAAGAATAGATCGATTGTTTCTTGTCGCCGACGACGAACACCGTGCGTTCGCGGTTGGGCCGCGACCCGGCACCAGTGGCAAATTCCTGCGTCAGCGTTTCGACCACGTCCCATTGCGCGGGGCTGGTGTCTTGGGCTTCGTCCACCAGCACATGGTCGATCCCGCCATCCAGCCGGAACAACACCCATTGCGCGACCGCCGGATCAGTCAAAAGCGCGCGCGCCTTGCTGATCAGATCGTCGAAATCCAGCGCCCCCATCGCTAGCTTGCGCGCCTCGTAGGCTGGCACGAAAGCGCGGCCAAAGGCGTATAGGGCGAGGGTCCGGTCATAGGCGTCCATGGCAATTAGATGCTGTTTGGCGGCGGCGACGCGGTCCATCCACGCATGGACGGCGTCCGCGATGGGGGCCATCGCCTCGACTGCCTTGGTGTGGTTGCTTTGTGGGAAATTGCGGGATTTGGTTGTGTTGTCAGCGTAAAGAAAGCGTTTGAAAAGAACTTCCAACACTGTCCAATCCGGGTTTTTCAGGTTCAGTGCCAGCAATTCGCGCGACAGGTTCTTGTAGGTCGCGGATTGGCTCGCGAATAGCTCTGCCATGTCTTGCGCGATCTCGAGTTCTTCGCCGGTAAAGGCGATGGCCAATGCGTCGTCGCGGTGCGGACCAGGGCCAAGGCCCAAGGCTGCGGCGACGGTCGGTTCGTCTGTCTGCCGCAAAAACGCATCCTTATGACGCGCCACCTCGGCGGTCAGTTTTGCCAGATCATCGCCGGTGAAATGGCGCAGCATCGCTTGGACGGCATCTGCGGCCTCGCCCTGCACCAACTGGTCCATCACATCGGCGCGCAGCAATTGCGCGGCGCGGTCTTCCATCTCGCGGAACTGGGGGCTGACGCCTGCCTCCAGCGGGAAGCGGCGCAGCACACCGGCGCAAAAGGAGTGGATCGTCTGGATTTTCAGGCCACCCGGCGTTTCGATGGCCCGCGCGAACAGGGTGCGCGCGGCGCGCAACTGGTCCGCGTCAATAGTCCGGTCCACGCCAAGGCCGCGCAGATCGCTGCGCAAGGCATCGTCGGGCATCATCGCCCAAGCGCCCAGCCGCTTGAACAGCCGGTTCTGCATTTCGGCAGCGGCGGCCTTGGTATAGGTCAGGCACAGGATATTCTGCGGCGACACATCCTCGAGCAGCAGACGCGCCACGCGGTCGGTCAGCACGCGGGTCTTGCCCGACCCCGCATTGGCCGCAAGCCAAGTTGAAATCCGCGGATTGGCGGCATCGACCTGCCGCTGGGTGGCATCATCGCGGATCATGTCAGCACCTCGGGGTGCGCGGGGTCGCTGGTGTCCCATTCGCCAAAACGGGACAGGTGATCATAGCTGCCGCTGTCTTTCTTGGAAAACAGCGCGTAACGGGCGGTATAGCCGCTATCCAGCTGCTGCCAATGTTGCAAAAGTGCAATCATTCCCGCCATTGTCACGTCGGTCGGGCTGTCCTTCATCGGGGCAGGAACGGTTTTGCCATCCGGCTTGATGCTGACGAACAGCGCATCCGCGACTTGCACAGGGCCGACACCTGCAAACCCGCCGTTTTCGACCATCGCCACTTCCAGCAGCAGTTGCTTGTCGAACTTTTCTTGCTGGGGTTTTGTCGGCATCGTGCCGGTCTTGTAATCATAAAGGATCGCCGTGCCGTCCGGCGTCAGGTCGATCCGGTCGGCCTTGCAGGTCAGCGTCACGCCCACGGGCGGGATCAAAAGCTTGCCTTTCTCCTCGACCAGACGTGTGTCGGACAGGGCGTGCCGGTCCACCTCGGCAGCGCAGAACGCCACCGCGGCCTGCGCGAACCGCGCCATCCATTGCGCGCGGTTTGTGGGCCACGGGCATTTTTCGGCGAACTGGCGTGCGGCGATATCCAGCAAGGCGTCCAGATCGTCAGGCGCATGGTTCTGCCTGATGAAATCCTCGAGTATCCCGTGGATGATCACCCCGCGCAGGGGCGCATCCGCGCTGGGCGTCAGCGGGTCGAGAGGGTCCAGCCGCAGCACCTTGCGCGCATAGATCGCATAGGGGTCGCGGATCAGCGTCTTGATCTGCGTGACCGAAAACTGGTCGGGCCGTGCCGCGACGGGCGGGCAGGGTGCGGGGCGTATGGCCTTGGGCGTTTCACTGGTCGGTGCGGCAAGTCTGGCTGCTTTTGCAAGCCAGTCATCGCCACGCGCGCGCATGACTTTGAGGGCCGTGTCACCGTTTTGCGCGGGCAAGCCGCCCAACAGGTTCGTCAGCCGGTTGACCCAGCGCGACGGGATGGTTTCCGCGTCCGAGGACCGTTTGGCGCGGGTGATCCAGACCTCTCGCCCTGCCACCGCCTGCTGGTAGTCATGCGCCGACAGCCCCACGCGGCGTTCGGGCAGCAATAACCCCGCTTGTGCGCGCATCATCCGGTTCAGCCACGGGTCGGGCGCGGGGGCCTCTGGCCAGACACCGTCGTTCATGCCGCCAAGGATGGTCAGGTCGGCGCCTTGCACCCGCGCCTCGAGCGTGCCCCAGATCAGCACTTGCGGATGGCCTGCATCGCGGTCGCGCACGACGCCGCCTGACAGGATCTTGCCGAACAAAGCTGCATAATCGCGGGGCGACATGGTGCCACCGGAACCCGCATGGGTGCGCAGGTCGGTGCAGATGCGCTGCGCCTCGCGCCCTGCCGCCTCGGCCCATAGGCCACCGGCACCGGACAAGGCGGGACCCGCGCAAAAGGATTCCGCCAGCGTCAGATGCGCGTCCAGATGGTCGGCCAGATGTTTGTCGCCCACGCCATCAAGGCCCGAGACCAGCCCTGCCACCCACTCTGCCCACGGCTGCCGGTCCGCACGCCTGCCCGCCCATTGCAGCAGCGTTTCGGCTGTCGGGAACGGTGGCCCATGGCGGCGCAGGTGCAGTTCCAGATCATGCGTCAGGCGCAGGTGGTCGCCACGGTCGTTATCGCTGGAATGGCACAGCGGATGCTTGAGCAGGGTCAGCAGAGCCTCGCCCGTCAGTTGCGTGCCGAACAGGTCCGCCACATGGCGCAATAGCCGCCCCGGTGGCGACAGTTGCAAGGGCACACCGGCGCTGTCGTCGGGCTTGATGTCCCACCGGTCCAAGGCGGCGGTCACCTGCCGTGTCAGCATCCGGTCGGGCGAGATCAGGGCGGCGGTGATCCCGTCCTCTACCGCCTGGCGCAGCCGCAGGGCGATGGCCTCTGCTTCGGCGCGGGGTGACGCAGCCTCGAGCAGGGTCAGCCCTTCGGTCGCGGCGATCAGACAGCCAAGGTCCGGCCCTTCTTGCAGCCACTGGCTGGTAACAGGCGCAGGCCGCAGCGACAGCGACACCAGCCGGTTGCGCGAAGGGCGCGCTGGCGCAAGGTCGGACCAGCGCGCCACATCGGCGGGACCGAAACCGATCAGGTCCATCAGCCGCTTGAACCGGTATTGCGGATGATCCTCATGCGTCAGCCCGTCATCCATCGCGGACCAGACAGTATCGGGCAGGTCGGTGTCATAGCCGGGCAGCACGATCGCCCCCTGCGGCAGTTTCGCCACCGCCTGCATGAACAGCGCCGTCGCCCCGCGCGACCCCGTTGACCCTGCCACGATCACCGGATGATCGGGGGGCGCGTCGGCCCAGCGCGCGGCCAGCGTTTCGATCACCAGCCTTTGGCGGGCCTCGGTATCGGGTTGGCCGGTGGTGTCAAAGAATTGCGCGATGATCGTCAGGAATTTCTGCGCGCGCGCCCAATGGCCGGACTGGTCGCTGACATCAAGTGCTGCGATGGCATCGGGGCTGACGCCTTCGCCCTGCATTTCATCCATCAGGCCGGCCAGACTGTCGGACAGATCGTAAAGCGCTGCACGCGGGGCCAGATCGGGTTCGCTTTCCAACAGTTGGGCCACCAGTTGCGACAGTTCCAGACGGCGCTGCAAAGGGGCCACGGGGGGGGGCACGTCCTTGGAGATCGGGCCGCGGGCAAGGTCCGTCACCAGCCGGATGCGTGGCAACAGCAGCGCAGGCCCCGCGTCGAACATCGCGCGGATGCGCCGCTGCATGCGGGCGGTGTTGACGTAGATCTCGACCCGCGCGAAATCCTCGGGCTTCATGCCTTCCGCCCGCGCCATCAGCCCCGCGGCAAGGCCGCGGGCGTAATCGACCCCGCAGGGTTCGACGAAAATGCGCGGGGCGGGGGATGGGTCAAACATGCAGCATCGCCTCGGCCAGCGGGATACTGGAGGGTTGCCCAACATCGCACCATTGCCCGTCATAAACCACGCCATATAGCCCGCCACGCGCGGCCATCGCGTCCCAGATCAGGTTCAGCGAAAAGGCGTCCTGCGGGACATCACCCAACGTATCGGTGCGGATGATCTGCACGCCGGTATAGATCGCATCCGGTGCGCGGTGCAGGCGGCCATCCGCGTCGCGGGTGAAATCGCCGGCACCTTTATGCCCGTGGACGCGGTCGCGCGGGACGATCAGCAACAGCGCCTCCATCCCGTCGCGCCACGCGGCGGTCAGTTGCGCAATGGGGTTCGGCCCGCGCCAGACAGCATCGGTGTTCAGCGTGATGACGGGACCAGCACCCAACAGCGGCAGCGCGTGACGCAAGCCGCCGCCGGTTTCGCGCAAGACATCCGTTTCGTCGGAAAACAGGATATTCTGCCGCGCCAGATGATGGCGCAGCATGTCGGCGTGATAATGCAGGTTCACGACCTTGGTCCCGACCTCCGGCACGTCCGTCAGCGCCAGCGCATGGTCGATCAAGGGCTTGCCGGCGACCTTCACCAGCGGCTTGGGCCGGTCCTTGACCAGATCGCCCATGCGGGTGCCAAGGCCCGCCGCGAACAGAAGCACCGGAAACCTCATCGCTGCAACCTTGCCAGCAAGGCTGCATCCGGTGGCGGCAGCAGGTCAGCCACCACATCGCGCAGATCGGCCAGCGCAGGATGCGCGAGGTCTTTTTGCACCTGCGCCCAGACGCGCGGGATCATCGGGATATAGCGGGTCTTGCCCATCTCGGTGGCCAGCCGCGCAAAAACGCCCAAAATCCGCAGGTTCCGCTGCGCGCCAAGACAGGCCAGTTGTGCAGGAAAATCCGCGCCAGCGCCGGTCGCGGCCATGAAATGCGCGACCATCGCGGTGCAGATGTCATCGGGCACGTCGCGCCGTGCGTCGCGCATCAGCGACGCCAGATCATAGCCCAATGGCGCGACAAAGGCGTCCTGAAAATCGAGCAGACCGACCCTTGCCAGCCCGTCCCGTTCTGGCCGCCAGATCAGGTTTTCCGCATGATAATCGCGCAGCGCCAGCCTGTCGGGGGTTGGGGCAAGCGCGGCCATCGCGCGGGTCACGGCGGCGACAAGATCGGGCACGGGGCGCTGGGCGTAATGGGGTCCGGTGATCGCCACCATCTCGCCTGCGACGGCGGGCGTCAGCTGTGCGAGCTTGGGAGGCGTCACCGTGGCCAGATGGACCAGCACATCGACACTGGCACGGTAGAGCGGCAGCGCCTCGCCCGGGTGCCGGTCCAGCCATTGCGCCACGCTGTCGCGGCCAAGGTCGGACAGCAAAAGCAGGCCAGCATGAGCGTCTTGCGCCAGTATCGCGGGCGGAAACAGTCCTGCATCTGCGAGAAACTTGGCAATGTCGACAAAGGGGGTGACGTTCTCGCCCGCCTCGGGCGGGGCGTCCATCAGGATGAGGGTGTCCGCACCATCCGTCAGCCGCAGATAACGGCGGCCAGATGCATCGGCGGCAATCGGCTGCCGTTGCCAGCTGTCATGCCCTGTCTGCGCCAGAAAGGTTGCAATCGCGTGGTTGCGGTCAGACATGCAGGCCTGCCAGTCGGTCCTGCCACGCGGGGGGTGCGTCAAAGGTCACAAGGTGGTCGTCCGCCCGCGCGGCAAAGGTCAGCGTCAGCGCCGTAGCGGGTGCATCGGGGCCCAGCCTGTCGGGCCATTCGATCAGGCAGATCGCAGTCTGGAACGCGTCGTCAAGGCCCAGCTCCAGCACTTCTGACGGGTCGGTCAGACGATAGAGATCGCAATGCCAGATATCACCGTCGGGGGCGTCATAGGTCTGGACCAGCGTGAAGGTGGGGGATGGCACATCCTCCATCCGGTTCAGCCGCGCGCGGATCACGCCGCGCGCAAAGGCGGATTTCCCCGCACCGATGGGCCCTTGCAGCAGGATCGTATCGCCGGGGCGCAGCAGGTCCGCCATCGCCGCGGCAAAGCGGGTGGTCGCCGCTTCGTCGGCAAGGCTGATCTGTCGGGCTGTGGCGGTCATGCGTAGACTCTATGGTCTGTGCCAGTGCCCGCAAGACCAAATCAGCGCTTGATCGCGCGGATCGCGGGATCGGTCTGGGACAGCTTGCGCAACACCGGCAGGTTGCGCGGTGCCAGCGTGAAGCGCACCATCGTCATGCCGCCCGCGATGGGTGACGCCGAACAGCGCAGCATCCGGCCATCCGCAAGCAAGGTATCGTCGGACCAGGGTTGGCGCGGTCCTGACTGGTGGACGAAATGCTGCAATTCGGTCCAGTCGGTGGCCTGCGTGCAGCAGCCTTGCCAGATCGCCATTTCCGACCCAAGCGCGCGATGTTCAAGGCCGATGTCGGCCTGCATCCCCCAAAGCGCGGCATAGGCGCGATTGTACATGACCAAGGTTCCCGCCGCCGTGAAAACCGCGATGCCATCGGCCAGAGCGTCTAGCACAGCCTGCCCTGTTTCGATGTCGGACCTGAACCGGCGGGTCAGGGACAGGTCGGCGGTGATATCCTCGAATAAAAAGGCAAAGGCGCCGTCGGGATGGGGCCGCCCCGTCACGCGAAAGGCCTGTCCGTCGGGCAGGTTCCACACCTCGCTATAGGTGCCGTTCTTGGCGGCGTTTTCGACGGCGGTGAACTGGTCGCGCCATGATGCGTAATTCTTGGGTTCCGGCAGGATACGGGTTTCGCGCAGGCGGTCCAGCACAGTGTCAATGCTGGGGCGCGCGCTGAGAAAGGCCACGTCAAGCCGCGTCATGTCCAAAAGCGCTGGGTTGAAGGTCGCGAGCTGGCGGCGCTTGTCAAAGATCGCAAGGCCGATGGACAGTTCGGCGAATGTCTTGCCCAATGTCTGCACGAAATTGCGCCGGTCCTGTTCGGCGCGCACGGCCCCGTTGGCATCGGTCGCGAAATGCAGATGGGACTCGCCTTGCGATACTGTGACCACGTCGAACCAGTGTTCTGCGCCCGTGCGCGGATCGGGCACGGCGACCCGTCCGGTTGCGGGGATGACGCCAAAGACCTTTCTATCGATCCCAGAGGCGGGCGTGTCTTGTTGAAGCGCGGCCCAAAAATCCAGATAGGCCGTATTGGCCCAGACAACGCAGCCGGCCGTATCGGTGCGCCAGATCAGCTGGGGGGCGGCACTGATCACGTCGCGCAGCAGTGCCAGTTCGGCATTTTGCTGGCTGACCGCAAAGGGGCCGGTCGTGTCCTTTGGCAATGCGCCACCGACGGCGACGCGCAACTGACCGTTCGGCCAATCGACATCCAGCCAGAGGCTTTCCATCGACTGGTGCGCTAGCCGGCACGGCGTTTGTCGTGATGTGTCCAGATTAGCTGCAAGTCCCGGAAACTGCGCGCCAAGCGCGTGGATCATCGCCTCGCGGTCGGGCATCAGGTTGAAGGGCGCGATCAGGTGCTGCGCATCGGGCGTGGTGTCGATCAGGTGGTCGCCATTGAACAGGAACACCGGACCCGGCGGCAACGCGACAGCCATATCCGGCGTCAGGTAAAGCGTGCGTCGGTGCCGATGCGTCGCAAGCGTTGCACCAAGAGCAGCGGCAATCGCCATCGCAGCGACGGTCAAAAGAATCAGCGACATCGGGGACTGGTCCTTGCTTGTTCAAGGCCCGACCCTTGTCCACCAAAGTTAATTCCGGGTTAAGGACGCGGTCGCGTCAGGGCCAGGGCCGGATCGGCACGTTCTGCCCCAGCGCAGGTGCAGCGCCCTTGGTGTCGGACACGACCTTTTCGCGCGGCCAGACCACATCGACGATCGCACCGCCTGTCGCTTGCCCTGTCCAGCTTGCGTGGCCATGCCTACGGCTGTTGGCAAAGGTCAGTTGCGCGCCCGACCGTTCCAGCAAGGTCTTGGCGATGAACAGCCCCAGCCCCATGCCCTCGTAACCGGGTCTGCGGTTGCCGTCCTCTGCCAGCCTGCGCCGCCGGACATAGGGATCGCCGATGCGCCCGATCACCGATTGCGGAAAGCCGCTGCCGTCGTCGGAAATGCGGATGCTGATCGCGCTGTCGGACCATGTCATCTCGATCCAGACCTCGCTTTGCGAAAAATCCACGGCGTTCTGGATCAGGTTGCGCAGGCCGTGGATGATTTCCGGCCTGCGGTTGATGACAGGCTGGGTGCGGTTCGACCCCTGTTCAGGGGCGATTTCGAAGGTGACCATCTTGCCCCGGCTCAGATGCGGCTCGGCCGCCTCGCGCACCACGGTTTCCAGGGGGGCCTGCCGCAGATGCAGGTCATCCTTGCCGACGCGGCCCATCGAATGCAGGATATCGCGGCACCTGTCGGCCTGCGTTCGGATCAGGTTCGCGTCCTCGAGAAGTTCGGGGTGGTTTTCCAGCTCTTCCATCAGCTCGGTGCTGACCAGCTTGATCGTCGCAAGCGGCGTGCCAAGCTCGTGCGCGGCGGCGGCGACGACACCGCCCAGATCGGTCAGCTTTTGTTCGCGCGACAGGGCCAACTGGGTGGCAAGCAACGCCTCGCCCATGGCGTGCATTTCGTTCGTGACCTGCCGCGCATAGATCGCGAGAAACACGACCCCGATCACCAGCGCCA
Source organism: Yoonia sp. (assembly GCA_036825855.1). Lineage (GTDB taxonomy): Bacteria > Pseudomonadota > Alphaproteobacteria > Rhodobacterales > Rhodobacteraceae > Yoonia. The sequence goes on from DAISXL010000022.1 coordinate 14,297, forward strand.
GCCAGAACCCGAACTGGAAAAGACCGGGTAGAACCAGCAAACGCCCCTCACCAAGTTGCAAGGGCAGGTTGAAGTTGCTGATCAGCGTGATCAGACAAATCGCCGTCACGCCAAGAAACACGGTCCGGCGCAAATGCAGCACTGTCGCGGCAATCGTGACAGGGGCCAGCAACAGCAGGGCAAAGGGATTGTTCAGCCCGCCGGTCAGGAACAACAGCACCCCGAGCTGCATCAGGTCGAAAAACAGCCACAGCGTGGCTTCGCGTTCGGACAAACGTTTGTTTTCAGGCGTGGTGTAGCGCGAAATCATGTTCGCAAGAACCGAGGCCGCGATCACGATGCCGACCAGCCCATACTGGAATTCCAGCTGATAGATCTTGGCTGCGACGACGGCGGCAACCGCCTGCCCGGCCGCCGCAAACCAACGCAACGTGACCAGCGTGCGCAACCGCACCCAATTGCTGCGTTCCTGATCGTGAAACATCTGGAATTCGGACATCGACATCGGCAACGACCCTGCACCTGAAAGCGCCGTGATAATGCGTTGCGACAGCGCGATCAATGCGACCAATCGGCGATCGGCGGGCCGCCGTTGACGCCCGCCCGCAACGGCCTAAGTATTGGATGGCAAGATCAAGGATGACATGCATGATGACCGAGCCATTGGACCTTGGCGCCGACAAGTCGCTGCTTTTGGTTGATGACGACGACGCTTTTCTGAAACGTCTGGCCAAGGCCATGGAAAAGCGCGGGTTCGAGGTTGAAATGGCCGGATCCGTCGCCGCAGGCAAGGCGATTGCAACTGCCCGGCCCCCGGCCTATGCCGTCGTCGATCTGCGGCTCGAGGATGGCAATGGCCTCGACGTTGTCGAAACGCTCCGCGCGCGCCGTCCCGAAAGCCGGATCGTCGTGCTGACGGGCTATGGCGCGATCGCTACGGCCGTCGCTGCGGTCAAGATCGGTGCAACCGATTATCTGGCCAAGCCCGCCGATGCCACTGACGTCACGAACGCACTGCTGGCGCTGACAGATACCTTGCCGCCGCCGCCCGAAAACCCGATGAGCGCGGATCGCGTGCGCTGGGAACATATCCAGCGGGTCTACGAATTGTGCGACCGCAACGTATCGGAAACCGCGCGCAGGCTGTCGATGCACCGGCGGACGTTGCAGCGAATTCTGGCCAAACGCAGCCCCAAGTGATCAGGTGTCGTCGGTGTCCCGCGTCAGCAGGTCGAACTTGCGCAGCTTGACGTAAAGCGACTGGCGCGACAGGCCCAGCATTTCCGCTGCGGCGACGCGGTTGTTCATGGTCAGGGCCACCGCGGTTTCGATACACATCTTTTCGACGACATTGGTGGTTTCGGCCACAATGTCCTTAAGCGTGGCACTGCCCACCAGTTCGACCACAGACCGCATGCTTTCGTCGTTGCTGGGCAACATCGCGCCACGGCTGGTGTCGGCATGATTGGAATCGCGCATGACAAAGGCAAAGACGGAATGGGTGCCCGCATGCAGCTTGGTCACCGAAATCTCGACCGACCGGGGGCTGCCGTATTGCCCTGCGATCCGCGTTGCATAAATCCGCATCCGACCCGCACGCGTCGCGTTTTCGGTCATCACCTTCAGATCGACGCTGCCGCGCTGGAGATAATCGGCAAGACTGCGGCCGCGTACGTTGATGTCATGGGCGACATCGATCAGATCAAGAAACGCATCGTTGGCCGACAAAACGTCGCCGTTTTCGGACGCAAAAACAATCGCTTCCGGCCCGGACAGGTACAGGTCCTGCATGTTGCGCGCCAGATTGTCGGCCTTCAGGGTGCCGTCGTTGTCCGGCACGATGCGGCACAGCAAAATCCGTTCGCCCGCCGCGCGAAACAGTGTCGGCGCAAGCTGGACCACCTTGGTTTTCCCGCGCAGTTCGATTTTCATTCCGTCGGCGCGTTCCGAAATCGCCAGTGTGGTCAGTGCCTCGACCAGATCGCCGCGTTTGCGGGTTTCAAAACAGCTCATCAGCGGATTGCCGATCAGATCGTCGCGCGAGCGGTCGAACAGCGTTGTCGCGGCGGCATTGGCCTCGGTGATCTCGCCGCTCTGGACCGAGACGAACAGGACCGGTTCGGCCATACTGCCGAGCAGCACGCGGAACCGCGTGTCGAATTCGCGCTGCACCTCGTAATCGCGTTCCAGCGCCAGCTGTGCCTTGATCAGTTGCTGCTGCATCTCGGAAATCGCGCGCAGATCGCGGCCCAGCATCAGCACGGCGCCGTTGGGTGCAATCCGGTGAAAGCTATAGCGGACAGGCGAATCCCAGTCGCTGACGTCGCGGGAATGGTTCAGCTCGACCGGGCGCACGTCGCCCTTGCCTTCAAGAAATTCCGCCAGCCGGCTTTCGAATTTCGGCAGGCTTTCGACCGCGAGTGAATCGCGGATATCCTTGCCTTCCCAATGTTCAAGCACGAGGAATGACGGGTGATTGGGGTTCACGATGACCGACAGGACCTTGCAATCCTCGGAGACGACAAGCGCCAGATCCGCGACATCGGCGATGATGTCGCCCAAGATTTCAGGCGCGATCAAGGGGATCGCCCCGCTCTTCCAGAATTTCGCACCACGCGAAGTCATGGCAGGGTCCCTTTGGGCGGCGGTATCGGCATGATCTAGACCTCGCGCAACGGTGGCGCGACGGTCAGATATTTTGTGGTTAGCCCGCAAAGCTCTAAAGCCTCGCTCGGCACTGTTGTAGCATAGTCTGCACCCGTCAAAGCCGTGACGTCCGAATGACTTTCGACCTCGAGAATGGTGCCGCCGATCACGATAGGCGTGGCTGTCTTGGACGAAGCCCGGATGACGTAGACGATGCGGCGCAGCGATTCAAGGCTCTCGCCCGCAGAAGATGAAATGAACACAGCATCATAGCTGGTTTTGGCCAGTTTTTGTGCAATGTCCTGCGGGTCCGCGCCCAGCATCAGGCGGACCGACAGGCCCTTGCGCCGCAACTGCCCGCTCAGGACCATGGCGCCCAGTGTGTGATACACCTCTTGTCCGACGATCAGCATGATCGACGGGGCGGCGGGATTGGCCGATTGATCGCCGGCCCATTCCGGCCCAAGTTCGCGCAGCATCGCCTGCAAACGCGACACGCCGATCGTGACAGCGGCAAAGCTCAGCATGTCACTGCACCAATCGGCGCCAATCTCGCGTGCAAGTTCGGGAATGTAAAAGTCCGCAAGGTCGTCACGGGCAATGCCGGATTGCAGCGCCTTTTGCACGACTGCCGTACATTCCTGCCGGTCAACGGCAAGGGCGGCGGCGCGCATGTCGGCCATGATCTGCCTGTCAAGCTGGCGTGTGGAGAAAGGAACAAGAGTAAGCCCTGTGGCAGGCGTTTGCAGAGGCCGGTGCGGCACGTTTTCTGCCATAACGTCGATGTTCCGGCGATCAGCCATGCCCGCTCCCGCTTCTGACACGCGTCAGCGCGCGCCAAGAGTATGCGGGCATTGTCGGTCCTGTGGCGTAGAATGTCAAAGTAAATTGACACCGCCCCAATTGGCCCTGTCCGTCTGATACATAACTATTTGATATTCATGCCACATACCCTCTGCGCGGGGGTGGTGCGTCGCACTTACACATGCGGCAATATAAGTGTAAGTTAAAGTTGACACATGCCATGGAACGCCCTTAATCTGGGCACAGTCAGTATCTGGAGGCCTCATGTCAGTCACAAGCACCGCGCCGGGAAATACCGCCGTCCGTGGTCGCCCCGCGGCTCGTCGGCTGTATTCGGATGCGGAACGCGCGCGGCGTGACGGGACCCGCTGGACGCTGGTGCAGGGCATCCTTGCCCCGGTGCAATTCGTGGTATTCCTGATCTCTTTGGGGCTGGTGTTGCGCTATCTTGCAACGGGGGCCGGATACGAGGCGGCGACCGTCTCGATCGTGATCAAAACCATCTTCCTGATCGTCATCATGGTCACGGGCGCCATCTGGGAAAAAGTCGTTTTCGGTCAATACCTTTTCGCGCCGGCCTTCTTTTGGGAAGACGTGTTCAGCTTTGGCGTGATTGCGCTGCACAGCTGGTACATGGTCGCGCTGCTGACGGGCGCGATGGACCCGACATCGCTGATGTATGTGGCCCTTGCCGCCTATGCCGCCTATGTCATCAACGCAGGCCAGTTTCTGTGGAAATTGCGCATGGCCCGCCTTGATGCGGAGGGTCGCGCATGAACGCCCTGACACCTTCCAACGGTGGTTGCCGCACCGCGCCCGTCCTCAAGGAACGCGGCCAGCGTGAAGTCTTCTGCGGCCTGACGGGAATCATCTGGCTGCACCGCAAGATGCAGGATGCCTTTTTTCTAGTCGTCGGTTCGCGCACCTGCGCCCATCTGCTGCAATCGGCGGCTGGCGTGATGATTTTCGCCGAACCCCGATTCGGTACCGCGATCCTTGAAGAAACCGATCTGGCAGGGATGAAAGACGCGCAGACCGAAATCGACCGCGAGGTCGCCCGCCTGCTGGAACGCCGCCCCGATATCCGGCAGTTGTTCCTTGTCGGCTCTTGTCCTTCGGAAGTCATCAAGATCGACCTTGCGAAGGCTGCTGAACGCCTGTCCCAAATCCACGCCCCGCATGTGCGCGTGCTGAATTACTCCGGCTCGGGGATTGAGACGACATTCACCGAAGGTGAAGACGCCTGTCTTGCCTGCATGGTCCCCGTGCTGAAATCGACCGAGGCCCGCGAATTGCTGATCGTCGGCGCCCTGCCCGATGTGGTCGAGGACCAGATGCTGTCGCTGCTGGCCGATATGGGCGTCGGTCCCGTCCGCCTGCTGCCCGCCCGCCGGATCGACGACACCACCGCCGTTGGCCCCAATACCGTTTTCGCGCTGGTGCAGCCTTTCCTTGGTGAAACCCACGCCGCGCTGGAACGCCGCGGCGCGCGGCACCTGGCAGCGCCCTTCCCCTTTGGCGACGAAGGCACCACCGCCTGGCTGCGCGTGATCGCCACCGAATTCGGTGTCAGCGAAGAAACGTTCGAGGCCGTCACAGCCGCCCCCCGCGCCCGTGCGCGCAAGGCGATTGCCCAAGCCGCCGAAGTGCTGCGCGGCAAGTCCGTGTTCTTCTTCCCTGACAGCCAGCTTGAAATCCCGCTTGCGCGTTTCCTGACCCGCGAATGCGGCATGACCGCAATCGAAGTGGGCAGCCCCTATATCCACGACGCGCTGCATGGTCCCGACCTCGATCTTTTGCCCGCTGGCCCGCAGATTTCCGAAGGGCAGGATGTGGACAAACAGCTCGACCGCGCCCGCGCGGCACGGCCTGACCTGACGGTCTGCGGCCTTGGCCTTGCCAATCCGCTGGAGGCCGAGGGCCTGTCCACCAAATGGGCGATCGAACTCGTCTTTACGCCGGTGCATTTCTACGAACAGGCAGGCGATCTGGCCGGTCTTTTCTCTCGCCCATTGCGTCGTAAGGCTGTCCTGCATCTGGAGGCCGCCGAATGAAGCTGACCGTCTGGACATATGAAGGCCCGCCCCATGTCGGCGCGATGCGCGTCGCCACGGCGATGAAGGGTCTGCACTACGTGTTGCACGCCCCGCAGGGCGACACCTATGCCGATCTTCTGTTCACCATGATCGAACGGCGCAACCACCGCCCGCCTGTCAGCTATACCACCTTTCAGGCGCGCGATCTGGGCGCTGATACGGCCACCTTGTTCAAGAAATCCTGTCAGGATGCCGTCGACCGGTTCCAGCCCGAGGCGATCATCGTGGGTGCGTCCTGCACCGCCGAACTGATTCAGGATGATCCCGCAGGCCTGTCGGAAACGATGGGCCTGTCCATTCCCGTCATCCCGCTGGAACTGCCCAGCTATAGCCGCAAGGAAAACTTCGGCGCGGATGAAACCTTTTACCAGATCGTCAAGGCGCTGGCCAAACCGCAGGACCGCACTGTGCGGGTGACCTGCAATATTCTTGGGCCAACAGCGCTGGGCTTTCGTGCCCGCGACGATGTGGAAGAATTGACAGGGTTGCTGTCCGACCTTGGCGTGCAGGTGAATGTCGTGGCCCCCCTGGGTGCGACGCCATCTGACATCGCCCGCCTGCCCGCCGCGCATTTCAACGTGCTTTTGTCCCCCGAAACGGGCGAAGCCGCCGCGCGCTGGCTGGAAAAGAACCACAACCAGCCGTTTACGAAAATCGTCCCCATCGGCGTCGGTGCCACCCGCGATTTCATCGCCGAAATCGGCGATATCATCGGCAAACCCGTGCTGATCGACGAAAGCCGCCTGCGCCTGCCGTGGTGGTCGCGGTCGGTGGACAGCACCTATCTGACCGGCAAGCGCGTGTTCATCTTTGGCGACGGCACCCATGTCGCCGCCCACGCCCGCATCGCCCGCGATGAAATGGGGTTCGAGGTGGTAGGGCTAGGCTGTTACAACCGCGAAATGGCCCGCCCTGTGCGGGCTTTGGCCAAGGCTTACGGGATCGAGGCGCTGATCACCGACGATTACCTGGAGGTCGAGGCTGCGATCGCGGCGCTCAGCCCCGAAATGATCCTTGGCACGCAGATGGAACGCCATATCGGCAAACGTCTGGGCATCCCCTGCGCCGTGATCTCCGCGCCTGTCCACGTGCAGGATTTCCCCGCCCGCTATTCGCCGCAGGTCGGGTTCGAGGGTGCCAATGTCATCTTCGACACGCTGATCCATCCGCTGGTCATGGGTCTGGAAGAACACCTGCTGACGATGTTCCGCGACGATTTCGAATTCCACGATGACGCAGGTGCCAGCCACCACGGCGGCAAGGCCAAAGCCAAGGTCGAAGCCGTCGTTGAAG
>DAISXL010000023.1:0-2283 GCA_036825855.1 Yoonia sp.
GGCGATGACGCTGGACGCAGCTTCCAAGGCGCCACGGCCATGCGGGATCTGCAAGGCCTTCAACCCCGCATCGATCGTACCCAAGGCACCCATGATCATATGCGCGTTCACATGCCCCATGTGGCCGATGCGGAAATAGCCATCCGCAGGCGCACGCCCCAGACCAATTCCCAGTGTCAGCCCGCAGGTATGTTCGCACCAATGGCGCAGCTTGTTCCCCAAGGGCGACCCGATCCCCGCCGAGGTGACGGCATGTGACCGGTGCGCAGGGTCCGCGACATTCAGATGCAGCGGCCCTTCCGCAGACCAGCAGTCAAGCGCGGCCCAGACCGTGCGGGCCAGCGTGGCGTGGCGCGCGAACACATTGTCCAGCCCTTCGGCCAGCATCATGTCAAGCGCCGCGCGCAAGCCGTAGAGGTGATGGGTCGGTGCTGTGCCGTCGAAGTATTGATAGTAAAGCTCGGGCGTCGCCCGCGGCCGCCAGTCCCAATAGCGCGTCACGCAATCGCCGCGCGCGGCATCGGCCTTGGCGTTGAACCATACGAAACTGACCCCCGCAGGTGTCATCAGCCCTTTCTGGCAACCCGCGACCATGACATCGACGCCCCAGGCGTCCATCTCGAACCGGTCGCAGCCCAAGGACGCAATGCAATCGGCGAACAGCAACGCCGGATGGCCCGCCGCGTCGATGGCGGCGCGCAAGGCCGCGATGTCATTCTTGACGCTGGTCGAGGTATCGACATGCACCGCCAGCACCGCCTTGATCCGGTGCGTGGTGTCGGCCTTCAGATGGTCCATGACACGGGCGGGATCGACAGGGGCATTGACCCCGAAATCGAGCGTTTCGACATGCACGCCCATCTCTGCCGCCATCTCGCCCCAGCCGATGCAGAACGGGCCTGTCGCCAGCACCAGCACGCTATCCCCGCGCGACAGGGTATTGGCCAGCGCGGCCTCCCAAGCTGCATGGCCGTTACCGATATAGATCGCGACCTTGGACTTGGTCATGGCGACAGCCTGCAGATCCGGGATCAGGCTGCGCGTCAGGTCATGCAATTCGCCTTCGTAGATATTGGGGGACGCACGGTGCATCGCGCGCAGCACAGCATCGGGCATGACGGAAGGACCGGGGATAGCCAAATAGGCCCGACCATTGGAGAGTGACATTCTTGTGCTTTCAGAAAAGGTTGCTCGGCGGACACTAACGCAGCGCTCCGCCGCGTCAACCATGCCCAACTTGCCCCGCGCCCCCTTTTGCGATTAGACCGAGGCGGCAAACCAGCCCGGAAGGCCGCCGATGCCCCCACCCATCCCCACGACCGGCAAAGACCAGTCTGCGACCAGCCTGTTCTGGTGGCTGTGGCGCGATTATCTGCGCCATCACAAGGGGCTTCTGGCGCTGGCGCTGCTGCTGATGGCGGTCGAAGGGTCGATGCTGGCGCTGCTCAGCCGGATGGTGCAGCCGATGTTCGACGATGTGTTCACCGCGGGCGACCGCGACGCGCTCTATTGGGTGGGCTTTGCGGTGATGGGGATTTTCCTGATCCGCGCGGCCACGGCAGCAGGACGCACGATCCTGATGACGCTGATCCAGCAGAACGCGGAAGCCGACATGCGCCGCCATCTGCTCGCGCATATGATGACGCTGGATACGGGGTTTTTCCAGACCCATCCGCCAGGGCAGTTGATCGAACGGGTGCAGGGCGATGTGGGCGCGATCAACAGCGTCTGGGCCAGTATCCTGACAGCGCTTGGCCGCGATCTGGTGTCACTGGTGGGGCTGTTTTCGGTCGCACTCTGGATCGACTGGCGCTGGACGCTGATCGCCGTCGTGGGCGTGCCGCTGCTGGTGATGCCATCCTTGCTGGTGCAGGCCTATATCCGCCGCCGGTCGCGGACTGCGCGCGAAATCGCAGGCCGCATTTCCACGCGGCTGGACGAGGTGTTCCACGGCATCAACCCGATCAAGCTGAACCGGCTCGAGACATATCAGGGCGACCGTTACAACAGTCTGATCCGCGAAGGAATCGACGCGAATGTGCGCACCTCGGTCGGGCAGGCCACGGTGCCTGCCCTGATCGACATCATGACCGGCATCGGTTTTCTGGGCGTGCTGATCTATGGCGGGTCCGAGATTATTTCCGGCGACAAGACCGCAGGTCAGTTCATGGCTTTTTTCACCGCAATGTCGCTGGCCTTTGATCCTTTGCGCCGGTTGGGCGCGATGGCGGGCCAGTGGCAGATGGCGGCGGCCAGCGTGGAACGGTTGCAGCAGGTGCTGAC
>DAISXL010000023.1:2383-10618 GCA_036825855.1 Yoonia sp.
CATGTCACCGATTTTTTGCCGATGCTGCCTGACGGGCTGGACAGCCCCGCAGGGCCGCGCGGATCAAACCTGTCGGGCGGGCAGCGCCAGCGCATCGCCATCGCGCGCGCCTTGCTTCGCAATACGCCGATCCTGCTTTTGGACGAGGCGACAAGCGCGCTCGACACCAAATCCGAAAGCATTGTGCAGGCGGCGCTGGAGCGTCTCTCGGCAGGACGCACCACAGTTGTGATCGCGCACCGCTTGTCCACCATCGTGAATGCAGACAAGATCGTGGTGATGGATCAGGGCCGCGTCGTCGATCAGGGCACCCATGACGAATTGATCGCACGCGGCGGGATCTATGCCGACCTGAACCGCCTGCAGTTTTCGCAACAAGAGGAAAAAACCGATGTCTGACCGCGTAGTCCTGTCAATCACCGGCGCGGACCGAGTCGATTTCCTGCAAGGTTTGGTCACCAATGACGTGACCCGCGCGGCGGGCGGCATCGTCTATGCGGCCTTGCTGACACCCCAAGGCAAATACATCGCCGATTTCTTCGTGGTGGGACAGGGCGACCGCCTGCTGGTCGACGTGGCCCAAAGCCATGCCGCGACCTTGCTGCAACGCCTGACCATGTACCGCTTGCGCGCGGCGGTGCAGATCGCCCAGACCGAGATCGTCGCCTCGCGCGGGACGGGGCCAGCGCCAGAAGGTGCGCTGCCCGACCCGCGCCATCCGGCCTTGGGCTGGCGGCATTATGGCGACAGCGATATCAGCGACCAGACCAATTGGGACGCGATCCGCGTCGCGCATCTGATCCCTGAAACAGGGATCGAACTGACGCCCGAAACCTATGTGCTGGAAACTGGGTTCGAGGCGCTGCACGGCGTCGATTTCCGCAAAGGCTGCTATGTCGGGCAGGAAATCGTCGCGCGGATGAAACACAAGACCGAATTGCGCAAGGGTCTGGCACGGGTCCACCTCTCGGGCACGGCCCAGCCCGGCGACACGATCACGGCGGATGGCAAAGAGGCGGGCGTGATGCACACGGTCAGCGGCAATCAGGCAATAGCTTATCTGCGGTTCGACCGCGCCACCGGCCCGATGCAGGCAGGCAGCGCGACCGTGACTTTGGGGGACTGACACCCGCCATCTTCCGAGCAAAAATATCCCGGGGGTCCGGGGGCTGGCCCCCGGCTAAGCCGGCGATCAGGCGCGTTCGACGTATTCGAACAGTTCGGTGTTCACGACAATATCCTCGTCCGTGCCGACGAACGGCGGGATCATGACCCGCACACCGTTATCAAGGATCGCAGGCTTAAAGCTGTTCGCCGCTGTTTGGCCTTTGACCACAGGTTCCGTTTCGACGACCTTGCAGACCACGCGCTGCGGCAGAGTGACGTTCAACGCCTCTTCGCCGTAATATTCGATATGCACGACCATGCCGTCCTGCAGGAACGGGCGGCGGTCGCCCAGAATATCGACGGGCAATGCAATCTGCTCATAGGTCTCGCTGTCCATGAAGGTCAGCATCCCGTCGGTTTCATAGAGGAACTGCTGGTCTTTCTGGTCCAGACGCACGCGTTCGACCTTGTCGGCAGACCGGAAACGTTCGTTCAGCTTGCGGCCGTCGCGCAGATTCTTCAGCTCGACCTGCGCGAACGCGCCGCCCTTGCCGGGCTTGACGTGATCGACTTTCACAGCGCCCCACAAGGAACCTTCATGTTCCAGCACGTTGCCGGGGCGGATTTCGTTACCGTTGATTTTGGGCATGGGTCACTTCATGACAGAATGGGGGCCAAGACTTGTTTGGCGATTGCTCCCGCCTATATACACGGCGTGGCAAGCTGGCAAGGTCAGTCAAAGCGACGCTTTGCTTGCCTGCGAACACGGCACAGCTATGCGGTTGATGCATGGCTGATATGCCAAAACAGAACCCCCGAATCGCGCTCATCGGTGCATAAGGGCGAGCACGCGGAACCGCAAGACCAAAAAAAGGAAGCAAAATGAGAGATTTCGTCGACGGAACAGCCTTCAACAACGAGCAGGGCAACCGTGCCCGCAAGCTTTTTGCTGCCGTCGTGCTTGCTGCGCTTGATGATGCGATCGCTGATGACAAGAAATACGGCAACGGCCCCGAACAGATCGCCCGCTGGGCCCGTTCGCGCGATGGCCGTGAAGTCTTGTCCTGTGCTGGCATCGACCCCAACGAACGTGTTGTCAACGGCCTGATGGAATTCGTCGGGAAAGGCATCCGTACCTCGGTGGCCCTGTCGCGCGAAGAAAGTGAACGTCGCAACGCAGCCGAGCAGGAAGCGCGCGCCGCCTGAGTGGTGCGCCATCCGTGACGGCGTGAAAAGCGCGGCCCCCCGGGGTCGCGTTTTTCGTTTGCGGCGGCCCGCCCGATGCGTATCAAGCACCGACAGGGGGCGGAAATGACCAAGGCCATCATGATTCAAGGCGCAGGGTCCAATGTGGGCAAATCCATGTTGGTGGCGGGGATCGCGCGCGCCTGCGTCCGGCGCGGCCTGACCGTCGCCCCGTTCAAGCCGCAGAACATGTCCAACAATGCCGCCGTCACCGCCGATGGCGGCGAGATCGGGCGCGCGCAGGCGTTGCAGGCGCTGGCCTGCGGGCTGGCCCCGATGAACGACATGAACCCCGTTCTATTGAAACCCGAAACCGATATCGGCGCGCAGGTGATCGTGCAGGGCCAGCGTGTCGCCACGCTGAAAGCGCGCGACTATGGCAAGCACAAAGCGACCCTGCTGCCCGCCGTGCTGGACAGTTTTCACAGGCTGGCGCAGGGCCGCGACCTGATCATCGTCGAAGGTGCCGGCAGCCCGGCCGAGGTTAACCTGCGCGCCGGTGACATCGCCAATATGGGCTTTGCCGCAGCGGCGGATGTGCCTGTCGTGCTGATCGGCGATATCGACCGCGGCGGTGTCATCGCGCAGATGGTCGGCACCCATGCCGTGCTGCCGGATGACGATCTGGGGTTTATCAAAGGCTATGCGATCAACAAGTTCCGCGGTGATCCGACCCTGTTCGCGGGTGGCATGGATATCATCACCGCCCGCACCGGCTGGACCCCGCTGGGCATCATCCCGTGGTTTGCGGATGCGTGGAAACTGCCCGCCGAGGATGTGATGGATATCCGCAGCCGCACAGGCGGCGATATCCGTATCGTCGTGCCGCGCCTGAACCGGATCGCGAATTTCGACGATCTTGATCCGCTGTCGGGCACCCCCGGCGTCAGCGTCGATATCGTCGAAGCGGGCCGCCCCCTGCCCGTCGATGCCGATCTGGTGATCCTGCCAGGATCGAAATCGACCATCGCGGACCTTGCGCATTTCCGCGTGCAGGGCTGGGACATCGACCTTGCCGCACATATCCGGCGCGGGGGTCATGTGCTGGGCATTTGCGGCGGCTATCAGATGCTGGGGCGCACCATCGCCGACCCTGACGGGATCGAAGGACCGGCGCGCAGCGTGGCGGGGCTTGGCCATCTGGATGTGGCGACGGTGATGCAGCCGCAAAAGCGGCTGGCACTGTCGCAGGCGGTCTATCGGGCGACGGGCGACAGCGTCAGCGGCTATGAAATCCACATGGGCGACACGACCGGCCCCGATTGCGCGCGCGCTTGGCTGTCGCTGGACGGGCGCGGCGAAGGGGCGGCATCAGCAAACGGGCGGATCATGGGCTGTTATCTGCACGGGCTGTTCAGCGCCGACGCGTTCCGGTCCGCGTTCTTTGCGCAGATGGGCAAGCCTGTCGCGGCCTATGGCTATGACGCGCAGGTCGAGGCGACGCTGGACGCGCTGGCCGATCATCTGGAACAGCATCTGGATATCGACGCGCTGCTGGCGCTGGCCGGACCTGTTGTCAGTCCAGATCGCGTGACACCAGCACGCGGTTGATTTCGCGGCGGACCAGTTTGCGCACGTTGCGCGTGATCCTTTCGCCCATGTCGCCAGCCAGTTCCTCGCGCAGGATGCGCACGACAGCGGCGCGCAGCGCGCCCTCGTCGATCGACGTGACGCCATGCTGCGCAACGATTTGGTCTGCGATCCGGTCTTCCAGATCGGACAGTTCCGGGCTGTTCTGCGTGGGCAGTTCAGGCTCTGCCAACGGAAGCGCGACATCAGGGATCGACTCCGCGGGTGGTGTGCCTAAGGCCGCCGAATCATCCTGCGGTGGTTCAAAGGCGCTGGCAGCCCAGGCAGCCTGATCGAAGGTTTCGCCGCCGTCGGCTTCCCAATCCTCGGCACGTGCGGTGACTGCCGCCTCAAGCTCGGCCACTGTTGCGCCAAGCGTCGGTTTTTCAGTGGTAACAGGGCCCTGCAGGGGCGCATCGTGATCTGCGGCAGTTTCTTGAGATATTTCAGCAACTTCCGCCTCGGACGCAGGAATATCGATGCGCAAGGCGGGAGTCAGGATCAGCTTGTCCTGCACTTGCAACCGGCGTGCAGTGCCCGCATCCTTATAGGACACAAGGTTCCGCACCGAGGACACAAGCTCGTCGATTTCATCTGACCGCGCCATGTTCGACATCGTTGATCCCTGTCTGTACCCGACCGACAAAGCCTAGCGGAACGACATTAACAAAACAACAGGATGGTTATTCGCGGGTCAGCGCCTCGAGAACGCGGTCAAGCGCCTCGCCTTGGGGGGAACTTGCCGTGGGCGCGCCTTTGACAAGGTTGTAATAGGCGGTGACGTCATATTGCTGCACGGCCAGTTGCAGATGCTCGGCGGTCAGCAGACCCATGGCAGCCAGCACGGCATAGGATGCGATCACCTCGTCGACCTGTGCCGCGATCCCGTTGGCCGAGGCATCCAGCAATTCCTGCTCCGCGTTCAGCACATCAAGCGTGGTGCGCGACCCCAGGGACGCTTCCTCGCGGACACCTTCAAAGGCGATACGTGCCGCGCTGATCTGCTGGTTGGACGCCTGCGCCGAGGCGCGCGCGACCTGCAAGGCCGCATAAGCGTTGCCGACCTGCTGTTCGACACCGATCCGCGCCAGATGCAGCCCCGCACGGCTGGCGTCACGGTTCGCCTGCAACTGCCGGATCTGGCTGGACAAGGCGCCGCCACTATAGATCGGGCCACCAAAGGTCAGGCCGATCTGGCCGGTCTCGTTCCATTCCTCGTCCAGAGAGATGAACGTATCGGCCGTCAGGCTGGGCCCCTGCGCGGCCTCGGCCCGCTGGATGCTGAGTTCGGCAGCGGCGACCGAATGCTGCGCCTCGAGCACATCGGGATGGTTGCGCACGGCAAAGGCTTTTGCTTCTTCCACCGACGGCGGCACGGGCGCAGGGGTTGCGGTACCGGATGCACTGGGCAATTCACCCACGGCGGCGCGATACTCCTCGATCGACTGGGCAAGGTTGCCCTGTGCGGCGGCAAGCAGGCTTTGCGATCCGGCAAGGCGCGCCTCGGCCAACGACACATCGGTTCGGGTCACTTCGCCCACTTCAAAGCGGTCGCGCGCGGCCTGCAGTTCTTGCGTGATCAGCCGCAAGTTGTTCTGCCGGAGCTGCACGAATTCACGTTCGCGGCGCACGTTCATATAGGCCTGCACGGCCCGCAACAGGACGTTCTGTTCAACCCCGCGCAGCGACTGGCGCGTGGCCAGCACGATTTCCTTTTGCGATTCGATGGCAAGACGGTTCGCGCCGCCGTCATACAGGGTCAACGATCCCGCGATGCGCGCGGTCGTCGAGGACGTGCGGCGTGGGGCGGGCGCGGGCGTCGCCGCGGCATAGGTCCGACTGGATGAAATCGCCCAGTTGATGACAGGCAGCGTCGCAGCAACCGATTGGGCGACGCCTTCATCGGCGGCCCGCAGCAAGGCGCGGTTCTGATCCAGCAGGCCCGCTGTGTTGTAAGCCGACGCCAGCGCATCCGCCAGCGTCTCGGCCCGCAGCGCGGGGGCCGCCGCGAAAGTCATCAACATCGCCAATCCGGCAAGTGCACTGCGTTTGATCATCGTCGGTCCCTATGAGGTCACATGTTGCCCGGCCCACTCAGGGCCAGATCGTTTCTGTCAGAGTGCAAAGGCCGCGCTACGCCGGAAGCTTGCCAAAACCGGCGCACCCGCGTTGAAACCGAACCGCCAGTTGATTGCGCCGTCCATCTTGTGACCGACCCGCACGACGCCCAGCGCCCCTTCGGCAAAGAGGCAGACAATCCGCCCGCCTTCGCGCAACTGGGTCAGCAGATCGTCTGGCAGGGATTCGACCGCCCCCTGGATCATGATCAGATCGAATGGCCCCGATTTCGCGGACCCCGCCGCGAGCGGCCCCGCCATGACGGCGGCATTGTCGATCCCGTGCCCGGACAGCAGGCTTTGGGCTTCTTCGGCGCGGCCCTCGTCATCTTCGATGGCAACGACGAAATCGCACAGACGTGCCAGAACAGCGGTCGAATATCCCAGCCCGCACCCGATATCGAGCGCGACATGCCCCGGCTGCACATCGGCCAGTTCCAGCATCTTGGCAAGCGTGCGTGGCTCCAGCATGATCCGGCCTTTGCCGATATCGAGGTTTTCCCCGACATAGGCGGCCTCGCGCAGATTGTCGGGCACGAAGTCCTCGCGCGGGATGCTGAGCATGGCGTCAATGATCGGGAAACGGGTGACATCGGACGGGCGCACCTGCGTGTCGACCATCATCGTGCGGCGGGCTGTGTAGTCGGTCAAAATCTAAACTCTTTCGTTTAGTTGCTTTCTCGTTTGATGCCATATTCGGCCTGACGCGGCAACGGTTGATCGCATTTTGCCTTGTGTCCTGATGCCGCGCGTCGCCAAAGCGGCGTTTATCGTCGTGATCGCTATGGCGCGGTGCGCGAAAGGATGATCTTGAACAGCGACGACCACGGGCTTTCGCGCACCGTCATCCTCTTGTGCCGTGCGGCAAGGGTATGAAATGCAGAAGGCCAGCCGCCAACACCATGTCATATCCCGGAAAGTATCCCATGACCAAATTCGCCCTGACCGTCACCTGCGACAGCGCCCGCGGGATCGTTGCCGCCATCGCCGGATTTCTGGCCGACCATGGCTGCAACATCACCGACAGTTCCCAGTTCGACGACACCGAAACCGGCAAGTTCTTCATGCGGGTCAGTTTCACCAGCGAAACCGGCGCGACGCTGGATGCGATGGCCGAAAGCTTTGGCGCGATCGGCACGCGATTCGGCATGGAATTCGCCTTTCACGACGAGGCGGTGCGCATGAAGGTCATCATCATGGTATCGCGGTTCGGGCATTGCCTGAACGACCTGCTCTATCGCTGGCGGATCGGGGCGCTGCCCATCGACATCGTGGCCGTGATCTCGAACCACATGGATTACCAAAAGGTCGTGGTGAACCACGATATTCCGTTCCACTGCATCCCCGTCACCAAGGAAAACAAGCCCGAGGCCGAGGCGCGGATCATGGACGTCGTCGATGCAACGGGCGCGGACCTGATCGTGCTGGCGCGCTACATGCAGGTGCTGTCGGACCGGATGTGCCAGCAGATGTCGGGCAAGATCATCAACATCCACCATTCGTTCCTGCCCAGCTTCAAAGGGGCGAACCCCTATAAACAGGCCTATGAACGCGGTGTGAAACTGATCGGGGCAACATCGCATTACGTCACTGCCGATCTGGATGAAGGCCCGATCATCGAACAGGACATCGCGCGCGTCACCCATGCGCAATCGCCCGCCGATTACGTCAGCCTTGGCCGCGATGTCGAAAGTCAGGTGCTGGCCCGCGCGATCCACGCGCATATCCACCGCCGCGTCATGCTGAACGGCAACAAGACCGTGGTCTTTCCAGCCTCGCCGGGGTCCTATGCCTCTGAGCGGATGGGCTGAGCGTGGGCGGCAGACCAAAGCTGGCCTGCCGCCAATGGCGCATCAATAGTATTGACGATCGAAACTGACGACCGTGCCATCGGCGCGGGTCAGGCTGCGGGCGTAGATCTCGCGTGGGAAGACAAGGTCGTCATCCACAAAACCGTCGACCGTGACGCTCTCGCCAACTTCGGCCGGCACCCAGTTCGGGCCGACATAGATCTGGATGCTGCCGCTGGCGTCGGTCAGGCGGAATTCGTCCTCATCCGTGATCCGCTCGACCGTGCCCGCGACCGTCACCATCGTGCCGCGCTGCACATCGGCGATGGGTGTCGTGGGGGTGCTGGCAAAGGTGGCGGGGGTGGACAGGGCGGCGCAAAGAGCCGCGATAGCGAAAAGTTTCATGG
>DAISXL010000023.1:10718-21002 GCA_036825855.1 Yoonia sp.
GTGGCGGGGGTGGACAGGGCGGCGCAAAGAGCCGCGATAGCGAAAAGTTTCATGGCAGGTCCTTTCGGTGACAGGGCATGGATGCACGAATCGAAGGATCGGTCGTCGATCCGGTAAGACCGTTCTAGGCCGCTTGCCTGACCGGAGCCTGACGGACGATGCGTTTACGCGGATTGATAGGTCAGCACGATTTGGCATCCGCCGCCTTCGGCATTCTGCGCAGTGACTGTGCCGCCTTGCGCCTGCTGCAATCGCTCGACAATCGCCAGACCCAGCCCCGTGCCGCCCGGAACAGCCGCAGGACCCCGCCAGAAGGCCTTGAACACCTGTGATCCCGCAGCGGCAGGTAGGCCCGGCCCGTGATCGCGCACCGTGATGACAGTATCGGGTCCGACGGCGATCTCGACAAGGCCGGGGCCGCCGTGCAGGACCGCATTCTCGATCAGGTTCGACAGGGCAAGTTCGACCCCTTCGCGGTTGGCGCGGGCCAGCACGGGGGCGTCGGGCAAGGACAGCGCCAGTTCCACCCCCTTGCCATAGGCAAACGGGGCAAGGCCGGCGGTCACGGCCTCTGCCGCATCGCGCAGATCGAGCGCCACGTCATCCGGCACCGCCAGCACATCGGTGCGCGAGGCCGCAAGCACCTGATGCACCGTGCGCGACAAGGCGGCGAGATCGGCGCGCAGACGTTCGGTCGTCTCGCCCTGCGGCAGGGCGTCCAGCCGCGCGACCAGCACCGCGACAGGGGTGCGCAGCGCATGGGCGGCTTCGGCGGCGTGGCGGGTTTCGGCGGCAAGCGCGGTGGAAAGGCGGCTGAGTGCGCGTTCGGTCGCCTCGATCAGGTCGGCCACCTCGGCGGGCACGTCACCCGCGGGGGGCGGGGTCAGCGCGCCGGGCCGGATCGCGCGCGCCCATGCGGCCGCCCGTGCCACAGGCGCCAGTTCGCGCCGGATCAGCAGGACGCTGGCCAAGATCAGAACTATGGCCATCGGCAGGACCGGCACCCAGACATGCTGGCGCAATTCGCTGAAATAGGCGCGGCGCAACAGCCCCGCCGGATCGGCGTTCATCACGAAGATCACGCGTAGGCCATCGGTCCGGTCGGTGAATTCATGCCCCGCAATGACCCGCCGCATGTCTGGCAGGTCAATCCGCGTGATCCAGTCATCGGCATAGAGGTCCGCCGCCGAGGGCGGGATCAGGTCAGCGTTCATCGCGTCGATCACCGCGCCCGTCCGGTCGACCAGTGCAAAGGCATAGGCGTCAGGATGATCGGCAAAGACCGCACGCACCGGCGCATCGCCCGGCAGGATCGTGCCTTCCAGCGATGCCCCCAGCCATTCGGTCATATCCGCCACCGCCTCGGCCTCAAGCGTGGGGCGGTCGGTGCCGTAATAGAGGCCGACGACGACAACATTCAGCGCGACAACGCCCGCCGCGATCAGCGCAAGCCGCCGCGTCAGGGTCCGCGCCAGCGGGCGGCGCGTGGCGGTCATGCCGCCCCCTCGCGCGGCAGCATCCAGCCCACACCCCGGATCGTGACCACGGGCACGGGACAATCCGCCGCCTCCAGCGCGCGACGCAGGCGAGACACCGCCGCCTCCAACGCATTGGGCCCGACCTCGTCGTCGAACCCGTATAGCGCTTCTTCGAGCATCTGGCGCAACACGACACGACCGGCAGCGCGCATCAACTGTTCCAGAACGCCGGTTTCGCGGCGGCCAAGGATCAGGGGCGCGCCATGAAGGCTGACACTGCGCGCAACCGTGTCCAGCGCCAAGGGTCCCACGGTCAGCGTGCTGCCCGACCGGTCACCGGGGCGGCGCAGGATCGCGCGGCAGCGGGCGACCAGTTCGGGCATCTCGACCGGCTTGACGACGTAATCATCGGCGCCACCGTCCAGCCCCGCGAGCCTGTCGGCCAACTGGTCCCGCGCGGTCAGCACGATCACCGGCACCCGCCCGCCACCCCGCAAGACGGGCAAGAGGGTGGTGCCATCCCCATCGGGCAGGCCAAGGTCGAGCAGGACAAGCCCGTAATCGGCCAGCGCCGCCATCTCGCGCGCATCGGCGGCGGTGCCTGCGTGATCGACGGCGAAACCCGCACGGCGCAAGGCATCGCAGACAGCCTCGGCCAGCGGGGGGTGGTCTTCGACAAGCAGGACGCGCATCAGGGCAGGCTTTCGTTCAGGATCAGGCGGCACAGCCCGCAGACTGCCGTTGTTCATTCCACGGGTCGAGAGTGTTTCGCCGATGATCCTGACGCCAGCCTGACGGCATCACCCCTGCGCGGCCCAGACATAGCCGACATAGGCCAAGAGCAGCACGACGCCCATGACGCGCCCGATCTGCGGACGGGTCAGCAGCAGCGCGGTCAAAACAAGGGACGCCACGATCATCACCGGCAGATCGAAGGTCAGGAACCGGCCCGCCACGGGGACAGGCGTGATGAGCGCGGTCAGCCCGAGAATCCCCAGCACGTTAAAGATGTTGGACCCCACGATGTTGCCGATGGCGATTTCCGACTGACGCCGGAAGGCCGCGATCAGCGATGTCGCAAGTTCCGGCAAGGACGTGCCCACAGCCACGATGGTCAGGCCGATAAAGGCCTCGGAAATCCCGAAACCGCGGGCGATGTTGACCGACCCGTCCACCAGAAACCGCGCGCCCGCCATCAGCACGACAAGGCCGCCCACCACCCACAGGATCGACACCCATGTGGATGACGGCGCGGGCAGGTCCGCATCTTCGGGCTCGGCCGCACCCGGCGTGCGGTAGGCCCAGACCAGATAGCCCGCCAGCCCCGCCACCAGCACCAGCCCCGGCAGCCGCCCGATCAGCCCCAGCGCAAAGACGGGCAGCAATGCCAGCGCGGCCGCGACCATCACCAGCGTGTCCCGGCGCAGCGTCGCACCCATGACGGTGATCGGCCAGACCAGCGCGGTCAGACCCACGATCAGCAGGATATTGGCGATGTTGGACCCCACGATATTGCCCACGGCGATGTCGGGCACTCCGCGCAAGGCCGCATCCACCGACACCAGCAGTTCCGGCGTCGAAGTGCCAAAACCCACCACGGTCAACCCGATCAGCAAAGGCGGAATCGCGAGCCGCCGCGCGACACCGACGCTGCCGCGCACCAAGGCTTCGCCACCAAAAAATAGGCCGATCAGGCCCGCGACAACATAGACATAATCCATCGGGAAAATCCTTTCGGGGCGCGGTGCGGCCCATCTGCCGACCACCTGTGTATCGACTGGCGGACCCGCAAGCCGTTGCCGAAAATAAACCCGGCCGGTCTCAGATTGCTGCGGTCACGCGCGGCTTGGGCCAGTATTGCTTGGACGCGGCCAAAGCCAGCTGCGCCAGCAGCCCGCCTATGATCATCAGCGTATCCAGCACGAAATCTTGCCCTGTCACCGTCTTGACCGCCTGAATTGCAAAGGCCAGCACCGTGCCCAGCGCAAAGACCGGCAGCGCCTGTCGGCCAAGCAAGGCCAAGGGCACCGCGATGGCATGATGGCACAACCGCCTGACGAAAGCAAAACTTGACAGGAAATAGGCCAGCGCAAGGATATGCAGCAGGCGCGGCGCGGCCAGATAGCTTTTGTTGAACCCTGTGATGACCCAAGGCACACCCGCGTCCTGCGCAACCCGCAGCCAGCCGCGCATGAGTTCTGCGAAATCGGGCCATTGCATCCAGACCAGCGACAGCAGCAGAAATCCGCCCGTCAGCCATTGCAGCCACGGCAGAACCGGCACGAACCGCCGCCCCGCCTTGTGCGCGACACCTGTCAGCAGGCCGACCACGAACAAAAGCTGCCATGACAAGGGATTGAGGAACCAGCCACCCTCTTGCGGGTAGTTGGGGAAATTGACCCGCGCGATGCCCGCCGCCAGCCACAGGGTGATGGACAGGCCCAGCACGACCAGCGGCCAGCGCAGCGCGCCCCAGATCACCGGCGGGACCAGCAACAACAGCACCAGATAAAGCGGCAGGATATTCACATAGCCCAGCTGATGCCCCAGAAGCGGCACCCCGATCAGAAAGCCCAGCGGGTCTGTCACCAGCACCCAGATACCATGCTTGCGCATCATCTCGGGGGCGCCGAACCAGTGCGCCGCAGCGGCGGCAATGGCGATCGCAACGACCGTGATCAGGATATGCACCTGATAGAGCGTCCAGACACGCCGCAGCACGCGGGCGATGCCCGTCACCGGATCACCGCGCCGGAAATAGCCCGAATAGGCGATGCCGGCGGCGATCCCGGACATGAACACGAACCCTTCCGCCGCATCCGAAAAGCCGAAGTTCCGGTTGGTGAAATCTTCCAGCCAGTTGCGGGGCGCGTGGTTGATGAAGATCATCACCAGCGCAAGCCCGCGAAACACGTCAAGCCGCGGATCGCGCCCGCCGGATTGCGCGACCTGCGCACCCACCATGTCAGACATGCTGTGCCTGCCCCACAATCAGCTCGGGCTCGTCGTCACGCGCGTTTGCCTGCCAGTCCTCCAGCACGCCATCGCGCAGCCGCATCACGGATGCAGGTGCCAGTTCCTCGGGCGTCAAAAACAACGACGGGTCCCCCGGCCGTGACGTCCAAGCGATGATGAACGGCGACAGCACCATTGGCAGCGTGACGGGCAGGAACCACGGCACCAAGGCAGGCGACAGCAGCGCCGCAAGCGCGAGGCCGATCAGGCCCAGAGCGACGATCCAGTGACTGGCGGCAAAGGCTTCGGACAGGCGCAAGCGTCCGTCGCCGCGGTCATGCGCAGGCCAGCCGCCGTCGCGCCCCAGCAGGACCTGAAACACCGACCGCGTCTGGTACATCATGAAAATGGGTGCGGTGATCGAGGATAACAGCAGCTCGGTCATGGTCGAGGCCGTCGCCGCCCACCATCCGCCGAAATCCCGCGCGCGGCCGCGCAGCACGGCATCCGCCCCGATCAGCAGTTTGGGCAGGATCAACAGGCCGAAAATCCCGATGATCAAGGCCAGCGCCAGCGCCGTTTCATCCGGCCCCATGACAGGCAAAGGCCAGTACTGCGTCGGGAAATAGACGATGGGCGGGCCGAACGCGGGGGCGGCGATGCTGGCCAGCAGAAAGCCAAGCCAGACCACCGAGGCGAGATAAGCCAAAATCCCCTGCAGGAACACGAACCTGCTCCAGCCCCGCAGACCGGGGGCAAAGAGCAGGCGCGCATGTTGCAGGTTGCCCTGACACCAGCGCCGGTCGCGCTTGGCATGATCGACGATATTTTCGGGCCCTTCCTCGAAGCTGCCGCCCAGATCATCGTCAAGCCGCACACGCCAGCCCGCCCGCGCCAGAAGTGCGGCCTCGACATAATCATGGCTCAGGATATGGCCGCCAAAGGGAGGCTTGCCCGCCAGTTCCGGCAGCCCGCAGCTTTGCGCGAAGGCCCGCATGCGAATGATCGCGTTATGCCCCCAGAACGGGCCGGTGTGCCCCTGCAGCATGGCAAGGCCGCGCGCGAAGACGGGCGAATTGAACGCAGCGGAAAACTGCATGGCCCGTCCGAACCGCGACCGCGCGCCGATGATCCGCGGCAAGGTCTGCAGCAGCCCCAGCTTGGGGTCCGCCTGCATCCGGCGGGCCATTTCGACCATCGTGGCGCCTTCGATCAGGCTGTCGGCGTCAAGGATGATCCCGAATTCATAGGCCGCACCGGAGCTGCGGATGAAATCCTCCACATTGCCAGCCTTTTTGCCTTTGTTGTCAGCGCGGCGGCGATAGAAGATCCGCCCCTGCCCGTTACGGTCGCGCAACAGGCGCAGATACCACAGCCGTTCGCGGGCGGCGGCGATGTCATCGCGGGTATCGGACAGGATGGCAAAGTCGAACCTGTCGCCAAAGCCTGTCGCGGCCACCGACATATCCATCGCGGCAATCCGGGCAAAAGTGGTCACGGGGTCTTCCTGATAGACCGGCACGATCACGACGATCCGCCCGATTAAAGGCGCTGTCCGGTCGATCTCGGGGGGTGTCGCGCGCGACATCAGCCCCAGAAAGGCCTGTGTCGCCCCCCATGACAGCCAGAATGTCGAGACCAGCAGCAGCACGCCGCGCAGCACGTCGATCGGGTTCAGCCCGTCCGCCGCCCCGAAGCGCAAAAAGAACGAAAATGCGGCGATCCCCGCAATCGCGCTTGCGATCAGCGCCGCGCTGCGGACGGCCTCTACCCCGCGGTCAATCCGCACCGGACGTGACATGGTCTAGTGGCCAGCCCTTGGCACGAAGAAATGCAGCAGGCGCGGCACCCACCCTTGCTGGGCCACCGCGTCACCATCGCGTTCCAGTTTTTGGCGCACCACGACCATCGGCGCGGCGGGCGGTGCGCCGATCAAGGCCACCATCCGCTCGATGTCGGTATCGTCCTCGGGCAAAAGGTCACGCATTCGATCTGATCCATTGATATAGCCAGGTTTCTGTCAACTTGCGGCCATAACCCGCGACATGGACAGAAAGTTCAACGAGATCGCTGTCAGATTGCACATCCAGCACGACGCGCCATGTTTCGCCGTCGTCGACAGGGCCCAAAGTCGCGCTGACCAGATCGCCGCCGGTGACATTCACGACGGGCAGGACATCATCCTCGGCTGACAGGCGGGACAGCAAACCACCCTTGAAATCAATCACGAATTTCCGCTTGTTGGCCGCATTGATGACACCGGACACACCGCCCGCCCCTGCCCGCGTTTCGGCGACATGGGCCAGATCGGCGCTGGCGCTTTCAGGCAGATCGCCCCAGCGCAGACGATAGGCGAATTCACGCGTATCGCCTGCGACGACCGATCCTTCGGGGATGAAATAGGCGACGATGTTGTCCTCGACCTCAAGCGCGGTCGGGATCTCGACCAGCCGGACATGGCCCGGCCCCCAATCCCCCAGCGGCACAACCTCGAGCGAGGGGCGCATTTCGTAATGCGCGCCCGCATCCATGTATTTGGCGAAATCGCGTTCCCGCTGGTGCAGCGCAAAACTGACAGGGCTGGTTTCCGCGAAATACGATCCCGACAGGCGCGCCGGATTGTTCAGCGGCCGCCAGATCACGTCGCCGCCGCGCCGCACGATCCGCAAACCGTCGCTGTCGTGCACGCGCGGGCGATAGTCGTCAAAGCCTTCGCGGTTCACGCCATTATAGAGGAACATCGAGGTCAGCGGCGCGATACCCAATTCGGTCACATCCGCGCGAAAGAACAGGCGGGCGGTGACGTCCATCTCTGTCGTCTCGCCGGGGCGGATGACGAAACGATAGGCGCCGGTCACGCTGGGGCTGTCCATCAGCGCATGCACCACGGTTTCCAACGCGCCCGGTGCCGGACGGGTCAGATAAAACCGGCTGAAGCGCGGGAATTCTTCGGGTTGCGGGCCTGCGGTGTTCAGCGCAAGACCACGCGCGCTCAGCCCGTAGCGGCTGTCGCGGCCCAAGGCGCGGAAATAGCTTGCGCCCAGAAAGGACACCAGTTCGTCGAAACGGTCAGGGTGATTGAGCGGCGTGTTCAGCCGGAAACCCGCCACGCCCGGCAGTTCGGCATTGGCAGGCACGCGGTCGGCCAGTTCGTTGAGGTATTCGAAATCGTCGGTCGAAAAGGTCATCGGCGTGGCGACGGCGCTATCAGCCTCGCCTGTGACTTCGAACAGTTTGACAGGCTCTCCGAACAACCAGCCGGTATGGAACGCATGGACATGGAAGGACGCATCGCTGTCCGCCCAGCGCGCCTGTTCGCTGCGGAACCGGATCAGGCGGTAGTCGTCATAATCCAGCGCGCCCAGAAACCCCTCGGGACGGGCCGGCGCGACAAAAGCCTCAGCCGCCTGCGCCTGCGCCATTTCGGTCAGCAGGTCGAACGAGAACGGCACGGGGTCCGGTTGCGCAACAGTATCTTGCCCTGTGGCGCGTTCAGCCAGAAGACCTGCGGCGACGCTGGACAACAGCAGCTGGCGCCTTTTCATATGTGTCGTGAAAACCATTCAAGTTCCTGAAACATCGCATTGCAAAACGCGGTCGCGCGAGGCGATTCTCGTGCGGGTCTTTGGTGCCCGCTCATATTGCGGCACTGCAGCAAAGCACAAGGCGCTGCAGCACAACGCCTTGAAAATAGGCTTGCTTCCGCCGGTTTCCAGTGGCCGCAAGCGGCCTGTTGCCTCTTTTTCGCTCACTTTTCGGGGGATTGATTGGGGGCGGGGTCTGAAACGCCGGGGCTTTGCTATTTCGCAAACTTTGCCGATAGTCCCCGCAGGGCAGGAATTGAGAGCGACCAGTAGCCGTGATGCAGTACAGACCAGAGATTGACGGGCTGCGCGCCATCGCGGTGCTGCCTGTGATTTTTTTTCACGCAGGCTTTGGCGCGTTCAGCGGCGGCTATGTCGGGGTCGATGTGTTTTTCGTGATCAGCGGCTATCTGATCACCCGCATCCTGATTGCAGACCTCGAACAGGGGCGGTTTTCAATCCTGCACTTTTACGAACGCCGTGCCCGGCGCATCCTGCCTGCGCTCTGTGTCGTCATGATAGCCTGCGTGCCGTTTGCCTATCTGTGGATGTCGCCGTCGCAACTGCGCGATTTTGGTGAAAGCCTGATTGCAGTGGTGTTTTTCGGGTCCAACATCCTGTTCTGGCTGGAACAGGGGTATTTTTCTGCCGCCGCCGAATTGAAGCCCTTGCTGCACACCTGGAGCCTTGCCGTCGAAGAACAGTTCTATCTGTTGTTTCCTGTGTTCCTGCTGTGGGGGTGGCGCTTTGGCGTCAGGCGCGTGTTGTGGGGAATCGTAGCCGTTGCAGGTCTAAGCCTGCTGTTGGCGGAATGGACAGGACGGCACGACCCGAATGCCAATTTCTACCTGATCACGACGCGGGCGTGGGAATTGCTGGCCGGATCGGCCTGCGCTGTCCTGAGCCATGGCAGACGGCAGCGGTCGAACGATCCGGCGGCCGCGACCGGTTTGCTGTTGATCGGCGTCAGCATTTTCGGATTTGACAGCAGCACACCTGTTCCGGGCGTCCATGCGCTGGTACCCGTAGGGGGCACGGCGCTGATCCTTCTTTTTGCGGACCGTGACACCTGGACAGGGCGCCTCCTGGCCACGCGCGGGCTGGTCGGGATCGGGCTGATTTCCTACAGCGCCTATCTGTGGCACCAGCCACTGTTCGCCTTTGCGCGGCTGCGCAGCGCCCCAGAGCCATCCACAGCGCTTATGGCCGTGCTTGCGATCGGGGCTTTGGTGCTGGCATGGGCGACCTGGCGCTGGGTCGAACAGCCGTTCCGTCGCCCCGGGGGCGCCATGCTGGCATCGCAGCGCCAGATTTTTGCCGCCAGCGGAACCGTGGCGGTGCTCTTTTCCGCCATCGGTCTGACACTTGTGGTCTCCGACGGCTTTCCTCTGCGCAAGAACGGCGATGTCACCTTTGCCAGCCTTGATGACCGGATCGCGTGGAATGTCGGATTGCATCTCGATTGCCAAGGCACGTTCACGATCGCGCCGCCGTGCCAGACGTCCCCTGCGCCAGAGGTCCTGCTCTGGGGGGACAGTTTTGCCAGCCACCTCGCGCCGGGGATGTTGGCCAGCGATCCCGGCCTTGGGATGCAGCAACTGGCGCTGCAAAGTTGTGCGCCCGTGCTGGGTGTGGCGCAATATGTCACCCCCGACTGGTCGAGCGCCTGCATCGCCTTCAACGACAGGGTGATGCGCTGGCTGGACAGCCAGCAAAGCGTCCGGCTGGTGGTCCTGTCATCTCCCTTTGACCATCTGTTCCGCGACAGGTTGACGGTGACGGGCGGCGCGGTGGTCGCGGGGTCCGACCCGGCCTTCATTGCAGATAGGCTGGTCGCCACGGCCGAGGCGATCCGCGCGACGGGCGCCGAGGTGCTGATCGTGTCACCGACACCGCGCACAGGCTGGGACATCGGGCAATGCCTGATGCGCGCGGCCTATTTCGCCATGGGCGAAGACACTTGCGATTTTGCGCTGATGGCGGACACGGCAACCAACGCGATGCTGCGCAGCATCAGTGACAAGGTTCCTGTCTACTGGCTGCATGACGACTTTTGCGCAAGCGGGGTCTGCGATGTGATGCAGGACGGGCAGTTCATCTATATGGACTTCGGCCATCTGAGCAACGAAGGCAGCGCCTATCTGGGAAGGAAGTATGACTGGATGGGTCGGTTCAGAGCGATGGCGCAGTAAGTCTTGTGAGACACTGTCGGTGGAGGCGAGTACCGGAATCGAACCGGTCTACACGGATTTGCAATCCGCTGCATA
>DAISXL010000024.1:0-2949 GCA_036825855.1 Yoonia sp.
GAAGCCTTGGGGCTTGTGGGCGAATCCGGATGTGGGAAATCCACCGTGGCTTTGGGGGTGATGCAGGATCTTGGCGCCAACGGGCGCATCGTCGGCGGGTCGATCAAGTTCAAGGGCGAGGAGATGAACACCATGTCCCCCGCCCGCCTGCGCGACATCCGCGGCAGCAAAATCGCGATGATCTATCAGGAACCGATGGCGTCATTGAACCCCGCCATGCGGATCGGCAAGCAGCTGATGGAAGTGCCGCTGATCCACGAAAAGGTCAGCGAGAAAGAGGCCTATGCCCGCGCGCTGGAGGTCGTGACCGACGTCAAGCTGCCCGATCCCAAACGCATCCTGAACAGCTATCCGCATCAACTCTCGGGCGGCCAGCAGCAGCGCATCGTGATCGCCATGGCGCTGATGTCGAAACCCTCGCTCTTGATCCTTGATGAACCGACCACTGCCCTTGATGTGACGGTAGAGGCGGCGGTGGTGCAACTGGTCAAGGATCTGGGCCGCAAATACGGCACCTCGATGCTGTTCATCAGCCACAACCTCGGGCTGGTTCTGGAAACCTGCGACCGCATCTGCGTGATGTATTCGGGCGAGGCGGTCGAGCGCGGCAGCATCGCCGATGTGTTCGACGACATGCAGCACCCCTATACGCAGGCGCTTTTCCGGTCGATCCCGCTGCCCGGTGCCGACAAGAACGACCGCCCGCTGGTCGCGATCCCCGGCAATTTCCCTCTGCCGCATGAACGCCCCGAGGGGTGCAATTTTGGCCCGCGTTGCGACTATTTTCAGGCCGGACGCTGCGATCAGGGCGTGATCCCGATGGCACAGGTCGCAGGCAACGACCGCCACCAGACGCGCTGCATCCGCAATACAGAGATTGACTGGACCGCGCCTGTCACGGCGGCGGCGACCAAGGTCAAACACGCCCCCGGTCAGGTTGTGCTGAAGATGGAGAACCTCAAGAAATACTACGAGGTTGCGGCCAATGCCCTGTTTGGCGGCGGCGACCGCAAAGTGGTCAAGGCCAACGAAACCCTCAGCTTCGAGGCGCGCGAGGGCGAGACGCTGGCCATCGTGGGCGAATCCGGTTGCGGCAAATCCACCTTTGCCAAGGTGCTGATGGGGCTGGAAACCGCGACGGACGGGCAGATCCTGCTTGATAATCAATCCATCGGCGATGTTCCGATCGAGAAACGCAGCACCAAGAATGTCGCCGACATCCAGATGGTGTTCCAGAACCCCTTTGACACGCTGAACCCGTCGATGAGCGTGGGCCGCCAGATCATCCGCGCGCTGGAGGTCTTTGGCATCGGCAAGAACGACGCCGAACGCCGCGCGCGGATGCTGGAGCTGCTTGATCTGGTGAAACTGCCGCGCGCCTTTGCCGAAAGGATGCCGCGCCAGTTGTCGGGTGGGCAGAAACAGCGCGTGGGCATCGCGCGCGCCTTTGCGGGGGACGCGCGGATCGTGGTGGCGGATGAGCCTGTCTCGGCGCTGGATGTGTCGGTGCAGGCGGCGGTGACGGATCTGTTGATGGATATCCAGCGCGACCACAACACGACGCTTTTGTTCATCAGCCACGATTTGTCCATCGTGCGCTATCTCGCGGATCGTGTGATGGTGATGTATCTGGGGCATGTGGTGGAACTGGGCACCACCGATCAGGTGTTCTCACCCCCCTATCACCCCTATACCGAGGCGCTTTTGTCCGCCGTGCTCATCGCCGACACACGGGTGACCAAAAAGCACATCGTGCTGGAAGGCGAGATTCCGTCGGCCATGAACCCGCCTTCGGGCTGCCCGTTCCAGACGCGCTGCCGCTGGAAAGATCAGGTGCCGAATGGGCTATGCGACAAAGAGGTGCCGCCCGTGCGCTTTCTTGCCCCCGGTCATCAGATCAAATGCCATCTGGATGATGCGACGCTGGCGGGGATGGACCCCGTGATCCAGATCGCCGCGGAATGACCTATTGGCCCCAGACCGCCACGACATAGCCTTGGGTTTCGGCAAAAGGCGGGATGCCGCTATGGCGTGTGACCGCCGCAGGCCCCGCGTTATAGGCCGCGAGCGCCAGCGGCCATGTGCCGAACGTGTCGAACTGCATCCGCAGATAGCGCGCGCCGCCGTCCAGATTGGCCTGCGCGTCAAAGGGATCAACCCCCAGATCGCGCGCTGTTTCGGGCATCAACTGTGCCAGCCCGATGGCCCCCTTGTGCGACACGGCCTGGCTGTTCCAGCCGCTTTCCTGTTGCACCAGCCGCAGGAACAAATCCTCGGGCACGCCGTGGCGCAGGGCGGCGGACCGCGCGAGGTCCAGATAAGGACCGGCATAGCGCCCCTGATAGGCCGCGATGGCGGGCGGCACGGTCACGCGCGGCGGTTGCAGGCTGATCGAACGGGAATATTGTTCGGCCGCGCGGCCATCCAGCACCTTGAGCTGATTCTGGAACATCGTTGTGCGGTCCTGCGCCGTCCCCGCCGTTGCCATGACGCACACCAGCGCGCCAAACCACACATTCACCTTGCGCATCCCACCGTCCCGTCTCGTGATCGGCGCAGATTAGCGCAAATGGCCGCGCCGACCAAGCCCCCCGCCATTCCGACCGATTGCAAGGTGTCGTTAACCTTGTTGTGGCATCCGGTGTCTGTCACAAAAGCGCCAACAGAATCGAAGGAGGCACGACATGGCCGGATCAGTGAACAAAGTCATTCTTATCGGCAATCTTGGCGCCGACCCGGAAATCCGCAGCTTTCAGAACGGCGGCAAGGTGGCGAACCTGCGCATCGCCACGTCCGAGACGTGGAAAGACAAGAACACCGGCGAACGCCGCGAAAAGACCGAATGGCACACCGTTGCCATCTTTCAGGAAGGTCTGGTCCGCGTGGCCGAGCAATATCTGAAAAAAGGCTCCAAGGTCTATATCGAGGGCAAGTTGCAGACCCGCAAAT
>DAISXL010000024.1:3049-20810 GCA_036825855.1 Yoonia sp.
CGCAGGCGGCTGGGGTCTTCCTGACTGCACAGGCCCAGACGCGCGGATAATTCAAACGCCAGCGCGCAGCCGATGGCCACACCTTCGCCGTGCAACAGCCGGTCGGAATAGCCTGTCGCCTGTTCCAGCGCGTGGCAGAACGTATGGCCAAGGTTCAGCAAAGCCCGCTCGCCCTGTTCGGTTTCGTCACGCTGGACAATCCCTGCCTTCATCTCGCAGGACCGGGTGACAGCGCGCACGCGCGCATCCATATCGCCTGCCGCCATGCCGGGGGCGGATTTTTCAAGCCAATCAAAGAAGGCCGCATCGCCCAGAAGGCCGTATTTCACAACCTCGCCATAGCCTGCCAGAAAATCGCGGGCGGGCAGCGTGCCCAGAAGCGCGGTATCGGCCAGCACCAGCGCAGGCTGATGGAAGGCGCCGACAAGGTTCTTGCCGTGCGGTGAATTGATGCCCGTCTTGCCGCCGACCGAACTGTCCACCTGCGCGAGCAGGCTGGTCGGCATCTGCACAAAGCGCACGCCGCGCCGCAGGATCGCTGAGGCAAAGCCTGCCAGATCACCGATCACCCCGCCGCCAAAGGCGATGACGCAATCCTTGCGTTCGACCTTTTGCGCCAGCAACCATTCAACCACGCGTTCGAGCTGCGCCCAGCTTTTCGTGGCCTCGCCCGCCGGCAGCGCCAAAGCGTCCGATGTCAGACCCGCCGCCGCAAGGGCCGCCTGCAAGGCCGGCAGATGCAAAGCCGCCACGTTTTCATCCGTGACGATACAGACATGCCGCCGCCCGCCCAAAGCCGCCACATGCGCCCCCGCCTGCGCAATCAGGCCGGGGCCGATATGGATGTCATAGGCCCGCCCGGGCAGATCGACATGGACTGTGGCGGTCATTCAAAGGGTCTCCAGAAAATCGGGGCGCGTGGACAAAAGCCGCAGCGCGCCTTGGGTCGTCTCTTCGATCGAGGCGTGAAAGGCGATGGGCAGGCGCAGACCCGCCTGCGCATAGATGTCGCGCCGCTGCGCGAGCAACGCGGCCAGCGTGCCCTTGGGGTCGGGCGTGCGCAGCAAGGGGCGCGTGTCCTTGTGCCGGACGCGTTCCCACAGGGTTTCCAGATCGGCATCCAGCCAGACCGCGATGGCCTGCTGCGCGATCATCGCGCGGTTTTCAGGCGCCAGAAACGCACCGCCCCCCGTCGAGATGATCCCCGGCGCGCCAGCGAGCAAGCGGCGCAGGACCTCGGTTTCGCGGCGGCGAAAGAACGCCTCACCGTCGCGGGCAAAGATTTCCCCGATGCTGAGCGCTGCGGCCTCTTCGATGGCGGCGTCGCTGTCGACGAAGGGCACCTCCAGCGTTGCCGCCAGCGCCCGCCCGATCGCGGTCTTGCCCGACCCCATCATGCCCACCAGCACCACCGAGCGTCGGAGACGATATGCGGCTGCGGCTGCCATGCCTGTCCTTCCATTCTGCTTCGGCTGGGGAATGCCGACCTGAAATATTTGTGAATGAATGGCGTGATCTTGCCCGAAAGACCATATATAAACAGCGCAGAAAGTGGCGCGCAGATCACTTATCATCGACGGCAGAGCGGGGCAGGCAATGTGGCGGTTCATTAAATTACTGATCTTTTTGATCATTCTTCTGGGTATTGGCCTTGTCGGCTATGCCTATGTCGGACCGATCCTGTTCCCGTCGGATTTTGCAGCCCCCGCCCAGGAGGTAACGCGCCCTGTCACGCTTGACGCAAACTAGTGCGCTTGTCGCTCTGGCGCTGCTGACAACGGACCCTGCCGCCGCGCAGGACCCGCTGTCGTCGATCGACTGGCTGTCGCAAGAGGCAGCCCGCGTCACCCGTCCGGGCGAGCCGCCCGTGGCGCAAAGCGCGCTCGCCCCCGAAATCGACGTGACCCCGCTGGGCGGGCTGTCCAAGGATCCTGTCGGCCTGTTGCCTTCGGATGTCACCGGCCTGCCGCGCAACATCTGGTCGTCAAGCAGCGAACAGACCATCGTCGAACTGATCCGACTGGACCGGCGCGAATCGCTGCCTGCGATTGTGGAATTCGTGAAGATCCTGATGCAGGCCCGCGCCGACCCGCCGATTGGCGCAGGCCCGGACGGGGCGCTGTTTCTGGCGCGTGTCGACCGTCTGGTCGATCTTGGCGCGGTCGAACAGGCCAAGGCGCTGATCGAACTGGCGACACCCGACACGCCGGCCGTGTTCCAGCGCTGGTTCGACCTGTCCTTGCTGACCGGCACCGAGGATGCCGCCTGCGAGGTGATGAACGCGACCCCGTCGCTGGCGCCCAGCTATGCGGCGCGGATTTTCTGCCTCGCGCGCGGCGGCCAATGGCCTGTCGCGGTCCTGTCGCTGAACACGCACCGCGTGCTGGGCGACATCACCCCGTCCGAGGCCGATATGCTGGCGCGGTTCCTTGACCCCGAACTTTTCGAGGGCGAGCCTGCGTTGCCTGCGCCGTCCACGATCACGCCGCTGTCCTTCCGCCTTTACGAGGCTTTCGGTGAACCGCTGGTCACGACCGGCCTGCCCCTGGCCTTTGCCCATGCCGACCTGCGCGGCAACAACGCGTGGAAAGCCCAGCTCGAAGCCGCCGAACGGCTGGCGCGGCAAGGGGCTGTGCCCGAAAACGTGCTGCAAAACTTCTATACCGCGCGCAGGCCCGCCGCCTCGGGCGGGATCTGGGACCGTGCGGCTGCGATGATCCGGCTGGATTCGGCGATCACCGCCGGCGATGCAGAGGCCGTGGCGCGGCATCTGCCCGCCGCCTGGGATGCGATGAAGCAAGCGCGCACCGAAGTGCCCTTTGCCAATCTTTATGCCGATGACCTGCAAGAGATGGAGTTGCGCGGCGAAGCCGATGACATCGCCAGCCGCGTCGGTCTTTTGTCAGAAGACTACCGTGCTGTCGCCGAACGGCTGTCCGCCGCGGGCGACACGTTTGATCCGTTCCTGATCGCCATCGCGCTTGGCCGCCCGCAAGACGTGGCGATGACATCGCCCCGCGCGCTGGCCATTCAGGCCGCGTTCGACGGTGCCCCCGCGCCTGTCGAATTGCAGAACCTCGTCGCCAACGGCAAGACCGGAGAGGCGATGTTGCGCGCGATTGCGCTGTTCGACGAAGGCTTTGCCGGCGAGGCACGGTCGCTGACCGACGCGCTGGCGCTGTTCTTGCTGCTGGAACTTGACGATTTGGCACGGCGCGCCGCCTTGGAACTGATGATTCTGGACCGCGCGACGTGACCCAAGGCCCAGCCAGCATGGCGCGCTGGGTGCAGACCTTTCTGCAGGCGCAAGCCGCCGAGCGTGACGCCGCAACCAATACGCAACTGGCCTATGCGCGCGACCTGCAGGGTTTCGCGGACTGGCTGCGCGACAAGGGCCTGCAATTCGGCACGGTGTCGCAAGACCAGATCGAAAGTTACCTGATCGCTTGCGAGGCCGGAGGGCTGGCCAAAGCCACCCGCGCGCGGCGGCTGTCCGCGATCAAGCAGTTGTTCCGCTTTGCCTTTGACGAAGGCTGGCGCGCGGACAATCCCGCCATGCAGATCACCGGCCCGGGGCGCGCGCAGCGCCTGCCCAAAACGCTGGACCTGTCCGAGGTGGACCGCCTTCTGGACGCCGCCCGCACCAGCCCCCGCGACGGTCTGCGCAACACCTGCCTGATGGAACTGCTCTATGCCACGGGGATGCGTGTGACCGAACTGGTCAGCCTGCCCGTGGCTGCGGCGCGCGGCGATCCACGGATGCTGCTGGTGCGCGGCAAAGGCGGCAAGGAACGGCTGGTCCCGCTGTCGCCCCCCGCCCGCGCCGCCATGGCCGCATGGCTGGCCGCGCGCGATCAGGCCGAGGAGGCCGCGCGCAAGGCCGGCAAGCCTGCCTCGAAATACCTCTTTCCCTCGCATGGCAAGGCCGGCCACCTGACACGCCACGCGTTTTTCGCGCTGATCAAAGGCTTTGCCCTGACCGCAGGATTGCACCCCGACAGGGTCACGCCGCATGTGCTGCGCCACGCCTTCGCGACGCATCTGCTGGCAGGCGGCGCCGATCTGCGGTCGATCCAGACCATGCTGGGCCATGCCGATATCGCCACGACCGAGATCTATACCCATGTGCTGGACCAGCGGCTGAGTGATCTTGTTCTGCAACACCATCCGCTTGCAAAGACCGCAAAGTCTTGAAGCGGGGGCCTGTGCAGGCGATATAGGGCAAAACAACGTGAAAGCGATTAATGGAACCCTCGACACTTGATGCAGCCTTCTGGGCGACGGCGGCGGCCATCGTCGTCCTGCTTTTCATGTCAGCCTTCTTTTCCGGCTCTGAAACCGCGCTGACGGCGGCCTCTCGCGGGAAATTGCGCTCTGCCGCGGACAAAGGCTCCAAAGGGGCCGAACAAGCGCTGAAGGTGACCGAGGATAACGAACGCCTGATCGGGTCGGTCCTTTTGGGCAACAATGTGGTCAACATTCTGGCCACATCGCTTGCGACCGCGATCCTGACCAAGATCTTCGGCCAGAACGGTGTCGCCGCCGCCACGCTGATCATGACGCTGCTGGTGCTGATCTTCGCCGAGGTGCTGCCCAAGACATTCGCCATCACGAATCCTGAAAAGGTAGCCTCGGTCGTCGCGCGGCCGATCGGGGTGATCGTGCTGGTCTTTTCGCCGATCGTCACAGCGGTCCGGTTTCTGGTGCGCGGCGTGCTCTATCTTTTCGGCGTGCGCACCGATCCCGACAGCAATATCCTTGCCGTGCGCGAGGAAATCGCAGGTGCGCTGCAACTCGGCCATGCCGAAGGCTGGGTCGAAAAGGAAGACCGCGACCGGATTCTGGGCGCGCTCGATCTGAACGAACGCACCGTGGAAGAGGTCATGCTGCACCGCTCGGGAATCGAGATGGTCGATGCCGCACTGCCCGCGCAGGACATCCTTGCGCAGATCCTGCAAAGCCAGCACACCCGTCTGCCGCTTTACCGCGACAATCCCGAAAACATCGTCGGCGTGATCCATGCCAAGGATCTTTTGCGCGCGATGCACAAACTGCTGAGCGGCGGCACCGTCGACGGACAGGGCCTTGCCGCCTTCGACGTGATGAAAGTCGCGATGCCGCCCTATTTCGTCCCCGAAACAACGACGCTGGGCGACCAGATGCGCAATTTCCTCAAGCGCAAGACGCATTTCGCGCTGGTGGTCGAC
This sequence comes from Yoonia sp., assembly GCA_036825855.1. Taxonomy (GTDB): domain Bacteria; phylum Pseudomonadota; class Alphaproteobacteria; order Rhodobacterales; family Rhodobacteraceae; genus Yoonia. The sequence continues at coordinate 8,257 of DAISXL010000024.1, forward strand.
GAATATGGCGGGCTGGAAGGGCTGATCACGCTCGAGGATATCCTCGAGGAAATTGTGGGCGAGATCGCGGATGAATTCGACGAATACGAACCCTCGCAGATCGCCGCCACGGCGGATGGCGCTTATATCGTCGACGGCGGCATCACGATCCGCGACCTCAACCGCGCGCATGACTGGCAATTGCCCGATGACGAGGCGAATACCGTCGCAGGTCTGGTGATCCACGAGGCGCAGATGATCCCCGTGGTGGGACAGGTGTTTTCCTTCCACGGCTTCCGCTTCGAGGTTCTCTCAAAAGAGGAAAACCGCATCGCCACGCTGAAGATCCGCAAGCTCTGACCCGGCCTGCAACTTCTTTTTTCCAGAAATACTCCGGGGTGAGCCCCGCAAGGGGCGAGGGGCAGCGCCCCTACCGACCCTTGAACAAACCGCCCAGCAGGCCGCGCACGATGCGGCGGCCTGTTGTGCCTTTCAGCTCCTTGACCACGACATCCGCCAAAGCGCCGCCAAAGGACGCATCCCCGCCCCGCGCCGTGCGCGGCTTGGCCTTCGTCGCGGGCGTGTAGCGGCGGGCGGCCGTGAACTCGGGCGCTTCTTCTGCGACGGCTTCGGCGGCGCGCGCGGCTTCGGTGGCGCGGCGCGCCAGCATTTCATGCGCGCTGTCGCGGTCCACGGTCGCATCATATTTGCCCGCCATCGGCGATGCCGCCATGATCGCCGCACGTGTCGTCGCGTCGATCGGCCCCAGATAGGACGACGGCGGGCGGATCAGCGTGCGCTGCACGATCTCGGGGATGCCCTTGGCGTCCAGAAAGGATGTCACCGCTTCGCCAGTGCCGACCTCCTGGATCGCGGCGGCGGTGTCAAAGGCAGGATTGTCGCGATAGGTTTCCGCGGCGGATTTCAATTCCTTGCGGTCCTTGGCGGTAAAGGCCCGCAGCGCATGCTGCACGCGGTTGCCCAGCTGGCCCAGCACGGTATCGGGAATATCGGCAGGGTTCTGGGTGACGAAATAGATGCCCACACCTTTGGACCGGATCAGGCGGGCGACCTGTTCGACCTTTTCCACCAGCGCGCGGGGCGCGTCGTTGAACAACAGATGTGCCTCGTCGAAAAAGAACACAAGCTTGGGTTTGTCGGGGTTGCCGACCTCGGGCAGTTCCTCGAAGAGTTCCGACAAAAGCCACAACAGGAAGGTCGCATAAAGCCGCGGTGATCTCATCAGTTGGTCGGCGGCCAGAATGTTGATCTCGCCCCGCCCGTCGCGCAGCCGCATCATGTCGGCCAGCGCAAGCGCCGGTTCCCCGAACAAGGCTGTGCCGCCCTGGTTTTCCAGCACCAGCAACTGTCGCTGGATCGCCCCGACCGAGGCCGCCGTCACATTGCCATAGCGCAGCGACAGATCGCGCGCGTTTTGCCCCACGAAGAGCAACATCGCCTGGAGGTCCTTGAGGTCAAGCAGCGGCAGGCCTTCTTCGTCGGCCACGCGGAAGGCCACGTTCAGCACACCTTCCTGCACATCCGTCAGGTCCATCAGCCGCGCCAGCAGCAAAGGCCCCATTTCCGCAACCGTCGCGCGGATCGGATGGCCTTGCTGGCCGAAAATATCCCAGAACGTGACCGGAAAGGCCCCGTATTGCAGGTCAAGCCCGATGGTCGCCGCGCGTTTGGTGAAAGGTTCATGGAGCTTGCCATCCACCGAACCGGCCAGCGCCAGCCCCGACAGATCGCCTTTGATATCGGACAGGAAAACAGGGACACCGGCGGCCGAAAATCCCTCGGCCATGATCTGCAAGGTCACGGTCTTGCCAGTGCCCGTCGCGCCTGCGACCAGCCCGTGCCGATTGGCCTTGTCCAGCCGCAGCACCTGTGGCGCGCCATAGCCGTCACCACCGCCGCCGATAAAGATATGCTCCACCCGATTTACCCCTTCTGGACCTGACTATCCGCAAAATACATTCTTAAGGTTTCTGTGCCAGATTAAAACGGCAAGGCGCGTCATGGTCGCCTTGCTCTTCTCCCTGTTGGACTGGCCGCGCCCTCGGGTGCGGCCCTTTTTTATGACAAAACCCCCTGCAAAAGCGTCGGATTAGCTGTTGACGGCGACATGCCCATTTCGTAGCGTATGCCCAATTAGTCGGCCAAGTCCGACAGGGAGAAAAAATAAAGGGTCCGGCAACGGGCCCTTTTTTCGTGGCTGGTGCCGGTTTGCCGCTTGGCAAAAGACCGCCAAGCCACGGTTTTTTGTCCCTGACACTCTCGCGCCGCCATGGTAGAGCGGCCAGCAAACAGAACAGGATCACCCCATGCGCACGACCATGACCGCACTGACATTCGCGGGCCTTCTGGCCCTTGGCACGCAGGCCTTTGGCCAGGACACCGCAGCCGAAGAAACCCCTGATGCCCCGGCAACCGCCGATGCGCTTGATCTGGGCGAACCTGTCGGCCCCCGCCCTGGCGAAATCTATGTCGAGACGACCCATGGCGATTGGGACGTGCGCTGCATCACCGCCCCCGAAGGCGAACAGGACCGCTGCAACCTTTACCAGCTGCTGACCAATGCCCAGGATGCGCCGATTGCGGAATTCAACCTGTTCCGCCTGCCCGAAGGCGGTCAGGCCGTGGCCGGTGCCAATGTGGTCGTGCCGCTGGAAACGCTGCTGACCCAGCAACTGACCCTGTCGGTTGATACCGGCGAACCGCGCCGCTATCCGTTCAGCTTTTGCAATTCGGCTGGCTGCGTCGCCCGCATCGGCCTGACCCAGACTGAAATCGACGCGTTCAAATCCGGGTCCACCGCAACCTTGCGGATCGTGCCGGCCGCATCGCCGGACGAAGAATTCCTGCTGACCATGTCATTGTCGGGGTTCACCGCAGGCTATGACGGGCTGACGCCCGTTCCTTAAGCGAAACGGCGCAGCGCGATCACCGCGTTGAGCCCGCCAAAGGCAAAGGCATTGGACAGCGCGACGTCGATTGTGGCGTCGCGCGCCACGTTCGGGACCACGTCCAGCGCGCATTCGGGGTCGGGTTCTTCATAGCCGATGGTCGGGGCAATCACCCCGTCCCGCAGCGCCATGATACAGGCCAGAAGCTCGACCGCCCCTGTCCCGCCGATCAGATGCCCGTGCATGGATTTGGTGGACGAGATCATCAGCTTGTCGGCATGGGCGCCGAACACATCCGCAACAGCCGCACATTCCGTCTTGTCATTGGCCGCCGTGCCGGTGCCATGCGCATTGATGTATCCCACCGCATCAAGCGGCACGCCTGCATCCTTGACCGCCCCCGCAATGGCGCGCGCTGCCCCCTGTTTGCTGGGCATCACGATGTCGGAGGCATCCGAGGTCATCGCAAAACCGATCACCTCGCACAGGATGTCGGCACCGCGCGCGCGGGCGTGGTCGTAATCCTCGAACACGAACACGCCGGCACCCTCGCCCTGCACCATGCCGTTGCGCGTGGCCGAAAATGGACGGCAGGCGTCCTTGGACATCACGCGCAGCCCTTCCCAGGCCTTGATCCCGCCGAAACAGAGCATCGCCTCGGACCCGCCGGTGATCATGACCTTGGTCATGCCGCAGCGGATCATGTTGAAGGCCTGCCCCATCGCATGGTTCGATGACGCGCAGGCCGTGGCCACGGTAAAGGTCGGCCCGCGCAGGTTCCATTCCATCGACACATGGCTGGCAGCGGCATTGTTCATCAGCTTGGGCACGATGAACGGATGCACGCGGTTCTTGCCCTCTTCATAGACGGCGCGATAATTTTCGTCCTGCGTGTTCAGCCCGCCACCCGAGGTGCCGAAGATCACGCCCGACTGGTCGGCAAGGCTGCCGGTGAAGGCCAGCCCCGCCTGCCCGATCGCCTGCCGCGCGGCCAGCAGGGTGAACTGCGTGAACCGGTCATAGAGTGCTATCTGCTGGCGGTTGAAATGGTCCGCCTCGTGATAGCCCTTGATCTGGCCGCCGATCTGGATGGCCAGCCGGTCCACATCGGGAATGTCCAGCGGGCCGATCCCGCAGCGGCCTTCGCGCATGGCGGCAAAGGTTGTCGGCACGTCGCCGCCCAAAGGGTTGATCGTCCCCGCCCCGGTGATGACGACGCGCACCATCAGCCGGCCTGTTCGGATTGCAATTGCTTGACCGCCGCGATGATCGCACCCACCGACGAGATGTCAAAGGCGCTGGCGGTCGGGTCATTGGCGTTGAACGGCACCGAGATGTCAAAGGCCTCTTCGATCGCGAAGATGCATTCGACCAGCCCGAGGCTGTCGATCCCCAGATCGGCAAGCGACGCCTCGCGGGTGATGTCGCCGGGTTCGAGCATGGCCTGTTCGGCGATGATGGCGATGATCCGGTCATCGGTTGTCATGGGGGGCTCCGTTCGTTTCGTGCTGATCATTTAGGCATTGTGGGGGGGCAATGAAACACCTGATTAACGTGCGGCAAGATCGCGCAAGAGGCGCGGCAGACGGCGCAACGCCTTGTAGCTTTCGATATGCAGCTGCATTTTCGTGGCCGGATAGCCCATCATCACGCGTCCTGCGGGCACATGCGACAGAACGACCGACCCGCCGCCCAGCACCACATCATCCCCGATCTTGAGATTGTCCGCGATCCCCGCCTTGCCGCCGACAACGACGCGGTCGCCGATCACGGTGGACCCCGCGACACCGGCCTGCGCGCAGAGCAGGCAATGCGCGCCCACGATCACGTTATGCCCGATCTGCACAAGGTTATCGACCTTGGTGCCCCGCCCGACCTGCGTGGCGCGGATCGTGCCCGCGTCCACGGTGGACCCTGCGCCGATTTCCACATCATCCCCGATCACCACGCCGCCCAGCGAATGGATGCGGTGCCACGTCGGGTCAGCGGGGGCAGTCATCGGCGCCTCGCCCAATGTGTCGCGCGCGATCTCCACGTTGGATGGTTCCGCAGTGACAAAGGAAAACCCGTCGCCGCCGATGACAACATTGGGTTGCAGGATCACCCTGTCGCCAATCCGCACGCCCGGCTGCAAGCGCACGCCCGCATTGATCTGGCAGTCTGCGCCGATCACCACGCCGGACGCGATGCTGACCTGATCCGCGATCCATGTGCCTGCGCCGATGACAGCCTCTGCGCCCACGACACAGAAAGCCCCGATGCTGACATCCGCGCCGATCACCGCCGTGGGGTCGACCAGCGCCTGCGGGCTGATCCCCGATTGTGCGGGGCTCCGGTCCAGCATCTGCGTCAGCCGCGCCATCGCCAGCCGTGCGCGTGGCGCGATGATCGCCGCCTGCAAGCCAAGCGCCTGCCAATCGGCACCGGGCCAGACGACAGCGGCACGCGCAGCGCCTTCCTGCAAGGCCGCGCCATAGGCCGGTGCCATCGCCAGCGCCAGATCATCCGGTCCGGCAGAGCCGGGTTCGGCAGCGCGCATGACGACTAGATCCAGATCGCCCAGGGCCTCGGCCCCCAGGGCCGCCGCAATCGCACGAATGGAATGTGTCATGGCCACCTCGCAGTTCCGGCAAATCTTCTTGCCTGATTGGCCGTTATCCAAAAGCGCAGCACCGCGCAAGCCGCACCACATGCCGACAAAAATGCCACTTGCGCAAATTTTCGCCGATTTTCTTTTCGTTGATGGAACCCGGTTAAACAAGACTTGGTCCTCGAATCGAAATGTGCCATACCTTGCGCACATCTTGGGGGCATGATGTCAGTTCGTAACAAAACGGACAGAAAATAGAAGCGACGGGACAGGCGCGGATAATGATTGATAACAAGACTTCGGGGATGACCCGACGTGGATTGCTGACAGCTTTGGCAGCGACGGTTGTGACAGCAGCCCCCACCTATTCGCAAGCGCAGGGTTTCCTGCGCGGCGCAGGCGACATCCGCAGAATCGCGATGTACAACGGCCGCACCGGCGAAACTCTTGACACGATTTACTGGATCGAAGGCGAATATATCGCCGAGGCCGTGCGCGAAATCAACGTTCACATGCGCGATTGGCGCACCGGCGAAGCGGTCCAGATGGACCTGCGCACCATCGACATCATGTCGGGCGCGCTGCGCCTGATGGAAACCAACGAACCCTATCTTCTGCTGTCCGGTTACCGGTCGCCTGCCACCAATGCCATGCTGGGCGCTCGGTCCTCGGGTGTGGCGCGCGATTCGCTGCATATGCGCGGTCAGGCCGCCGACCTGCGGTTGCGCAGCCGGACGACCGCGCAGATGGCCAGCGCGGCTGCCGCTTTCAACGCAGGCGGCGTCGGGCGCTACGGCGGGTCGAATTTCGTCCACATGGATTGCGGCCCCGTTCGCACATGGCGCGGCTGATCGCCTGACACAGCCGGTGCGAAAAGATGGCCACCCACCCGGGTGGCCTATTTTGTTGCAGATGCAGCAAAACCTGCCGGATTTAGTCCGATTTTTGACGGAAAAGCCTTGTTTTCTCGGCACCTGTCTTTATGTCCGGGACAATCGTTCAATTCCTCGATGACCGGGCATATTACGTGGCAAGTTCTTCTTCTTCTCAGGGCTGGGTAACGCCTGCCGGCATCATTCCTGTGATTATCGCGGGCAGTCTGTTCATCTGGCTGGTGCAGGCTTTGCCCACCATTGGGAACGGCGAAACCCTGCGCTATGTCTGGTCCTGGGTGCCAAGCCTTGGCGTGAACATCAGCTTTGTCATCGACGGGCTCAGCCTGATGTTCGGTCTGCTGATCACGGGTATCGGCACGCTGGTGATGCTCTATTCCGCGAAATATCTGGCTGGTCACAAGCAACAGGCGCGGTTTTCGCTGCTGCTGACCAGTTTCATGCTGGCCATGCTGGGCGTGGTCATGGCGGACAATCTGCTGGCGTTGTTCGTGTTCTGGGAATTGACGACGATCACCTCTTATCTGTTGATCGGCTTCAACCATGACAGCGCGAAATCGCGCAGGTCGGCCTTGCAAGCGCTGCTGGTGACGGGCATCGGCGGGCTGGCGCTGCTGGCTGCCGCGATCCTGATCGGCAATGTGGCGGGCACGTTCGAGCTGTCGGAAATCCGTGCCATGGACAATGTGCTTGTCCAGAGCGCGCTTTACCTGCCGATCCTCATCCTTGTGCTGCTGGCGGCCTTTACCAAATCGGCGCAGATGCCGTTCCATTTCTGGCTGCCCAATGCGATGGCCGCCCCGACGCCCGTCAGCGCCTATCTGCATTCGGCCACGATGGTGAAGGCGGGCATCTATCTGCTGGCGCGCACCCATTCTTCGCTAAGCGGGACGGATGTCTGGCTTTGGACCCTGACGATTGCGGGGGCAGCGACGATGGTCTTCGCCTCGGTCATCGCGCTGAAACAGACCGACCTGAAACAGGCGCTGGCCTATACGACCTTGATGGCGCTTGGCGCGCTGACGCTGCTTTTGGCCAATGACACAGGTTACGCGATCACGGCGGCGGTCACGTTCCTGATGGTGCATTCCTTCTACAAGGCGGCGCTGTTTCTGGTCGTCGGCATCCTCGACCACCAGACCGGCACGCGCGAGACGACCAAATTGTTCGGCCTTGGCCGCGCCATGCCGGTCACGGCAACGGCGGCGGTGCTGGCGGGCCTGTCGATGGCGGGGATCCCGCCATTTCTGGGCTTTATCGCCAAGGAATTGTCCTATGCCGGATCGCTCGAGATCGCATCATCGGCGATTTTCGTCGCGGGGGCCTTTCTGATCGCAAGCGCGCTGATGTTCGCCATCGGCGGCATCGTGGGCTTCCGTCCGTTCTTCAGCAAGGCCGGACCACGGATGGAAGGCATCAAGGAAGCCAAATGGCCGATGCTGCTTGGGCCACTCCTGCTGGCCTGTCTGGGTGCGGGTTTTGGCGTCTTTCCGGGCCTGCTGGAAACCTATCTGGTCGAACCGACGGTTGCGGCCATTCTGAACGAGACGGGTCTGGCCAAACCGCTGCATCTGTGGGCGGGGTTCAACCTGCCGCTGGCGCTTAGCATCGCGACCTTTGTGCTGGGCTATCTGATCTATGCCTTCGCGACCCCGTTGCGCGCGTTTCTGGTGCGTCTGGGCGACCGCAGCCCCAGTTTCGATGCCGGCTGGGACAAGATTCTTGCCGGTGTGCTGGCGGGTGCGAAATGGCAGACACGCGTGATCCAGACCGGACAATTGCGGTTCTACATCATGGCAACCTTCATCACGACGCTGGTGGCGCTGGCGGGGACGATCCTTTGGCGGCAGGCGGTCATGCTGCCGATCGTCTGGACCCATGTGACACTGACAGACTGGCTTGTTTTTGGGCTGGTGGCGCTGGGCACGGGTCTGACCATCGTGACCCAGTCGCGGATCACGGCAATCACGGGTCTGGGCGTCGTCGGCATCGGGATCGCGCTGATCTTCGTGCTCTATTCGGCCCCCGATGTGGCGATCACACAGTTGCTTGTCGAAACGCTGGTTGTCGTGCTGTTCGCGGCCGCCGCGCTGCGCCTGCCCGCGCTTGGGGCAGAACCGCTGAAGAAACGCTGGCTTGATGCGCTGGTGGCCTTGGGCATGGGGGGCACGGTCACGCTGATCCTGCTGATGGTCACAACCGGCCCCATCGACCGCAGCCTGACCGATTTCTTCGAGGCATCAAGCTATCCTGACGCCTACGGGCAGAACATCGTCAACGTGATCCTCGTGGATTTCCGCGCCTTGGATACATTCGGCGAGATCGCGGTCGTGCTGGTGGCGGCCATCGGCATCTTTGCGCTGTTGCGCAGCAAACCCGGAAAGGACGCGGCATGAAATCCATCATCCTGATCGCGGGTTCGCGGCTGCTGGTCGCGCTTTTGTCGGTGTTTGCGGTCTACATGCTGCTGCGCGGCCATAATCAGCCGGGCGGCGGTTTCATCGGCGGGTTGCTGGCTGCCGTCGGGTTCGTGATCTACGCCATCGCCTGCGGCACCGAAGGCGCGCGTCAGGCCTTGCGGTTCCGCCCGACCGATATTGCCGCCGTGGGCCTTGGCATGGCGCTGTTTGCAGGCGTGATGGCCGCGTTCTTTGGGGACGATTTCTTTACCGGCCAGTGGCTGTTCATCAATGCCACGCCCGAGGACAAAGGTATCCCGCTGTCATCGGTCCTGATTTTCGACGTGGGCGTGTTCCTTGTCGTCTTCGGGTCGGTCCTGTCGATTGTGTTCACGCTGGAGGAAGAGGTCTGATGGAACCGCTGCTGTCGATCCTGATCGGTATTCTGGTCGCGGGCGCCGTCTATCTGATGCTGGCGCGCAACCTGATGCGGTTCCTGTTCGGACTGATCCTGCTGTCGAACGCGGCCAACCTTGCGATCTTTGCATCGGGCCGGATGACATCCGGTGTGCCGCCGTTGGTGCCTGACGGCATGGATGTGCCCGCTGATGTGGTGGCCAACGCGCTGCCACAGGCGCTGGTGCTGACGGCCATCGTGATCGGCTTTGGCCTGTTTGCCTTTGCCCTTGTACTGGCCCTGCGCGCCTATCGCAGCCTGGGGACATTGAATACCGACGACATGCGCGTCGCCGAGCCGAAAGAACAAGGATGACTTGGTACCTGTCGCTTCCGTTGATCCTGCCTTTTGCGACGGCGATCATCTGCTACCTGCTGCGCGACCGCCCGCTGGGGGCTTGGGTGTCGGTGGCGGGCTCTGCCCTTGGGCTGGTCGCCGCCGTCACGTTGATGGTGCTGGTGCTGCGCGACGGTGTCGTGGCGGGCCAGATGGGGGCCTGGCCTGCCCCGTTCGGCATCACGCTGGTGGCGGATCTGTTGTCGGCGGTTATGGTGCTGATCACCGCCATCACGGCGCTTGCCGTCGCGATCTATGCGCTGAGCGATGTCGATGCGCGCCACGGGCAGCTTGGCTATCACGCGCTGTTCCAGATCCTGATCGGTGGCGTGACCGGCGCATTCCTGACGGGTGACCTGTTCAACCTTTACGTCTGGTTCGAGGTGATGCTGATCGCGTCCTTCGGTCTGCTGGTGCTGCATGGCGGCAAGGAACAGATCGACGCTGGCGTCAAATATGTCGCGCTGAACCTGATATCGACGATCCTGTTCCTGACCGGCATCGGCCTGCTTTACGGGCAGACCGGGACGCTGAACTTTGCCGATCTGGCCGTGAAGGTCGACGACGTGGAAAACAAGGCGCTGCTGACCGTCATCGCGATGATGTTCATGGTGGCATTCAGCGTCAAGGCTGCGGCCTTCCCGCTGTTTTTCTGGCTGCCTGCCGCCTATCACACGCCCAGCTTTTCGGTCTCGGCCGTTTTTGCGGGGCTTTTGACCAAGGTTGGTGTCTATGCGCTGATGCGGACCTTCACGCTCGTATTCGATCATGACGTTGGTTACACGCATACGATCCTGCTTTGGGTCGCCTGTTTCACCATGGTGACCGGCGTTCTGGGGGCCGCCGCGCAATCGGATTTCCGCAAGATCCTGTCGTTCCACATCATCAGCCAGATCGGCTACATGATCCTTGGCCTTGCGATCTATACGCCCTTGGCGATTGTCGGCGCGGTGTTCTATCTGGTCCACCATATCATCGTGAAAGCCAACCTCTTCCTGATCGCCGGCATCAGCGAACGGCTGACCGGCGGGTCCGATGTGTTCAAGATCGGCGGGCTGTACCGCGCAAGCCCGTTTCTGGCGGTGCTGTTCCTGATCCCCGCCTTTTCGCTGGCAGGCTTTCCGCCGCTGTCGGGGTTCTGGGCCAAATACATCATCGTCAAAGCATCGCTGGACGAAGGGCTGTGGGTTGTCGCCTTCATCGCGCTGGCGGTGGGCCTCATGACGATCTATTCGATGACCAAGATCTGGGCCGAGGCGTTCTGGAAAGACCACCCCAAAGGGTTCGAGCCGACGCTGTCCACCCTGCCCGGCCGCACGGCGCTGCTGGTGCCGGTTGTGGGTCTGGCCTTGCTGACCATGGTGATCGGCCTGATGCCCGAACCTTTCGTGATTTTTGCGGAACGTGCGGCTGATCAATTGCTGGATCCGACCGACTATATCACCACCGTCTTGGGACCAGATGCCCTGTCCACCGCCGATCTGCCGGAGGTCGCGCCATGAACATGTTCATCCTCAATATCGCGCTTGCGGTGATCTGGGCAGCGCTTTGGGGCAGCCCCACGCTGCTGATGCTGGGTGCGGGCTATATCCTGGGGTTCCTTGTGCTGTGGTTCGCCTCGCCGGTCTTTGGCCTGCCGGATGGCTATTTCCTGCGGTCCTGGCGGATCCTGCGGCTGATGCTTTACTTCATTTACGAATTGATCATGTCGAGCATCCGCGTCGCCTGGGACGTGATGACGCCCAACGACTTCAGCACGCCCGCGATCCTTGACATGCCGCTGGATGTCGAAAGCGATTTCGAGATCCTTTTGCTGACGAACCTGATTTCCCTGACACCCGGCACGTTGAGCCTTGACGTGTCCGACGACCGCAAGACCCTGACGTTCCATGCGATGTATGCCGACGATCCCGAGGCGGTGATCAAGGAATTGAAAGACGGCATGGAACGGCTGGTCAGAGAGGTATTCGAATAATGACACCCGATACTTTCCTTGATGCCGCGATTTTCGTGTCGTTTGCACTTGTGGCTTTATCGCTGGGCATCGCCTTTGTGCGGCTGGTGCTGGGGCCGACGTTGGCCGACCGTGTTGTCGCGCTGGATATGATGACGACGCTGATCATCGCGATCTGCGGGATCGTGGCGGTGCTGACCTCGGCCAATGCGTTTCTTGACGTGGCCATCGTGCTGGCGCTGGTCGGCTTTCTTGCGACCGTGGCACTGGCCCGCTATGCCGAACGCCGCGACCCTGAACAAGAGGCCCATGCAGATGATTGAGATCGTGATCGGTGTCCTGCTGCTGGTGGGCAGCTTTTTCGCGCTAGTGGCGGCGATCGGCATCTTCCGCCTGCCTGACGTTTTGATGCGGATGCATGCCTCGACCAAGGCGGGCACCTTGGGCAGCAGCCTGATCCTGATCGGCGCGGCAGTCCATTTTGGCGAAGGCGTGACGACAACACGCGTTGTAGCGACAATCCTGTTCCTGATGCTGACAGCGCCGATTGCCGCGCATATGCTGGGACGGGCCGCAGCGCGCAATTACAAGAAAGCGCAGGACAACGCAGGCTGAGTTCCACCGCCAGAAAGGGCTGCACCGTGTCGCACAAAGCCTTGCCCCGCCCTGCCACCGCGCCCCAGCTTGCGATCACGTTTCTATACTATCGCGACCTGATTGGTGCGATGCAGTTTTATGAGACCGTGCTTGGCCTGCCTTTGGTCATCGATCAGGGCTGGTCCAAGATCTACCGGATCTGCCCCGGCGCGCATGTCGGCCTTGTCGATGAAACCCGCGGCATGAACAAATGGGCGCCGGTCAAGCCGGTCCAGCTCTGCATTCGTGTTCCCGGTGTGGACGCATGGCATCGCTATATCGACAGCCTTGCGCTGCCCGATCTGTCGCCTTTGTTCGTGAATGACCAATTGGTCATCCGCGCTTTTGTGTTCCGCGATCCCGAAGGCTACCAGCTCGAAATCCAGTCAGTGACCCGCCCT
>DAISXL010000025.1:0-4611 GCA_036825855.1 Yoonia sp.
CGCCCGAAATGGCCGTGGCGGGCCAGCGCCTCGAAATAGCGCAGCTGTTTGAGTGTGATATTCATAACCTGAAGTTATCGAAACTATTACAAATTGCAACTTAAACAAATGGCATGGGTATGTTAGAAAGATTCTAATAGCGCTCGCCAGTCTGGCGGCAGCGTTGCAAACCTTCTTTGCCACAACACGATCGGAGAGAGAATCATGGACGGAAATGATGTTGGAAAATGCCCAGTCATGCATGGCGTCGGGCTGAACACGACGACCGGCACACGCGGCAACCGCGACTGGTGGCCCAACCAGTTGAACCTGCGCATCCTGCACCAGAACGCGCCCGCGCTCGACCCGATGGGCGAAGATTTCAATTATGCCGACGCGTTCAAGAAACTCGACCTGCAGGCGTTGAAACAGGACCTGACCGCGCTGATGACCGACAGCCAGGACTGGTGGCCTGCGGACTACGGCCATTACGGCCCGTTCTTCGTGCGCATGGCATGGCACAGCGCCGGCACCTACCGCACCGCTGACGGGCGCGGCGGGTCGCGGTCCGGCACACAGCGCTTCGCGCCGCTGAACAGCTGGCCCGACAACGGCAACCTCGACAAGGCACGCCGGTTGCTCTGGCCGCTCAAGCAGAAATACGGCAACCAGATTTCCTGGGCCGACCTGATGATCCTTGCGGGCAACGTCGCGATGGAATCCATGGGCTTCAAGACCTTCGGTTTCGGCGGCGGCCGTGCCGATATCTGGGAACCCGAAGAAGACATCTATTGGGGCACCGAGGATACATGGCTGGGCGACACCCGCTACAAGGGCGACCGCGAGCTGGAAAACCCGCTGGCCGCCGTGCAGATGGGTCTGATCTACGTCAACCCCGAAGGCCCGAACGGCAACCCCGACCCGCTGGCCTCGGCCCGCGACATCCGCGAAACATTCGCGCGGATGGCGATGAACGACGAGGAAACCGTCGCATTGGTCGCCGGTGGCCATACCTTCGGCAAGTCGCATGGTGCGGGTGACGCAGCCCTAGTCGGCCCCGAACCCGAAGGCGCGCCGATCCACCAGATGGGCTTCGGCTGGAAGAACGGTTTCGGCACCGGCAAAGGTGTGCACACCACGACCAGCGGGATCGAAGGCGCTTGGACACCAACGCCGACCACTTGGGACATGAGCTATTTTGACACCCTGCTCGGCAATGACTGGGAACTGACGAAAAGCCCCGCCGGTGCGCATCAGTGGCGCCCCGCCAATGGGGCGATGTCGGATGCGGTGCTTGACGCCCATGATCCCGCGCGCCGCCATGCGCCGATGATGACCACCGCCGATATGGCGCTGAAACTCGACCCCGAATACGCACGGATTTCCAAGCATTACCACGAAAACCCCGAGATTTTCGCCGATGCCTATGCCCGCGCATGGTTCAAGCTGACCCACCGCGACATGGGGCCGAAGGTGCTGTATCTTGGCAACGAAGTCCCCGCCGAAGACCTGATCTGGCAGGACCCGATCCCTGCTGTCGATCACGACCTGATCGACGCCGCCGATGTGACAGCACTCAAGGCGCAGATCATGGCGACAGGTCTGTCGGTGCAGGAACTGGTGCGCACGGCCTGGGCCTCGGCCTCGACCTTCCGCGGGTCGGACAACCGCGGCGGCGCCAATGGCGCGCGCATCCGTCTGGCCCCGCAAAAGGACTGGACCGTCAACGAACCTGCCGAACTGTCCAAGGTGCTGGCAGCGCTCGAAGGTGTGCAAAGCGCGTTCAACGCGGCGCAGACCGGCAACAAGCGCGTGTCGCTGGCCGATCTGATCGTGCTGGGTGGCTCTGCCGCGATTGAGGCTGCGGCCAAGGCTGCGGGTCACGACGTTTCGGTGCCGTTCACACCTGGCCGCACTGACGCGACCGCCGAACAGACCGATGCCGAAAGCTTCGAGGTAATGGAGCCCGTCGCAGACGGTTTCCGAAACTACCTCAAGCCCGGCCTGTCGGTGGCCGCTGAAAAGCTGCTGGTGGACCGTGCGCAACTGCTGGGCCTGTCCGCACCCGAAATGACCGCGCTGGTCGGTGGCCTGCGCGTTCTGGGGGCGACCTACGGCAACACCAGCCACGGTGTGCTGACCGAAAACCCCGGCACGCTGACCAACGACTTTTTCGTCAACCTGACCGACATGGCCTATGACTGGACCCCTGTCGCTGGTGATGAGAACGCGTTCCAAGGCCGTGACCGCGCCACCGGTGCGGTGAAATGGACCGGCACGCGCGTCGATCTGGTGTTCGGCTCGAACTCGCAACTGCGCGCCATCGCCGAGGTTTATGCCCAGAACGATCAGGCCGAACGTTTTGTCGGTCGCTTTGTGCAGGCCTGGACCAAGGTCATGGAACTGGACCGTTTCGATCTGAAGTAACGATAACAGGGCGCAGCCGGTTTTCCGGCTGCGCCCCTTTTTCGCGGCCATTGCACGGCAAGGGGGCCGCTGATGAAAACCTCAACCCTCATAATCGGTGGTGGCCTGACCGGCCTCGCGCTCGCCCATCGGCTACAGATGGCGGGGCAGGATTTTCTGCTTGTCGAGGCGCGCAACCGTCTCGGCGGGCGGATCACATCGCTGCATCTGGACGGCGACGCATTCGATCTGGGGCCGTCATGGGTCTGGCCCGGACAGATGCGGGTCGCAGCCCTGTGCGACCTGCTGCGGCTGCCGCTGTTTGACCAGCACGCCATAGGCGCGCAGCTTTACGAACAATCGGACGGACAGGTGATCCGCGACCAAGGCTTCATGTCGATGGCCGGATCGCTGCGGATCACGGGCGGCACTGGCGCGCTGGTGGACGCCCTTGTCGCGCAACTCGACCCCGCGCGGCTACTGACGGGTGCCGTGGCACAACGGGTGTCGGACAGTGGCGTCAGCTTGCAGGACGGGCGCAGCATCAGCGCGGACAGGATCGTCATCGCCATTCCGCCACGGCTGGCCGCAAGGCTGACCTTCACCCCCGACCTGCATGCCACGGCAAATCAGGCGCTGGCGGCGGTTCCGGTCTGGATGGGCGCCCATGCCAAATGCGTCGCGGTTTACGATACCCCCTTCTGGCGCAAGGACGGACTGTCCGGCGATGCGGCCAGCAGGCGTGGCCCATTGGCGGAAATCCATGATGCGAGCCCTGCAAACGGCCATTTGGGGGCGTTGTTCGGCTTTGTGGGTGTCCCTGCTGACCTGCGCGCACAGACCGACCTGCGCGCCCCTGTGATCGCGCAATTGGTCAACCTGTTCGGGCCGCAGGCCGCGTCGCCGCGCGCGCTGCACATTATGGACTGGTCGCGCGAGACCTTTACCGCCACCCCTGCAGACGCCACGTCGCCAATGGGGCATCCAGCCTATCTGCTGCCACCAGCCGTGCAGCGGGTCGCGGATCACCGGATCATCTTTGCCAGCGCGGAACTGACCACCGACAACGGTGGCCTGATCGAAGGGGCGCTGGCCGCCGCCGAACGGGCGGCGCGCCTGATCCTTCCGGCCTGATCACTCTGCCGGGGCAAGGGCCGTGTTCGGCATCGACCGCTTGGCGCGCTTTTCACCCAGCATCAGCATCGCGGGTGTCACCAGCAAGGTCAGGATCGTTGCAAACACCAGCCCGCCGGCGATGGCGCTGGACAGTTCTGTCCACCATTGCGTCGACGGCGCGCCGTAGACAATCTCGCGCGTGAAAAAGTTGATGTTCAGCCCGATCACCATGGGCAGCAGCCCCAGCGCCGTCGTCACCGACGTCAGCACGACCGGCCGCAGGCGCTGTGCGCCTGTGCGCAACGCCGCCTCGAGAGAGGAAAGCCCCTGTGCGCGCAGTTCGTTGAACGTGTCGATCAGCACGATGTTGTTGTTCACCACGATCCCCGCCAGCGCGATCACCCCGATGCCGCCCATGACGACGCCAAAGGGCCGGCCCGTGATCATCAGCCCCAAAAGCACCCCCGCGACCGAGAACACGATGGCCGACATCACAACGAAAGCCTGCCAAAAGCTGTTGAATTGCGTCAGCAGGATCAGGAACATCAGCCCGATGGCAGACAGGAA
The DNA here is from genome assembly GCA_036825855.1 of Yoonia sp. Lineage (GTDB taxonomy): Bacteria > Pseudomonadota > Alphaproteobacteria > Rhodobacterales > Rhodobacteraceae > Yoonia. The sequence goes on from DAISXL010000025.1 coordinate 4,069, forward strand.
TGCCCCGATCAGGAAGATCATGGATTCCGCCTGATCCTCGGCCTCGCCTCCGAAATTGACGGATACGCTGTCGGGCAGGTCCAACCTGTCGATCGCCGCTTGCAGCGCCAGCGTCTGGTCATTGGCCAGCACGCCGGGCGCGACATCCGCGGAAATCGTCAGCACGCGCGACTGGTCGATGCGGGTGATGACGCCACTGCGGGGGGCGGGGTTGAACGACACGAAATTGGAAATCGGCACCAGCCCGACCGAGGTCGGCACGCGCAAAGCCTCGAGTTCGGCCAGTGTGCGGCTGTCGGCGGGGAAACGCACGACGATGTCGACCTCGCCGTCGCCATCCTCGGGGCGGTAGTTGGCGACATTGATACCGCGCGTCAACAGTTGCACCGCCTGACCAAGCAAGGCCACATCGGCACCGCTGCGCGCGGCCTCGGACCTGTTGACGCTGATCTGCCATTCCACACCGGGGCTGGGGCGCGAATCGATCACGTCGATGAACCCGCCAAGCTGGTCCATCTCGGCCAGGATCGCCTCGACCGCGGC
>DAISXL010000025.1:4711-11581 GCA_036825855.1 Yoonia sp.
CGTCGATGAACCCGCCAAGCTGGTCCATCTCGGCCAGGATCGCCTCGACCGCGGCAGTCTGCGCGGCGGTGTCGCGGCTGAAGATTTCAAGGTTCACCGGCTTGCCACCGCCCGGCCCACCAGCGCTTGTCTGGACCTGCACCTCGATCCCCGGAATGGCGCCCATCTCGGTGCGGATATCCTCGGCGATCAGGGCGACTGGGCGGCGGGTGTCCCAATCGGTCAGCTCCAGCTGCAGCGCGCCGATAACGTCACCGCTTTCGCGCGACCCGCCAGAACGGGCATAAATGCTGGCGACCTCGTCATAGGCTGACAACCGCGATTCCACCTCGCGGACAAGGGCGTCCTGTTCGTAGACCGAGAAATTGTCTTTGGCCAGAATCTCGACTTGCGCATAATCAGGTTCGACATCGGGAAAGAAGGTCAGCCCGTTGCCAAAGTGACCATAAGCCACAAAAGACGCAACCAGCGCGATCATCGCCAGCGACAGCGTGGTCCATGGCCGCAGGATCGACCATTCCAGCACGCGGATATAGCCACCCATGAACCCGGTCATCTGGCGCGGATCGCCTTTTTCGGCGGCGTAAAGCTGGGCTTTGGCCTTGGCGGTCTGCCCTTGCCGCTTGCCGATCATGCCGCCCACGACGGGGATGAAGATGAGCGCCATGAAAAGCGATGCCGACAGCGTGACGATCACGGTGATCGGCAGGAATTTCATGAATTCGCCCACGACGCCCGTCCAGAACAACAGCGGAAAGAACACGCAAAGCGTGGTCGCGGTCGAGGCGATGATGGGCCAGGCCATGCGTTTTGCGGCGCGGGCATAGGCGGCTCTGGGGCTGTCGCCTTCGTGCAGGTATCTGTCGGCCAGTTCGACGGTGACGATGGCCCCGTCCACCAGCATCCCCACCACAAGGATGAGCGAGAAGAGCACGACGATATTCATCGTCAGCCCCATGAAATACAGCACCGCCACACCCGAGAGGAACGCACCGGGAATAGCCAGCCCGACCAGCAACGACGACCGCAGGCCCAGCGCATAGACGACAACGATCATCACAAGGATGATCGCCGCGATGACGTTCGCCTCGAGGTCGGACAGCATGGTCTTGACGGTTTCGCTTTCGTCGAGCGTATAGCTGATCTCGACGCTATCGGGCCAATCGGCGCGGGCGCTCTCGATCACGGTGCGCACTTCGTCCACGGTGTCGATGATATTGGCGCCCGAGCGTTTCTTGATTTCAAGCGCCAGTGCGGGCTGCCCGTCGATGCGCGCAAAGCCTGCGGGATCTTCAAACGTGCGGCGGATCGTGGCGACATCGGCAAAAGTCACGACGGTCTGGCCGCGCGTGATGATCGGCAAATCCATCACATCCTGCACGTTTTCGATCAGGCCCGGCACCTTGAGAACGATGCGCCCCGCCTCGCTTTCGATGGCACCGGCGGCGATCAGCTGGTTGTTGCGCGTGATCGACCCGATCAATTCGTCGAAAGACAGATTGTAGGTCTCGAACACGGTGGGGTCGATCAGCACTTCGAGGAGTTCGTCGCGCTTGCCCGCCACATCCACCTCGAGCACGCCGCCCAATGCTTCGATCTCGTCCTGCAGGTTGTCGGCGATCGCGTTCAGCGTTCGTTCGGGTACCGGGCCGGACAGGATCACCGTCAGGATCGGGAACAGCGCCGTGTTGATCTCGGTCACGGTCAGGTTCACGCTGTCGGGCAGGTCGTTTTCGGCACGGTCGGCGGCTTGGCGCACGTCATCCAGCGCCTGACCCGCGTCATAACCGGGCTCGAATTCCAGCTGGACGGTGGCAAACCCCTCGCCCGCCTTGGCGATCATCGTGCTCAGGCCCGTCAATGAGGCGAATTCGGTTTCCATCGGCCGGACGAGCACGTCCTCAGCGTCCTGCGGTGAAATGCCGTCCAGCGAGGTCGAGACATAGACAACGGGGATCGTGACTTCGGGATTGCTTTCCTTGGGGATCGCGATGTAGGCGAACGCCCCGACCAGCAACAGAAAGCCCAGCACAAGGCTGACGACCTTGCTGCGGTCAAAGGCGGAATCGATCAGGCTGTTCATGGCTGCACCAAGGCGGTCTGTTCCTGTGTCGGCGCGCGCGGCTGCACGGGATCACCCTGATTGACGAACCCTTGGCCGACGGTGATGATCCGCGCCTCGTCCGGCAGGCCTGCAATCCAGATGCCGTCGGTCTGCGCGCGCACGATCTGCACCTCGGTGAACACAACGCGGTTGTCCTCGTCCACCGTCTTGATCCCCAGATCGCCGTTTGCACCCAGCGACAAGACCGCCGGCGACACGAAATGCCCGCGCGCCTGCCCTGTCGGCATGGCGACGCGCGCGCTCAGCCCTGCAGGCATGACGCTGTCGGGGTTGTCGACGACCACCTCGACGCGGAAGGTGCGCGTCTGTTCATCGGCATTGGCCCCGATAAAGGCGACCGTCCCAGCCTTTTCCTCTCCGGTGATGAAAGAGACCTGCGCGTCCTGTCCTGTCTGCAAGCGCGACAGCGCCTGTTGCGGAACCTGCACGACGACCGTCAGCGGATCGTTGTCCAAGACTTCAGCGACAACCGTGCCGCTTTCGACGGATTCGCCGACATTGACCGCCAGATCGTTCAACCGCCCCGCAAAAGGCGCGATCACGATGGTATTGCGCAGCTGCTCTTGCGCCGATGTCACCGCAGCCTCGGCCGCGGCGCGGGCGGCGCGGGCCTGCGATACGCGGTCTTCGGTGGCGATGCCACGATCCTGCAAGGCCAAAGCGTTGTCGTAATCGCGCTGTGCCTGCGCCAGTTGGGTCTGCGCCTGCACCAGCTGCGCCTCGGCAATGCCTGCGTCGATGCGGGCGATTTCCTGTCCGGCGGTCACCAGATCACCGCGGGCGACAGCCACGCTTGCAATCTGCCCATCGGCCTTGGCACTGATGGTGGCTGCGCGGTCCGGGATGGACTGGCCTTCGGCGGTCAGCACCAGCGGCACATCCTGCGCCACCGAATCGATCACTGCGACGCTGACGGCACGGTCCGCCACATCAGCGACAGCGCTGTCCTGCGGATCTGCACTTGGCATCACCGCCCCGCTGCCCATCCAGCCGATCAGCGCAAGCGCCAAAAGCCCCGCGATCCACTTGGACCGCCCGGACCCCTTGTCGGTGTCGAATTGCAGTTTCCCGGTCTGATCGGGGGGTGTCGCGCCAGCCATCGGTTTTCCTTTTTGTCCGGTTGTCAAAACACGTGGACCAAGCCGTCTAAGTAGTGCGCCTGTGTCCGCGATACCAGATGCAAGCGACCGATCACCATCATATCATCGCGACAAGACCAATGGCAGTGCCCTTAGGATGACCTGCATGACATCGCCCATGAGGTGCGTTAACAACATAGGCGCGGTGCCGCCCAAGGCGGCGAGGAAGAACGGATCGGACATGGCACTCAAAGTGGATCTCAACGCGGATATGGGCGAAAGCTTTGGCCCCTGGACGATGGGGGATGACGCGGCTTTGCTCGATATCATCACCTCGGCCAATGTGGCTTGCGGGTTTCATGCAGGCGATCCCGACGTGATGGACCGCACGATGCGGCAGGCTGTCGCGCGCGGCGTGAGCATGGGCGCACATCCGGGTTTCGCCGATCTCAAAGGCTTCGGGCGGCGCAACCTGCCGATCCCTGCAGAGGAAGTCGCCAATGCCGTCGCCTATCAACTGGGTGCGGCACAGGCGATGGCGCGGCGCGCGGGCGGGCGCATCCGGCATCTGAAACTGCACGGGGCGCTGGCGAATATGGCCTCGGTCGATGTGGCGCTTGCAAAGGCCTGCTATCAGGCCGCGCTCGATGTTGATCCTGACCTTGTGATTATGGTGCTGGCCGCGACCGCGCAGGAAAGTGCCGTGCGTGAACTGGGGTGCCATTGGGCGGGCGAGATTTTCGCCGACCGCGCCTATGCCGACGATGCGACACTGGTCGACCGCCGCCTGCCGGGGGCGGTGCTGCATGATCCGGCGGTCATCGGCCCGCGCATCCTTGCCATGGTGCAGGCGGGCGCGATCATCGCGGAAAGCGGCAAGCACATCCCCTGCCGGATCGACACGATCTGCCTGCATGGCGACACGCCCGGTGCCGTTGCCTCGGCGCGGGCGTTGCGCGACCACCTGAGCCAGGCAGGCATCACGCTTGCCCCCTTCTGAACCGGAGCCTGCCATGACCCAGTATTACGCACCCATGGGCGGCCTGCCCCCGCAAACCGATCTGCTGACGGGGCGTGCGGTGTTCACCACCGCCTATGCCGTGATCCCCAAAGGGGTGATGACCGATATCGTCACCAGCAACCTGCCGTTCTGGGATAAGACCCGCGCCTGGGTGCTGGCGCGGCCTTTGTCGGGGTTCGCGGAAACCTTCAGCCAGTATATCATGGAGGTGGCCCCCGGTGGCGGCAGCACGCGGCCCGAGACGGACACAGCCGCGCAAGGCGTGATCTTCGTGGTCAAAGGCGGGTTCACGCTGGCGATCGCGGGCACCGATCACGCGATGCGCCCCGGCAGCTATGCCTATCTGCCTGCAGGCTGCGACTGGCAGCTGCGCAACGGCACCGATGTGCCCGCAACGTTCCACTGGGTGCGCAAGACCTATCGCGCGGTCGATGGCATCGCGGCACCCGAGGCTTTTGTCACCGACGAGACAGCGGCGACCACCATCGCCATGCCCGACACAAACGGCGCTTGGGCCACAACCCGTTTCGTGGACCCTGCCGATATGCGCCACGACATGCATGTCAATATCGTGACCCTGCAACCGGGCGGGGTGATCCCGTTTGCCGAGACCCATGTGATGGAACACGGGCTTTACGTGCTCGAAGGCAAGGCGGTCTACCGGCTCAACCAGGACTGGGTTGAGGTCGAGGCGGGTGATTTCATGTGGCTGCGCGCCTTCTGCCCACAGGCCTGTTATGCGGGCGGGCCGGGGCCTTTCCGCTATCTGCTCTACAAGGACGTGAACCGGCATATGCCGCTTTAAGAACTTTAAAGCCTCCGGCGGGGATATTTAGGCTCGGAAGATGGGGGAAGAGGCGCGAAATCCGTCGGGGATAGCGTCTTTATCTTCCAGCAGCAGATCGGCCATGACCTGTCCAACCTTGGGCGCCATGCCAAAGCCGATCTTGAAGCCGCCATTGGCGATATAGGCCCCCGCCCGCGTCGGGTGATGGCCCAGAACCGGCGCGCGGCTGGGCGCGCGGGGGCGCACACCGGCCCAGCGGGCGATGATTTGCGCACCTTGCAGCACCGGAAAGGCGGCGATGGCCCGCGCGATCACGTCATCAAGGGCGGCATCAGTGCTGGCGGGATCGGTGAAATCCCGCTCCGAGGTGGACCCGATGGCGACCGTGCCGTCCAGATGCGGGATGATGTGCAGCGCGTCAGCAAAGAGTTGCGGGCTGCCAGCCGCATCATGGCGCAGCAAGGCTGCCTGCCCTTTCACGCCATTGCCGCCGATCTGCTGCATGCCCGCCCAGCCGGTGGCCCAGACGACCTTGCCCTCTGGTGCACCGTCGCGCAGAAACTTGCCGCCCAAGACTGTGACGGCCTCCGCCAAGGCGCGCGTCGCACGGCGGGGATGCACCAGCGCGGACAGCGTGTCGCGCACCACGTAGCCGCTGGGCGATGGCGGCATCCACGGTGCATCGGTGGCAGGTTCGACCTGCCATGTCGCCAGACCTTGCCACAGGTCCTTGGCAGATGCCCCGCGCGCGCGCGCCAGCGCCACGGCACTTTCATCCGCCAGAGGCTGCAAACGCCCCGTGCGGGCATAGCCGGTTTCGGCCCCCGTCAGCGCGGCGACATCCGCCCAGAACTGTTCCGCCATGATCAGGCTGTCGAATTGAAACGCCTTCTTGTCGTTCCAGTGTTCGGGCACATGCGGGGCAAGCGCACCGACAAGGCCCCCGCTGGCCCCCGCCGCCACACCGGCAGGGTCGATCACCTGCACCTTTGCCCCGCGCTGCGCGCAGGCAAAAGCCACCGACAGGCCGAACACCCCCGCCCCCATCACCGTGATATCAGCAATTGCCATTCCCTGCCCTTCGCCTCAATGATGCCCCCGACCTAGGGCAGACCGGCATGACAGACCAGACAGCAAAACTCGATTGGCGCGGCGGGGTGCCGATCGCGCGCGATTTCGACGACCCGTATTTCTCGCTCGAGGACGGCTTGGCGGAAACGCGGCATGTATTTCTGGACGGCAACGACCTGCCCGCGCGGTTCGGCGGGGATCTGCGGATTGCAGAACTGGGTTTTGGCACGGGTCTGAACCTGCTGGTGACATGGGACGCATGGGTGCAGGCGGGCAGGTCCGGCACGGTGAGCTTCACATCGTTCGAGGCTTTTCCGATGGCACCGGCGGATATGGGGACAGCGCTTGCGCATTTCCCGACGCTGGCGGGTTACGCCGCGCGGTTACTGGCAGCATGGACACCGGACGCGGGGCGGATTGCGCTGGAGGACGGGCTGACATTGGACGTCATCATCGGCGATGCCCGCCGGACACTGCCCGCCTGGCAGGGGCTGGCGGATGTCTGGTATCTCGACGGCTTTTCCCCCGCCAAGAACCCCGAGCTTTGGGAACCCGCGCTGCTGCAGGCAGTGGCGAAACATACCCGCGCAGGCGGGACGGCGGCGACCTATAGCGCGGCGGGTCATATCCGGCGCGCATTGGCCGAGGCAGGGTTTACCGTCACCCGCAACCCCGGATATGGGCGCAAGCGGCACATGACCCGCGCAAGGATGCCAGATGCAGACTAACACAAGGCTCGGGATCATGCTGATGATCCTTACGACCTTCATCTTCGCGATACAGGACG
>DAISXL010000025.1:11681-20467 GCA_036825855.1 Yoonia sp.
AGGCTCGGGATCATGCTGATGATCCTTACGACCTTCATCTTCGCGATACAGGACGGGATTTCACAGCATCTGGCCGCGAACAACAACGTCATCATGATCGTGATGATCCGCTATTGGTTTTTCGCCGCCTTCGTCATCGCCATCGCACGGCGGCAATCGGGGTCGATCCGGGCTGCGGCACGCACCAGACAGCCGCTCTTGCAGATCGCGCGGGGCACGCTGCTCGCGCTGGAAATCTGCGTCATGGTCACGGCCTTCGTCTATCTGGGGCTGGTGGAAAGCCATGCGATCTTTGCCTGCTATCCGCTGCTGATCGCGGCGCTGTCCGGCCCTGTTCTGGGCGAAAGCGTGGGCTGGCGGCGCTGGGCTGCGATCGGGATCGGTTTCATCGGCGTGCTGGTGATCCTGCAACCGGGCTTTGCGGTGTTTTCGCCCGCCGCCGCGATCCCGCTGGCGTCCGCCTTCATGTTCGCGCTTTACGGGCTTTTGACGCGCTATGCGGCGCGGCAGGACAATACGACGACCTCGTTCTTCTGGACCGGCACGTCGGGGGCGGTGGTGATGACCGTTGTCGGCGTGTGGTTCTGGGAACCGATGAGCGCATCCGACTGGCGCTGGATGATCACGCTCTGCATCACGGGGGCTGCCGCGCACTGGCTGCTCATCAAGGTCTACGAGGTCGCCGAAGCGAGCGCGGTCCAGCCCTTTGCCTATCTGCAACTGGTGTTCGCCAGCATCATCGGCGTCGGTCTGATGGGCGAGACGATCCGCCCCAACGTCGCCATCGGTGCGGCAATCGTCGTGGGTGCCGGGCTGTTCACGTTGTGGCGCGCCCGCCAGAAAGCCTCATCTTCCGAGTAAAAATATCCCCGCCGGAGGCATGGAAGTTTTTAATCCCGCTCTGGCCGTGCCACGGGACGCAACACCGGTTTCTGCCCGATCAGCAGCGCCGTAAACTGCACCGGCCCCGCCTGCCCGCTTAACCGCGCCTGATAGACCGGCAGGCTTTCGGTGACGCGCTGCACGTAATTGCGGGTCTCGACAAAGGGGATATGTTCGATCCAGTCGATCACGTCCATCTCGCGCAGGCGCGGGTCGCCGCGTTCGCGCATCCAGGCCTGGGGGCGGCTTGCACCGGCGTTATAGCCAGCGGCGATCATCACGGGGCTGGGGCCGAATTCATCCTGCAGATAGGCCAGATAGGCCGCGCCCAGCGTCGCGTTATATTGCCAGTCGCTGGTCAGCCGCGCGCGCGAATAGCGCAGGTTCAGCCAGCCTGCGACCTCTTCCGCCGTGGCGGGCATGACCTGCATCAGGCCCAGCGCGCCGACAGGGCTGGCGATGCCGATGTTGAATTCGCTTTCGCGCCGCGCAATCGACAGCGCCAGCGCCGGATCAACCGGCAGGTCCATCTGCGCCAGATCATGCACAGGATAGTAGATTTCCGGCAAGACGATGCCCCGCGTCGCGGCGGTCTTGCCCAGCAACAGGGTATAATACTCCTCGCCGATCGACGAAAGATAAGCCCCCAGCGCGCGCAAGGCGTCAGGCTCCAGCCGTTCGCCAAGGGCGGCAAAAAAGGTCACGGCCGCCCCGCGTTCGCCCCCTTCGAGCAGGATCAGCGCGGCGCGGGTCAGGTCGTCGTCGAATACGGGCGCGCCCTGCCACGCGACATCCGCCCCGACCAAGGCCGCATCCAGCGGCCGGTTGATCCGCTCCGAGGCCAAGAGGCCATAGAACGTCGTCTGATGGTCCGCCGCGCGCGCATAGGCGGCACCGGCAAGGTCCGTGTTGCCCTTCACATCCTGCGCGCGCCCGATCCAGTAATTCATCCGCGCCACCGAAATCGGGCCCGACACACGCGCTGCTGCCGTCTCGAAATGGGTCAGCGCCTGCACGGGATTGCCCTGATAGATCAGCGATATATAGCCTGCGAGCCATTCGAGATCGGCAAAAGCCTCACCCTCGGTCAGGAAATGGTTCGCGGCCAACGCATAGGCCAGATCGGCGCGGCCTTCGCGCATGTGCCAGCGCGCCAGCACCTGCCGGTAGCCCGACCAGCGGAACGGCTCCTGCAAGGCTGCCGCACTGGTCGATTGCGCGCGCAGCACCTCGGTCGCGTCGGTCCAGTCGCCGCGCGCGGCCAGCCAGCTATAGCGGGCATAAAGGAGGCCGGGTGTGTCACGCAGCGCCGCTGGCACGGCGTTGAACAGGGGCAGCATGTTGTCGGTGCCATTGGCATAGCCGATGCGCGCGGCGGTCAGGGCGCGTTGATCCTCGGGCAGCACCGGTAGCAGGCGGGCGGCATCGCTGGTGCGCCCGCGCCAGAGCAGGGCATCCGCGCGGGCGGCGTGCCAAGGGGTGAGCCTGTCTGCAAAGCTTGCCATCATCACGGCATGGCCGTCTTCGTCCAACCCCAGCGTCAGCCAGGCTTCGCGCAAGGCACTCTCGGCGGCCTCGGTCTGCCCTGCGGCGGTCATGGCCTCGACCAGCCGGACGACGCCGGCGCCTGTCGCGGGAGGTGTGGCGTCGAACCACGCGATGACGGTCTGCGGGTCGGCATCGGGGGGGATCACCGCCTCGGCGGCGCGGCGCAGTTGCGACAGGCCGGGCCAGTCGGGGCGTGCGGCGGCAAAGGACAAGTAATCGCCGAATTCCGCCTCGCCCGCGCGCAGGCGCAGCCATGTCAACACATCGCGTGCGACCGGATCGGCGGTCGCGGCCAGCAGATAAGCGGCGTCCCAATCGTCGCCCGCGACTGCCACGGCAGCCACGGCGGTCTGGTCCGCCCGCTGCGCGGCAACCGGCGTTGCGACAGCGAAAGACAGAAGGCAGAGTGCCGAAAGACGCATCAGGATCACCGCTCTTGCTTGTTTTGGTGCAGGGTAAACCAGCGGTGCGCCAAGGCAACTGACAAACTTGGCATCCGCCGCAAAGGCGTCTAGGGTCCGCGCGATTTCGCCAAGACGGGAATCGTCCCGCACACAAGGAAACGTCGCATGTTCAAGGGCTCCATCCCCGCACTCGTCACACCGTTCGCAAACGGTCAGGTGGATGTTGCGACGCTGAAAAAGCTGGTGAACTGGCATGTGGACCAAGGCAGTCACGGCTTGGTGCCTGTCGGCACCACCGGCGAAAGCCCGACCCTGACCCATGAAGAACATGACATGGTCGTGCAGATCACCGTGCAAGAGGCCGCAGGCCGTATTCCCGTGATCGCGGGTGCCGGATCGAACAACACGATCGAAACCGTGCGTCTGGTCGAAGCCGCGAAACACGCGGGCGCCGATGCAGCCCTTGTCGTGACCCCCTATTACAACAAGCCGACACAGGCTGGATTGATCGCGCATTTCACCGCCGCCGCCGATTGCGGCCTGCCGATCATCATCTACAACATTCCCGGCCGGTCCGTCGTGGACATGACGCCCGATACGATGGGCGAACTGGCGCAGCACCCGATGATCATCGGGGTCAAGGACGCGACCGGCGATCTGGCCCGCGTGCCCAAGCAACGCCTGCGCTGCGGCAATGATTTCGTGCAATTGTCGGGCGAGGATGCCACCGCACTCGGCTTTAACGCGCATGGCGGGGTGGGCTGCATTTCGGTCACGGCCAACGTCGCCCCCGCGCTTTGTGCCGCGTTTCAGGAAAGCACCTTGGCCGGCGATTACGCCAAGGCGCTGACGCAGCTTGATCGCCTGATGCCGTTGCACGAGGCGATCTTTACCGAACCCGGCGTGGCAGGGGCGAAATACGGCATGTCGCTGCTGGGCCTTTGCAGCGATGAGGTGCGCAGCCCGCTGACCCCGCTCACGGATGCGACCAAGGCCAAGATGCGCGCCGCGATGGTGCACGCGGGTCTGCTGAGCTAGCAGATATCACGCGAGCGGCTGGCGGAGCCAGTCAGGGTCGTAGATCACGTCCTGACAACCGCCAAACACGGCCGCACGGCGCAATTCCTGATCCAGCGCGCGCAATCGCCCCGCGCCAAGGCGCGCCCCCGGTTCCGGCCAGAAGGCGCGCACCACCAGCGCGCCGTCGTTCCGTTTCATGTCGATCCGGCCGATGATCCTGTCGCCCTCGAGCACCGGAAAGACGTAGTAGCCGTATTTGCGCTGTGCTGCGGGCACAAAAATCTCGATCCGGTAGTGGAAGCCGAACAGGCGCTCGGCCCGTTTGCGGTCGCGCAGGGCGGGATCGAAAGGCGACAGGATGCGCAGGCGCGGCACAGGGGCAGCGGGCGGCGTATCGAGAAGGTCGGGCCAGGCAAAGCTGCGCCGCAGGCTGCCATCAACGCCCGCCACGTCGACCGCGATAATGCGCCCCTCCGCCAATGCCGCCGCACACCAGTCGCGCGCCTCGGCAGGGGTGACAGTGGCCCAGAAGGCCGCAATCTCGCCGCTGGTCGCAAAACCCAGCCTGTCCAGCGCCCCCGTGCAACACCAGTCGATCGTGTCGGTCGGGTCATGCCTGCGGTACAGATGCGCGGCGGGGATCACCCTTTCGGTCAGGTCATAGACCTTGGTGAACCCGTCGCGCCGCAGCACCGATACCCGCCCCGTCCGCCAAAGGAATTCCAGCGCGGATTTGGACGGGTGCCAGTCCCACCAGCCCCCCGTCCCACGGGTCTCGGACGGCCCGACATCGCCCGACGTACAAGGACCGTGATCCGCGATCTGGCGCAGCACTGTGTCCATGCGGCGATGAAAGTCGCCGCTCGTCGCCTGCGACCGCGCTGACAGCCGCGCCTCGTCACGCGCGAAACGCAGGCGCCAATGCGCGAAACTGTCTATCGGAATGACCGCCGCGTCATGGGTCCAGTGTTCGAACACCTGCCGGTCGCGGTGCAGCAGGTTTTGCAGCGCCGCTGGCCGGTACTGCTGGCGACGGGACCACAGGATCAGATCATGCGCGCGGGCGAATGTGTTTACGCTGTCCAGCTGCACGAAACCGAGCGCGTCGATCACCGCTGCAAGCGCCACCCCCGTGCCTGCACCGGAGGGCCGCTCTGCCAGCCCGTGCCGCGCCAGAAACACATGCCGCGCGCGGCGGTTGTCAAGGACAGGGATCACCGGCCCCACCTGCCTGACGACAGGGTGACGGCGGCGCGGACGGCAGATAACTGGGGCATTTCGGGCGTCCATCCTTGGCGCGGGCGCGCGCCCACCTTGTGCGTGTGGCCGGCTTGGCCTATCTGAAGGCGACTATGGCCAAGAAAACCGAAAAGACAAACTACAAGGTCGTCGCCGAGAACCGGCGCGCGCGCTATGATTATGCCATCGAGGATGATCTGGAAGTGGGGATCATCCTGACCGGGTCCGAGGTGAAATCCCTGCGCGTCGGCCAATCCAATATCGCGGACAGCTATGCATCTGTGGATAACGGCGAATTGTGGCTGACCAATGCCTATATCGCGCCTTACGAGCGCGCGATGTTCAGCCACGAGGAACGCCGCAAGCGCAAGTTGCTGGTCAGCCGCAAGGAATTATCGCGGCTCTGGAACGCGACAAAGCGCGAAGGCATGACGCTGGTGCCGCTGGTTTTGTATTTCAACGACCGCGGTCTGGTGAAGCTGAAGATCGCGACAGCCAAAGGCAAGAAGAACCACGACAAACGCGCGACCGAGGCTGCCCGCGACTGGGGCCGGCAGAAGCAGCGGCTTTTGCGGCAGGGGGAGTAAGGGGCGCTGCCCCTCCCCCGGATTTTATCCGGGGTCACCCCGGAGTATTTTTGGAAAAAAGAAGTTGGCAGGACCGGGGCGGGCGGTGGTCCCTTGTTTCCATGCGGGTTGCGCGATAGTCACGCATCCATGTGATCAAAGGGCACTGTCATGACCAAACCCGCGCCGGATGACACCAGAACGCTGGTCAGCACTGACTGGCTGATGGACCATCTCAAAGACCCTGATCTGCGTATTCTGGATGCAAGCTGGTATCTGCCGGACGCCGGACGGTCGGGTCTGGCGGAATATCAGGCGGGTCATATCCCCGGCGCGCGGTTCTTTGACATCGACGAGATCAGCGATCTGCGGTCGGAACTGCCGCATATGGCACCGCCGGTCGAGAAATTCATGTCGCGGATGCGCGCGATGGGTGTGGGCGACGGGCATCAGGTCGTGGTCTATGATGGGGCGGGGCTGTTTTCGGCCGCGCGCGTCTGGTGGCTGTTCCGGCTGATGGGGCATGATGCTGTCGCCGTGCTGGATGGCGGGCTGCCCAAGTGGGTGGCCGAGGGCAAGACTGTCACCACAGCCGCACCCGTGATCCGCGACCGCCACATGACGGTGCAGCGCCGTGCGCAGATGGTGCGCGATGTGACCGATGTGGCGCGTGCGGCCAAGCTGGGCGATCACGTGATCATCGATGCACGCGCGCCCGGGCGGTTTCGCGGCGAGACGCCGGAGCCGCGCCCCGGCATGCGGTCGGGTCATATCCCGGGATCGCGCAACGTGTTCTATCAGGACCTGCTGGAGGCCGATGGCACAATGAAGCCACCCGCGGCGCTGCGTGCGGTTTTCACCGATGCGGGCGTCGATCTGGACAAGCCTGCGATCACGACCTGCGGGTCGGGGGTCACGGCGGCTGTGCTGTCGCTTGCCCTAGACCGGATCGGCAAGACCGATCACGCGCTTTACGACGGGTCATGGTCCGAATGGGGCATGTATGCCGATCTTCCCCTTGCAACCGGAGCCGCCTGATGCTGCACAACCTGCACCCCCAACCCGCCGACAAGATCCTGATGCTGATGGCCGAATACCGTGCCGATCCGCGCAGCGACAAGATCGACCTTGGCGTCGGCGTCTACAAGGACGCAACCGGCAACACGCCCGTGATGCGTGCCGTGAAAGAGGCCGAGCGCCGGATCTTGGCGGATCAGACCACCAAGGCCTATACGGGGCTTGCCGGTGATCCGGCCTTTGGGGCGGCGATGCGCGATCTGGTGCTGGGCGACAGTATCGCGGCCGACCGCGTGGCCTGTGTGGCGACCCCCGGCGGGACAGGGGCGATCCGGCAGGCGCTGGAACTGATCCGGATGGCGGCGCCGCATGCCACCGTCTGGCTGTCGAACCCGACCTGGCCGAACCATCCGTCGATCATCAAGTATCTTGGCATGAAGATGGCCGAATACCGCTATTTCGACAACGCGACACGCGGGGTGGATTTCGACGGGATGATGTCCGATCTGGGCGCGCTCAAGGCGGGGGATGTCGTGCTATTGCACGGCTGCTGCCACAATCCGACGGGCGCGAACCTGACGGCAGAGCAGATGGCGCAGGTCATCGCGCTGATGCAGGACCGTGGCGCTGTGCCGTTTGTCGATATCGCCTATCAGGGCTTTGGTGACGGGCTCGAGGCGGATGCCCAGATCACCCGCCAGATCGCGGCTGCGTTCGACAATTGCCTGATTGCCGCCAGCTGTTCCAAGAACTTTGGCATCTACCGCGAACGGACCGGCGCGCTGATGGCCGTCGCCAAGGATGCCGACCAGCAGGCGCTGGCGCAGCAGAACCTCGCCTTTTTGAACCGGCAGAACTATTCCTTTCCGCCCGATCACGGGGCGCGGGCCGTCACCACGATCCTGACCGATCCTGCCCTGCGCGTGGAATGGGAGGCGGAACTGGAAGAGACGCGTCTGTCCATGCTGGGCCTGCGCCAGCAACTGGCCGATGAATTGAAGCGCCTGACGAACACCAACCGTTTCGATTTCCTTGCCCATCATCGCGGGATGTTCAGCCGCCTTGGGGCGACGCCGGAACAGGTTGCCGCGATGCGGGCGGAGAACGGCATTTATATGGTGGGTGACAGCCGGTTCAACGTGGCAGGGCTGAACGCGCAAAGCGTGCCGGTGCTGGCGCAGGCGATTGTGACCGCAGGCGTCTGAACCTGAACCGATGACAGGCGTGCAACCGCAATGCTGCGGTTGCAAACACCTCTTGTGACCCGTGACGCAATATTATACCCAACGGAAAACCTGTTGCGCAATTTTGCTACCCAGAGGATTACCATGTCATTCCGCCTGCAGCCTGCCCCCCCTGCCCGTCCAAACCGTTGCCAGTTGTTCGGCCCGGGATCGAACACCAAGCTGTTCGCGAAAATGGCGGCCTCTGCGGCAGATGTCATCAACCTTGATCTGGAAGACAGCGTCGCGCCATCCGACAAGGACAGCGCGCGGGCCAACGTGATCGCGGCGATCAATACCGTCGATTGGGGCAGCAAGACGCTGAGCGTGCGGATCAACGGGTTGGACACGCCCTATTGGTACCGCGATGTCGTCGATGTGCTGGAACAGGCGGGCGACAGGCTGGACCAGATCATGATCCCCAAGGTCGGCTGCGCGGCGGATGTTTATGCCGTGGATGCGCTGGTCACAGCCATCGAACGCGCCAAGGGGCGGACCAAACCGATCAGTTTCGAGGTCATCATCGAATCGGCTGCCGGTATCGCCCATGTCGAAGAAATCGCAGCAAGCTCTCCGCGCATGGCGGCGATGTCGCTGGGCGCTGCGGATTTCGCGGCCTCAATGGGGATGCAGACCACCGGCATCGGCGGGACGCAGGAAAACTATTACATGCTGCATGGTGACACGCGGCATTATTCCGACCCGTGGCACTGGGCGCAGACCGCGATTGTCGCGGCCTGCCGGACGCATGGCGTGTTGCCCGTGGACGGCCCCTTCGGCGATTTCAGCGATGACGAAGGCTATCGCGCGCAGGCGCGCCGGTCGGCCACATTGGGCATGGTCGGCAAATGGGCAATCCACCCCAAGCAGATCGCGCTGGCCAACGA
>DAISXL010000026.1:0-13454 GCA_036825855.1 Yoonia sp.
ATCGAAGGCCACCCTGACGACCGCAGCGTCCAGCTTGCGCTGGAAGAATTGCGTTATTTCACCGATCATTTGCTGATCATGGGCACCTATCCCGCCGCCGCGCGCCGCCACGAAGCCGCCACCGCCTAGCGGCTTTTGCGATAATCCTCGGCGATACGCGTCGCGTAATCCTGCACCCGCGCCGCGATCCGGTCGGTCAGGCGGCCTTTTGCCAGCTTCAGCGATTGCACCAGAAGCCGCGCGGTCAGCGTCTGCGCCGCCAGGTCGATTGTCACCGCGACCCGCGTGCTGTTGCGCGCCAAGGCGATCAGCGCGACCTGCGTTGTGATGGTCAGCCCGTCCGATTGCGTGGTCACGACATAGCCGTCGGGCGCGGTCATCGCTGTCAGGACGGCGGCAAAACGACGGTCGCGCCCGCGCATCGGCACGGCGATATCCCAGGCCGATCCAACCTGCACCGCACCAGTATCCTGCCGCGTCACGGCCGCCCCTTCGCGCAGGGCGCGTCGCTCGAAAGCCGGAAAATCGCTGACGCCCGCAAAGACAAAATCAATCGGTGCGTCGATATCGGAGCGGGTTTCAAGGCGCATCGGCAGGCCCGTCATAGCGGCGGTCGGCCAGCCAGTTTTCGATCAGGAAATGCGCGATGGCGCCTTTGCGCGCGGGCTTGATCGTGGGGTGCAGCCCGGCGAATGACAGCGCCATATCCTCGCGGCTGACCCAAAGCGCATCCTCGATCTCGGTCCGGTCGATGGTCAGGTCTGTGCCCAGCGCGTCACCTGCGCAGCCGAACATCAAGGAGGCCGGAAACGGCCAAGGCTGGCTGGCCAGATAGCGGACCGCGCCGACGCGGATGCCCGCCTCTTCCAGCACTTCACGGCGCACGGCGGCTTCGATCGTCTCGCCGGGTTCGACAAAACCCGCAAGCAGGGAATACATCCCCTCGGGCCAGCCCGGCGACCGACCCACCAGCACGGCATTGCCATGGGTGATCAGCATGATGACCACAGGATCGGTGCGCGGGAAATGATGCGCGCCGCAAGCGGGGCAATTGCGCTGCCAGCCCGACATCGCCACAACGCTTTGTGCGCCGCAGCGCGCGCAGAACCCGTGCGACTGGTGCCAGCCCAGCACGGCCTTGGCGGTGGCGGCCAATTCGGCGTCACGCGGCGACAGCCGCGTCATGATCGCGCGCAGTTCGGCGAAACCCGCCGCCGCAGGCATGGCCGGATGCTTTTGCTCGGACGGGTCAAGAAACGTGTCCAGATGCGTGATATCCAGATCGGGCGGCGTCCAGCCCGACAGATCGGCCGCAAGGACCGGCCCTGTCGCGTCGCGCCCCAGCAATATCAGGTCAGGGGCGGCATCGGCCAACACCGCATGATCCAGCGGCACCTGCACCAGCGCGTCATCCATCACCAGAGGTTTGCCGCGCCAGAACAGGATCGCCCGTGCGCCATCCATCGCGGCCACCGCCGCCGGATCACCGCGCAACCCCGCCGCCCGGTCCAGCGCCGAGCCTCCAAATGTCACTGTCTCGCTCAACATCATCAGGTCGAAATGACACGGCCTTGGATGAAGTTCAAACTTTTCCGCAGTCAACCTGTGGTCACGTCGGAATTTCCCGCTATGGTTGCCTTATGATGGCGGGAGGTTCAAAAAGTCTGCAAGATCCGTCACCTGCCTGTCACGGCAGGCTGCGTATCCTCGCAACCACCGACCTGCATATGCAGATCCTGCCTTATGATTACTTCAGCGACCACGCCGATAGCGCCACCGGGCTGCTGCAGTTGGCGGACGAGATCACGCGCTGGCGCGATGACCCCTCGGCCTTGACGCTGGTGTTCGACAACGGGGATTTTCTGCAAGGCAATCCGCTGGCCGATACCGTGGCCGAGGCACGGATGCCACTTGGCCCGCATCCCATGGTCGCGGCCTTTTCCGCGCTGGGGTATGATGCGGTGGCTCTGGGCAATCACGAATTCAACTATGGGCTCGATTTTCTAAGGCAGGTCCTGCAGGACGCCCCTTTTGCGGTGCTTTGCGGCAATATCGACTGGCAGGACGAACCAGCGGTCGCGCAGCCCTTTGCCCTGCTGGACCGAATGCTGCCCTGTGACGAAGGCCATTTGCACCCTGTGCGGATCGGAGTCGTGGGTTTCGTGCCGCCGCAGGTCACCCAATGGGACAGGGTCACGCTGGCCGACAGAATCGCTAGTCGCGATATTGTGGCCGCCGCGCAGGACATCGTGCCGCAAATCAAGGCCGCCGGTGCCGACATCGTCATCGCATTATGCCATGCGGGGATCGGCGCAGCAGAGCACCAGCCGGGGATGGAAAACGCCGCCGTGCCGCTGGCCGCCGTGCCGGGTATCGACGCGATCCTCACCGGCCATACCCATGAATGTTTTCCCGACAAAACCCGCCCGTCCAGCGCCTTTGTCGATCCGGTCGCGGGACGGCTGCATGGCAAACCCGCGGTCGGGGCCGGGTTTCACGGGAATGTCTTGGGCATGATCAACCTTTCGGTGCAGCATGGCGCGGATGGCTGGACAGTGGCCGCCAGCGAAAGCCGCCTGATCCACGCCGATCCTGCGCGATCCGACAGCCCGATCCGCGCCCGGATCACCGCCGCCGTGCAGCCCGCGCATGATGCGACCTTGCGCCGGATCAGACAGCCCGTCGCCCGCACCGCCGTGCCGATCCACAGCTATTTCGCCTGCGTGGCACCCGACCTGCCGGGGCAGCTTTTGAGGGATGCGCTGATAGCGGCGGCAAAATCGGCACTTGGCGACATTGATGCGCCGATTCTCGCTGCCGTGTCCCCGTTTCGGGCGGGGGGGCTGGGCGGCCCGGCGCATTACGTCGCCATTCCGCCTGGGCCTGTGTCATTACGCGATGTCTGCGCGATCTATCCCTATGCCGATACGCCCGTGATCGTCCGGCGCAGCGGGGCAGAGATCATCAACTGGCTTGAGCAGGCGGTCTCGGGGTATCATCAGATCACCCCCGGCCGGGCCGACCAGCCTCTGCTGAACCCCGACTTTCCCGCCTATGTCTTCGACGCCTTTTGCGGGCTGAGCTATGTCATCGACCTGACACAACCGCCCCGGCATGACAGCAGCGGACGGATCACGGCCCCCGCGGCGCACCGGATTACCGACTTGCGGCACAAGGGCCTGGCCGTTCGCCCCGAGGACCGTTTCGTCGTGGTGGCCAACAGCTACCGCGCCTTTGGCGGCGGCGGCTTTGCCCCGGTCCCGCCCCAAGACATCGTGCTTTTGCCACGCGGGCCGATCCGCGACATGCTGACCGCAGGACTTCAGCACAAGGAGGTGATCGACGACATCCTGCGCCCGAACTGGCGCTTTGCAGCAATCCCCGACACTTTCGCCCATTTTGTCGCCGCACCCGAAGCCAAGCATCACCTGAGCACGCACATCACGCATCTTGGCGCGGACGCTGGCGGTTTCGACCGCTACAGGCTGGCATTCTGAGACCTTGCGCTCTGCGCCGTCACGTCCTAAATAGAGCGTGAGAGGTTGGCGCGGGCGAGTGCCTCGCCAACCTGGTCAGGTCCGGAAGGAAGCAGCCATAACGAGCCCCACTTGGGTCGTTGTCCAACCTCTCACCTTTCCCATTATTCCTGCAGGGCAGCGCATGTGCGGGCTTTTGCGGGTCTCGGCGCAAGAGTGGCTTTGCAACGCGCAGCACCCCGCCTAGGGTCATGCCATGTGTAATCTTTATTCAAACACGATGCCGGTCGACGCCATGCGGCACATTTTCAATGTCGCCGCCGACCGTTCCGAGATCGGCAATGCCGAGCCTCTTTCCGCCATTTTCCCCAAGACCGTCGCCCCGATCGTCGGGGTCGATGGCGACGGCCAGCGCTGGCTGCGCCGCGCGCAATGGGGGTTTGTCCTGCCGCAGGTGTCAAAACGGACGGGCAAGCCGATCCAGCCCAAGGCCGTGAACAATGCGCGCGATGACAAGCTGCGCAGTTCGCCTTTCTGGTCGCAAAGCTTTGCGGCGCGGCGCTGCCTGATCCCCGCCACCAGCTATTGCGAAGCCAAGGGACTGCGCCCCGCCACCTATGTCTGGTTCGGGTTGACGGGCGATCAGGACAGACCGCCTTTTGCCTTTGCCGGCATCTGGCGCCTGTTCAAGGTTTTCTCTGACAGCGAACCGCAGCGCGAGATCATGACGTCGTCGATGGTCACGACATCGCCGAACGCGCTGACCCGCGACGCCCATCCCGACCGGATGCCGATGATCCTGCACCCTGCGGATTACGACACATGGCTGAATGGCAGCGCGGCGCAAGCGTTTGATCTGATCAAACCCTTTCCTGCGGACCAGATGGTCGTCCATCAAAGCGGTGAAGGGCTGAAATCCGACGCGGTATGGCGGTAACCTGCCCCGTCTTGTGCAGACCGTACGGCAAGGATCACGCCCTGCCGCATGGCTTTGCTGCTGCAATACGCGCGTTTACCAATTGGCATAGGCCAGGAATTTGCCCGACATCTCGACCTTGACGCGGTCGCCTTTGGGGCTGGGGACGCGGCTGATGACCATGTCGAAATCGATGGCGGACATGATGCCGTTGCCGAATTCTTCCTGGATCAGCGCCTTCATCGTCGGGCCGTAAACGCCGACAATCTCGTAAAGCCGGTAGATGCAGGGGTCCGTCGGCACGGCCTGTTCCCAGATCTTGGTGGGGTATTCTTCCAGCACCTCCTGCGCCTCGGCGGGCAGGTCCAGAAAAGCGACAAGCGCTGCGGCCTTGTCGGCGGGCATGGCGTTCATGCCCATACAGGCCGAATGGGTGAACACGGGCGACAGGCCGATCCCTTGGGCGATTGCCTCCCACGTGATCTTTTTGCGCTTTTTCGCAAGCAGGATCAGGCTGGTGACATCTTCCTTGGTCAGCATGTCGGCGGCGGTCATCAGGTCTTTCATGAAATCTCTCCTTTGTATTGAAAACGGGGGGTTAGCTGCCCACCGCCTGCAGACGGGCCGGTCCGGGCTTTGGGTCTGCGTCGGCTACGGGCGCGGTCAAGTCGATGCGCACGGGTGCGGGGCTTTGGGTCGCGCCATCTGACTGTCGGCCCGCGAGTTCCTTGGACCGTTTGCCAAGGAAATGGACCAGATGGTTGCGGATCGCGTAATAGTTGGGGTGATCGACGATGTCGGTGCGCACCCTTGGGCGGGGGATGGTGATTTCCACCGATTCCGCGACACGCGCAAAGGGGCCGTTTGTCATCAGCAGGATACGGTCGGCCAGCAGGATCGCCTCGTCGATGTCATGGGTGATCATGAACACGGTCTGTTCGGTCTGGCTCCAGACTTTCAGCAGCTCTTCCTGAATGGTGCCGCGCGTCAGGGCATCGAGCGCGCCGAAGGGTTCATCCAGCAACAGCAGTTTGGGCTGGTTGGCAAAGGCGCGCGCGATGGACACGCGCTGGCGCATGCCGCCCGACAGCTGGCTGGGCTTGCGGTGGATCACGTCGCCTTCCAGCCCGACCATGGCGAGATAGCGGGTGGCGTGGTCCACGACCTTGTCCTGCGACCAGTCGCGATACCGCGCCTTGACGCCGAAGGTCACGTTCTTCAGCGCCGACAGCCACGGCAGCAGCGAATAGTTCTGGAACACCACGCCACGGTCAAGGCTGGGGCCTGCGACCTCGAACCCGTCCATCTTGACCACGCCAGAAGTGGGTTCGGCCAGACCCGCCAGCACGTTCATGATGGTGGATTTGCCGCAGCCCGAATGGCCAAGGATGCAGACGAATTCGCCCTTGTGGATGCCGAAGCTTGCGTTTTCAAAGACGGTCAGCGTGCCGCCCGCCCCATCGGGAAAGGTTTGGGTCAGCCGTTCAATGCTCAGGAAATGTTTCATGCTAACGGCCTTTCATTCGGCATAGGTGACGGCGCGTTGCAGCGTCGCAAAGAAGGCATCCAGCAACATGCCCACAAAACCGATCATCAGGATCGAGAAGATGACCGAGGTCAGGTCGAGGTTGTTCCATTCGTTCCAGACGTAATAGCCAATGCCTGTTCCTCCCACGAGCATCTCGGCCGCGACGATCACCAGCCAGGCGATCCCGATGGAAATGCGCATCCCTGTCAGGATGGTGGGCGCTGCGGCGGGCAGGATCACGGTGAAGGCGGTGCGCAGGGCACCCAGTTCATGCGTGCGCGCGACGTTGACCCAGTCCTGCCGGACCCCTGCCACGCCAAAGGCTGTGTTCAGCAGCATCGGCCAGATCGAACAGATGAAGATCACGAAAACCGCGCTGGCGTTGGCATCCTGAATGATGAACAGCGCAAGCGGCATCCACGCCAGCGGCGAAATCGGGCGCAGCACCTGGATGAACGGGTTGAGCGCCTTGTAAGCCACGGGCGACATGCCGATCAGGAACCCCAAAGGCAAGGCGACCAGCACCGCCAGCCCGAACCCCGACAGCACGCGGCCGATCGAATAGGCCAGCTGGATGCCGATTCCCTTGTCGTTGGGACCCGCGTCATAAAACGGATCGCTCAGCTGTTCCCACGCCTTGGCGAACACATCGCTGGGCGGCGGGACAGCCGCGCGTTGCTGGCCGACCCCCATCAGGATTTCGTATTCGGTCAGGGCTTCGCCCAGAACCTGCCGCGTGACCGACGCCTCCCACGCGCCGAGAAAGACCACAAGCAGGACAGTGGACAGGATCGCGGCGCGCGCATTCAGGGACAGACGGGTCATGGATCAGCCCCGCTTGATCGCGAAGCTGTCGACGTAAGCCTCGGGTTGGTCGGGATCAAAGGTCTTGCCCATGATCATGTGCGATTTGTAATCGACTTCGGGCGCGTCATAGCCCAGATCGGTCATCACCTTGCGCGCGTCAGAGGCCAGATAGACCTGTTCGGCAATCGCCTTGTAATCGACATCACCCTCGATATAGCCCCAGCGCTTCATCTGGGTCAGGATCCAGACCCCCATTGACTGCCACGGGAACGGATCGAAATCGATCCGGTCGGGTACGCGCTGCACATTGCCCAAGCCATCGGCATAGGTGCCGGTCAGCACCTGCTGGATCACCTCTACCGGCTGGTTGAGATAGTTTGTCGGCGCAATCGCGGCGGCAATCTCGGTCCGGTTATCGGGGTTGGAGGCATATTGCGTCGCATCGATGATCGACTTCAGCAGCGCGCCATAGGTGTTGGGCATGTCGATGGCAAACTGGCGCGGCGCGGCAAAGGCGCAGCACGGATGGCCATCCCAGATCTCCTTGGTCAGCATGTGGATGAAACCGATGCCTTCCCACACCGCACGCTGGTTGAACGGGTCGGGCGAGAGATAGCCGTCAAGGTTGCCGGCCCGCAGGTTGGCGACCATTTCCGGCGGCGGCACCACGCGGATCTGGATATCCTGATCGGGGTCCAGCCCGTGTTCGGCCACGTAATAGCGCAGCAGGAAGTTGTGCATCGAATATTCGAAGGGCACGCCAAAGGTCATGCCTTTCCACTGCTGCGGATCACGCTTGTCCAGATGTTCGTTGGACAGCACGATGGCCTGTCCGTTGATGTTTTCGACGGCGGGCATGATATAAGGCGTCGGCGTGGACCCCGCCCCCAGCGTCATCGCCAGAGGCATCGGCGTCAGCATGTGGCTTGCGTCATATTCGCCCGACAGCGACATGTCGCGCGCCACGGCCCAGCCTGCGGTTTTCACGACTTCGACGTTCAGGCCATAGCGGCTGTAGAACCCCATCGGTTCGGCCATGATGATCGGCGTGGCACAGGTGATGGCGACGAAACCGACCCGCAGATCGGGCTTTTCGGGGGGGCCGAGTTCGTCGAGGATCATCGCCTTGGCCTGATCCATCGGGAACACTGAAGCGAGAGCCGCGGCAAAAGCCCCGCCGCCCAGCATGCCCATCATCGACCGGCGGCTGATGTCGTTATGGCCGAAAACGGACCGCACGATCGCGCTTTCGACGGCGCGTTCCAGCATCGCCTCGCTGGTGGTGGGCGCATCGGCGGCAGCCTGCACATCGGCCGCGCAGCTGTCACAGCCGCAGCCTGCGCCGTGTCTCAAATCTGTCTTGTGGGAAAACGGGTTTCCAAGGCTTTTGTTCGACATGGTGTCCCTCTTGTCTGAAATCATACCGTATTGGGACCACGATACCGATGCTGCCCTGCAGCGATAATGCGCGGGGGGCGAAATGGCCCGTTTAATAAAGTTGTTTATAAACAATGCTATGACGGACATACACCCAAGAGATAGTTACGATAAATCGTAATTTACGAAATATCGTATTGCTTTGCGCAGCCTGCGTCCGGCAATGTCGCCGTCATGGACCAAACCGCGCTGACGCTTGATTCTTTGCTGGAGGCTGTGCCGCATGCCGCGCTGGTGCTGGACACAGAACGCGATGTTGTGGTCGCCGCCAACCAGCTTGCCGCGCGCCTGTTCGCCCAGACGCCGCACCGCGGGTTCAGCTTTGCACCACATATCGCCGCCAATTTCGCAGGCTTTGTCGTGTTTCTGGACGAGGTGGCGCATCGCGGCCGCGCGTGGCGGCGGGACATCCCCTTGCAGGACCGCGACCTGCTACCGCTGTCCTGCGAATTGCGCGGTACGCTGATCGGTCAGGGGGCGCATCTGGTCATGCTGACCCTGACCGACCTGAACGAAATGTCCCGCCACGACCAGATCGCCGAAGCCGGCGAGGTGCAGCGCCTTGGCCTGCTGGAATGGCAACGCGCGCAGGCGTTTTTCAGCGAACTCGAACGCCAGAACCAGCTGATCCTGAATGCCGCGGGCGAAGGCATCTATGGCGTCAACGCCGATGGCAAGACCACCTTTGTCAACCGCGCCGCCCGTGAAATGCTGGGCTGGAGCGCGCAGGACCTGCTGGGCCGCGATATCCATTCGATGATCCACCACCATCATCTGAGCGGTGAAATCTATCCCGCCCATGATTGCCCGATCTACCAGTCGTTCCGCTATGAACAGGTCAACCGGATCGAGGACGAGGTGTTCTGGCGCAAGGACGGCAAGCCGATCCGCGTCGAATATGTTTCCACCCCGATCTATGACCAGAACGTGCTGGCGGGGGCGGTGGTGATCTTTCGCGACATCACCGAACGCAAGGAAAACGAAAGCAAGCTGCGCAATGCGATGGAACAGGTGCAGGCCCTGCGCGAACAACTCGAACAGGAAAACGCCTATCTGCAGGAAACCATCGCCACCGAACGGGCGCATCACGAAATCATCGGCAGCTCGCCCGCGATACTGCAGCTGCTCTCCAAGATCGACCTTGTCGCGCGGACCGAAGCCTCGGTGCTGATCTCGGGCGAGGCGGGCACCGGCAAGGCCCTTGTCGCCTCGGCCATCCACAAGGGCAGCGCGCGGCGCAGGCGGTCGCTGATCCATTTCAAATGCAGCGCCATCACCACCGACGCAATCGAGGCGGAACTGTTCGGCCAGATGCGCGGTGCTTTTGCGGGGGCGTTGCGGGACAAGCCGGGGGTGCTGGAACTGGCACATAACGGCACATTGTTTCTGGATGACGTGGATGAACTGCCGCTGAACCTGCAAGGGCGGCTCTTGCATGCTTTGCAGGAACGCACGGTCACGCGACTAGGCGACACCCGCGCGCGCGCGATGGACCTGCGCATCATCGCCGCCAGCCGCCGTAACCTTGAGACACTGGCGCGGCGGGGCCGGTTTCGCGAGGAACTGCTGATGTTCCTCAACGTGTTTCCGATCACCTGCCTGCCCCTGCGCGACCGGCGCGAGGATATTCCCGCACTCGCCACGCACTTCCTGAAACTGTCCTGCAAGCGGCTGAACATCAAACTGCCGATGATATCCAAGCTGTCGATGGAAAGACTGGTTGCCTATGACTGGCCCGGCAATGTGCGTGAATTGCAGAACGTCATGGACCGCGGCAGCATTATCTCCACAGGCGACAAGTTGCAGATCGACCTTGCCGTCGCACCCCAGCAAGAGGCCACCGCCAACCGGATCGTCCTGTCCGAGGCGCAGATGGCGGCGGCCCAACGCAACAACCTGATCGCCGCCTTGCGCCGCACCGGCGGCAAGGTCGCGGGCGAGGATGGCGCAGCCCAGTTGTTGGGCATCCAGCCCACGACGCTGTATTCTCGGATCAAGACACTCCGGATCAGCGCTGACGAATGGCAATAGGCCCGGTTGCTGCCTGATCGGGCGCAGTTTGGCGGTGGTCTCTCTGCGGGATTGGCACTAGGCAGGGCGGCGTGCTGTGCTGCAAAGATCACGGAGGCTGACGTGCATTTCTGGACCACCATCGGGCTGATCCTTGTCCTGTCGACGCTGGGGCTGACCTATGAAATCGCGGCGGGGCGCGTGCTTGCGCCGTTCTTCGGCACGTCCTTGCTGACGTGGACGACCGTGATCGCCACGATCCTTGCGGGGTTTTCGCTGGGCAATGCCATCGGCGGCTTTGTGGCGGAACGGCCACGCGCGCGGGCCGTGGCGGGTGTGCGCGCGGCGCTGATCGCAACGGCGGTGCTGATGGCGCTCTCGCCCATGGTGCTGGGGTTCGTCTATGCCTCGGGGGCGCGTGGCACCTGGGGGATGTTGCTGGCCGTCGTCGTCGCGTTCTTTCCCGCGTCGGTGCTGGTCAGCCTGCCCTCGCCTTTTCTTGCCAAGCTCGCGGTCGAGGCGCGACCGGGGCGCGAAGGATCCTCGCTTGGGATGGTGCTGGCGGCGGGATCGGTGGGCGCGATCTTTGGTGCCATCCTTGCAGGGTTCGTGGCATTGCCCCTGTTCGGGTCAGTCGCGACTTTTGCCGCCTGCGGGGCCGCGGCGCTGATCTGCGCGCTCTGTGTCGGGACGGGCGACAGGCCCGGTTCGGGGACGATCGCGTCCATGGTCACCGCGGCTGCATTGGTGGGGGCAAGCCCATTTGCCGGGGCGTTGTGCCGTTACGAATCGGGTCTGTCCTGCATCGATGTCGTGCGGCAGAACGGTGTCGTTTATCTGATCGCCGACCGCACCCAGCAGGCGGCCGAGCGGGCTGACCAAGGCACGGCGGACAGCCTTGTGATGCCTTATGTCCAGTGGATCTGGGCGCGCATGGACCGCGACCTTGGCCCCGCCCCTGCCGTGCTGTTCATCGGGGGCGGCGGGTACACGCTGCCTACCAAACTGCTGCAAGACCGTCCCGCCGCGCGCGCTGTCACCGTCGAGATCGACCCTTTGGTCACGCAGGTTGTCCGCGAACAGATGCCGTGGGCGAGCAGGATGATCGCAAGGGCCGGCTATGTCGCAGGCAGCGGACAGGGCGCTGCGGGCCGTTTGCAGATCGTGCATGAGGATGGCCGTCTGTTCCTGAACGAAACCGACCAACGCTTTGATGCGGTTGTGATGGATGCCTTTTCCTCGGGGTCGGTTCCCGCGCATCTGGCCACGCGAGAGACGTATGACCGCCTGAACGCGATCGTCACGGGTCCCGTTTACGTGAACCTGATCGACGCGCCGGACGGCCCGCTTGTGCAGGGTCTGCACGCGATCCTGACGGGTATTTACCCGCATGTCGCCGCCGTGCAGGGGCCGGTCAGTGCGCGCGGCGTCGCAAATGTCCTGCTGGTCGCGTCTCACGACGCGCTGGCCCCGCTGGACGCCTTGCCCGAGGGGTATCAGACGGTCCAGGTCACGCCCGGACGCGCCTTCACCGACGACCGTGGCTGGGTCGGCCACCGCTAGCCCAGAAACACACGCCCTTCGGGATAGCGCACGCGCGGCACAACGCGGGTCGCCAGAAAGAACCCAAGCGTCAGCGGCCCGACCCGCCCCAGAAACATGATCGCTACGATGACCGCTCGGCCGAAATCGTTCAATTCGCCGGTATAGCCGCGCGACAGGCCGACCGTGCCGAAGGCGCTTGCGACTTCGAAGCTGATATCGAGGAAATGACCGTCATGCGATGCGGTCAGCAGGAAGATGCCCACGAAAACCAGCACAAGGCTGATCGCGGTCAGCGCCATCACCTTGAGCACCTGATCCAGCGCGATGCTGCGCCCGAAAGCGTGCAGCTGCTGCTGACGGCGAAAGAACGCGACCGTCGCGATGATCATCACGACAAAGGTCGTCACCTTGATCCCGCCTGCCGTCGATGCGGGGCCGCCTCCGATCAGCATGAGCGAAATGAACATCATCGCCGTGCTGTCATGCAGCGCGCCGATATCGGTGGTGTTGAATCCGGCGGTGCGGGTCGTCACCCCCTGGAACCAGCTGACGGTCAGCTTGGCGGCGATGCTGTCGAACTGGCCCAGCGTGCCGGGGTTCGTCCATTCCAGCAATGCAAACATCCCCACCGACCACGGGATCAGGATCGCGGTGCCCACCAGCATGATCTTGGTGTGCAAAGACCACGCCCGCCAGCGCTTTGTCGAAAAGACGTCGTGCAGCACGACATAGCCGATCCCCCCGATGATAAAGAGCGCGGGGATCACGATATTGACGATGGCATTCGTGGCATAGGGGACCAGACCGTTGGGAAAGGTCGAAAAGCCCGCATTGTTGAAGGCGGAGATGGAATGAAAGACCGATTCCCACAGCCCCCGCCAGAACCCGTATTCCGGCACAAAGACCAAGGCCAGCAGCGCCGCGCCCATCAGCTCGCAGATCACCACGACCTTGAAGATCGTCAACACAAGCTGCGACAATTGGCTGATCGACGTCTGGTTCAGGTCATCGCGCAGGAAAATCTTGCCGGTGATCCCCACGGGCAGACCAAGTGCGGCAAGGATCAGCACCGCAAAGGTCATCAGCCCCAAACCGCCCATCTGGATCAGAAAGGCCACCACGGCCTGCCCGAAAATGGTCAGGTCAGCTCCGGTGTCTATCACGACCAGCCCCGTCACCGTTACGGCCGAGGCCGAGGTAAAGACCGCATCCGACCATGTGATGGGCACCGTTCGCGCGGCAGGCAGCATCAGTAACACTGCACCGGCGACAATCAGCACCGCATAGAGCAGCGCAAGGATCAACGGCGGCGGCAGACGGCCAAGTCTGCGGGCAAAGCGGCGGATCGGGGCGGTCATCGGTCTGTCCACAACACGCTAAAGCGCATCGCCAAAGCGGCGCAGTTCAGGGCGTTTGCCCAGAACGATCAGTTTGTCGGCTTCCTCCAAAATAAGGTCCGGCTGGGTGCAGTCGTGAAATTCTGTCCCCCGCATCAGGCCAAGCATCCGCAGGTCGTATTTGCCGCCGATGCCCAGCGCCTTCAGCGACCTGCCATGCAGCCTTTGCGGGATCACGATGTTCACGACGCTGAACCCGTTGCCAAGGCCCACGTAATCCTGAACGATCGGATTGTTCAGCATCTGCGCGACATGGCGGCCCATTTCCTGTTCGGGCAGGATCACGCGGTCCGCCCCCAGTTTCGACAGGATCCGGTGATGCGTCTTGTTCGACGCCT
>DAISXL010000026.1:13554-20360 GCA_036825855.1 Yoonia sp.
GGTTCCCTGCAAGGCAACAGGCAACCAATCGGACGTTCAGGCGTTGCTCGCCTTCAACAGTGAAAGACCATCAATTGCCCGCGCAAACCGATCCCCAGACACCCCGCCCGGATGACATCCTTGTCATCATCAACGCGGGGTCCGGCAAGAAGGCCGGCCACGAAAAACATACCGCCTTCCTAGAGCTGATCACGGGACAGGACAGGGTGACGGTGCGCGAACTGACACCTGACAAGGGGATCACCGAACACGCCGCGCGCGGTGTGGCGGACGGGTTCCGCACCATCGTCGCAGCCGGCGGCGACGGCACGATCAGCGGTGTCTGTGCCGCGGTCGCCGGCAGCGATGTCACGCTGGGGGTCGTGCCGTTGGGCACGTTCAATTTCTTTGCCCGCAGTCTGGGCCTGCCAGAGGACCACTGCGAGGCTTGGGACGTGGTTCTGGCCGGGCATCGCAAGCCGGTATCGGTGGGCGAGGTCAATGGCCAGATATTCATCAACAATGCCAGCATCGGCGCCTATGCCACCGTGCTGCAGGTCCGCGAAAGCGTCTATGCCCGCTGGGGCCGCAGCCGCCTGACCGCCTATTGGTCGGTGATCAAGGCGATGTCGACGCTGTATCGGTCGCTGCGGATGCGCATCACGGTGGCCGGTGTGGCGCATGACAAACGCTCGCCCATGGCCTTTGTGGCAGTGCGCCCCTATCAGCTCGAGGAATACGGCCTGCCCGGTGCCGAGGCGATCCGCGACGGCGAGCTTGTCTTGTATCTTGCGCCACGGGGCGGGCGGCTCAACATCCTGTGGACGGCAATCAAGGTGCTGCGCCGCGATGTGACGCAAAACGAGGATTACACCATGTTCACCGGACGCGAAATCAAGGTCGAGACCTTCGGACGCAAGCGACTGGTCGCATGGGACGGCGAACGCAGTCGGATGCAGGACCCGTTCCAATTCAAGATGCGCCGCGACGATCTGACCGTGATTGTCCCCGCGCATCCCCAAGGCGACCCATGACCCGGCTGGCCCTGATCGCTGACCTGCATTTCGGCCGCGAGAACGCGGACCTGCTGCCCCACCTGCAAGAGGCGATCAAGGCGGCGGAGCCGGATCATGTCGTGGTCGCCGGTGATTTCGTGCAGCGTGCGCGTGCGGCACATTTCGCCCCCGCACGGGATTTCGTCGACAGGATCGGGGTGCCGTGGATCGCTGTGCCGGGCAACCATGACATCCCGCTTTACAACATCGCAGCCCGGCTGTTCTGGCCGCGCGCGGCCTATCGCCACCACATCGCCGAGACGGTCGAACCCGTGCTTTATACCGATGCCGCGCGGCTGATCGGCGTCGATACGACCGACCCGTTGCGCGTGCAGCGCGGACGCATCAGCGACGCCCAGATCGCCCGCGTTTGCGCCGAAATCGCCAAGGACGACGGCCGTCTTGCCGTGATCGTCGCGCATCACCCGTTCCATCAGGACCCTGCCGTCGAAAAGAACCTGATGCACGGTGCGCCCCGCGCGCTCGAGGCGTGGTCGGAGTGCGGGCCGCATGTGATCCTGTCGGGGCATCTGCACAGCTTTCTTGTGGAACCCTTCGTGACGCGCAAAGGCGCAGGCCAGACCCTGCAGGTCCATTGCGGCAGTTCCACCTCGACACGGCATCGCGGCAATCCCAACGATCTTGCGGTACTCGACATCACGGCAGCGGGGATCACCGTCACCCGCCACGTGTTTGACCCTGCGCGCGGCTTTGTCGTGCAGGCGCGCTATGCCTGCGCGCTGACACCAGCGGGTTGGAGCGTCAAATCCGGCTGAACCTCAGATTGGCGGGGCCGCGCGTTCGGTCATCAACTGGCGCGCGGTGATCCTTTCGCGGTGGATCATGTAAAGCCCCGCCCCCATGATGATTCCGATCCCCGTCAGGGTCAGCGCATTGGGAAAATCGCTGAACACCAGATATCCCAGCAGGGTCGCCACCGGCAGTTCCAGATATTGCAGCGGCGCGAGTGTCGCCGAAGGGGCCAGCGACAGCGCATAGGTCATCATCATATGGCTGACCGTGGCAAAGAACCCCACACCTGCCAACCAGAGCCATTCCACCCCCACAGGCCAGACCGGATCCAGCGTAGCGGACCCCGATCCCTGCGCCAGCCATAGGACCAGCAGGCACATCACGCTGGCGATCAGGCCGGTGTGAAACTGCAACGCCACCGGATGCACGCGGCGTGACAGACCCCGCGTCACAAGGATATAGAAGGCAAAGCCGAAAGCCGTGCCCAGCGGAAACAGCGCCACCGCGCCAAAGGCGGCAAAGCTGGGCTGGATCACGAACAAGACCCCGATGAAGCCCACCAGCGCCGCACCGACACGGCGGGGGCCGACATCCTCGCCCAGATAAAACTTGCCCACCAGCAGCACGATGAACGGGGCGATGAAGGCGATCGCCAAGGCATCGGCCAGCGGCATCACGCTGATTGCCGCGATGAAACAGAATGTCGAGACCAGCAGGAACAGCGCGCGCATCACCAGCGCCAGCCATTGCCCCCGCGCAACGCGCAAAGTCAGCCCCATCAACCAGACAAACGGGGCCATCAGCGCGCATTGCCCGACAAACCGCGCGGCGGTGATCTGGCCGACGGGGATGGTGTCAGAGGCCAGCTTCGCCGCCACATCCAGCAAGGGCGCGGTCACGCAAAAGCCCAGCATCAGCGCGACACCCGCAAGGATACGATCAGTGGACGGGACAGGGGCTGCGGCATCGGTCATGCACAAGGCTTAGGGTGTCCCAGCAGACAGGTCCAGCCGTCACGGTGATCAGTGTCACGGATTCCAGTACCGGCGGTCGCCTGAACCAGATGGCGCAGGTCATGCCGAGGGTGCAAGCTCAACCGCAAATCGACCATTCTCGCAAGAAAATGATCCTGCCTTGAAAGGCCTGCGATGATCCCCAGTTACCCAACTTCGCGGTGCGGGCGGCCGCGTCCATCGTGGCCACCGGCGCCGATCATCAACACGTCACGAGAAACCACATAATGCAGAAGGCAGATACTGGCATGAAGATCCTCATGGTTCTGACATCACACGACACTTTGGGCGACACCGGCAAGAAAACCGGTTTCTGGCTGGAGGAATTCGCAGCACCCTATTACGTTTTCAAGGACGCCGGCGCTGAGATCACCCTGGCCTCGCCCAAGGGTGGCCAGCCGCCCATCGACCCCAGCAGTGACGCGCCTGACGCGCAGACCGAGGCCACCGAACGCTTCAAGGGCGATCAGGCGGCACAGGACGCATTGGCCAACACGGCCGTCCTGTCCGAGGTATCGGACGCAGGGTTCGACGCGATCTTCTATCCCGGCGGTCATGGCCCGCTTTGGGATCTGGCCGAAGATGCGGCCAGCATCAAGCTGATCGAAACCTTCGCCGCAAGCGACCTTCCGGTCGGTGCGGTCTGTCATGCGCCTGCCGTATTCAAACATCCGAAGGCGGCCGACGGCACCCCGCTTGTCGCGGGCAAAACCGTCACCGGCTTTACCAACACCGAAGAGGATGCAGTCGGCCTGACCGATGTCGTCCCCTTTCTGGTCGAGGATATGCTGAAGGCCAATGGCGGCACCTATGAAAAAGGGGCGGACTGGGCGTCTTTCGTCGTGACCGACGGCAAACTTGTCACCGGGCAGAACCCCGCCTCCTCGGAAGAGGCGGCCCGCCAACTGATGGCGCTGGTGTGATCGAGCCCTCGGGGGTGCTCCAGCGCCCCCGAGCGGGGCTGATACGGCCGAGACAGGCGACAGCGCGGGCCCGAGGTGATCACCCTCCCCCGCGCGGCCTCCCCCCTTGCGCGGATCGCCGAGGCCCAGCGCGATTTCGTCGCCGAGTCCCATCTGGGCAGGTTTGTCCTGTTCCCGCCGAAGGGGCGACGCCGTCCGGCTGAACGCCCCTTAAGCGCAACAGGCTTGCGGCACCGCGCGGGCTTGCGTAAAATCGGGTCTTGCGCAGCCTGACAGGGGTTGGCGCCCCTGCCTCCAAGGAAAGGTCATTCCGATTTTCGATTTCAGCGCGAACCGTCCGATATGGCGGTGATCCCCGACTTGCTGCGCGACCTTGGCTGGCAGCCGTTCCAGCAGGATCAACGGACAGCAGAGGATGCCCAACTGACACCCGCCCGCATCGCCAATGTGCACCGCGACCGCGTGGTGGCGCTGACCGGGACCGGACCGCTGGAGCTGACGCTGGACCCCGGGCTGACGACAGCGGCGGTCGCCGTGGGGGATTTCGTGCTGTGCGCGCCGGACCAATACCGGCTGATCCGCGTGCTGGACCGGCAGACCGAACTGTCGCGCGGCACCGAATACCACACCGGCGACAAGCAGCTGATCGCGGCCAATCTGGATACGCTGTTCATCACCACCTCCTGCAACGCCGATTTCAACCCCGCACGGCTGGAACGCTATCTCGCGCTGGCGCATGATGCCGGCGTGCAGCCGGTCATCGTGCTGACCAAGGCGGACAAAACCGACGATCCCGACAGCTATGCGGCCCAGGCACGCGCTTTGGGGCGTGATCTGGATGTGCTCGCGGTCAATGCCAAGGGGCCCGATCTGGTCGCGCAGCTCGCCCCCTATTGCGGACCGGGGCAGACCGTGGCGCTGGCGGGCACATCCGGCGTGGGCAAGACGACGATTGCCAATGCGTTGACCGGGGGCAATGCCGCGACCCGCGACATCCGCGATGACGATGCGCGCGGGCGGCATACGACGACAGGCCGGTCGCTGCACCGGATGCTGGCAGGTGGGTGGCTGATCGACACGCCGGGTATGCGCGGGCTGGGGCTGGCCGAGGTGGGGTTTGGCATCGACGCGACTTTCCCCGAAATCTCGGAACTGGCCGAGCAGTGCAAATTCCGCGATTGCGCGCATGAGGGCGAACCGGGCTGCGCCGTGCAGGCCGCCGTCAAGGCAGGACAGATCGACCCCGACAGGCTGGCGCGGTTCAAGAAACTGAAATCCGAAAACAGCCAAGCGACCGAGGCCATCGCGCTGGCGCGTGACAAGGTCCGCAAACAGGGACGCACAGGCAAAGGCAGCAAAAAGCCGCGTCAGAAGTCCTGACGCAGGCGGAGAAAAACCTTGAGGCCTCCGGCGGGAATATTTGTGCTCGGAAGATGATAAGCGTGGCGGCTAACCTTTGGCCCATGCGAATTGTGCCTCGGTTTCCACGGCGCAAGGGCGCAGCGCGCGCAGGCGGGTCAGGGCGGCGTCCGCTTCCTCGCCCGCCGCGATCATCAGGCGCAGCGCCATCATCCCCGACCGCCCGCAACCGCCGCGGCAATGCGTCAGCACCTTGCCGCCCGCACGCAGCACGTCCAACGCGGCGTCCTCGATCGCGCTGATATCAGACGACGCAGGCGTGCCGTAATCGATCACCGGCACATGGTGCCAGTCGACCCCCGCCGCGCGCAGGACCGCGCCCAGATCGCCCGCGCCGAGCCTGTCCATTTCTTCCTGCGATGTCATCGACACGACCAGATCGGGCTGCCAGTCGAGCAGGCTCTGGACGGCCTGACCCACCGGCAGAGGCGACAGGGCCAGGGTGCCGCCAGCGGCGGGCAAGGCGAAAATCTGGTACTCCGGCATCAGACGCTCCTTCTTTGGCCGCACCCTGCCCGAAGGCGCGTTGACCGGCAACAGCTTGGTAGACCTCGGGGGCTGGCGGGCATAGGCTAGGCGCGACTGCGAATCCCGAAAGCCACAATGACCGATCACCCCCGTTACCAAGTGCTGGCCCGGAAATACCGGCCTGAAACCTTTGCCGATCTGGTAGGGCAGGATGCCATGGTGCGCACCCTGCGCAATGCCTTTGCCGCCGACCGGATCGCGCAGGCCTTCATGATGACGGGGATCAGGGGGACAGGCAAAACCACCACCGCGCGGATCATCGCCAAGGGGATGAACTGCATCGGGCCTGACGGCACCGGCGGACCGACGACCGACCCTTGCGGTGTCTGCGAACATTGCGTGGCCATCATGGAGGGCCGGCATGTCGATGTGATGGAAATGGACGCCGCCAGTCGCACTGGTGTCGGCGATATCCGCGAGATTATCGATTCTGTGCATTACCGCGCGGCCTCGGCCCGCTACAAAATCTACATCATCGACGAAGTGCACATGCTGTCGAAAAACGCGTTCAACGCGCTCTTGAAGACGCTGGAAGAACCGCCCGCGCATGTGAAATTCATCTTTGCGACCACCGAAATCCGGCAGGTGCCGGTCACGGTCCTGTCGCGTTGCCAGCGCTTCGATCTGCGCCGGATCGAGCCCGAAACCCAGATCGCCCTGCTGCGCAAGATCGCCACTGCCGAAGGGGCAGAGATCAGCGACGACGCGCTGGCGCTGATCACCCGTGCGGCCGAAGGGTCGGCGCGCGATGCGCAGTCGCTCTTGGATCAGGCGATCAGCCATGGCGCGGGCGAAACCAGCGCCGCCCAGGTCCGCGCCATGCTGGGGCTGGCTGACCGTGGCCGTGTGCTCGACCTGTTCGACATGATCCTGCATGGCCGCGCGGCCGATGCGCTGACCGAGCTTTCGGGCCAATATGCCGATGGCGCCGATCCCATGGCCGTGCTGCGCGATCTGGCCGAGGTGTGCCACTGGGTCAGCGTGGTCAAGATCACGCCCGAGGCCGCCAACGACCCGACCATCGGTCCCGATGAACGCGCGCGCGGTCAGGCCATGGCCGAGGGCCTGCCGATGCGCGTGCTGTCACGGATGTGGCAGATGCTGCTCAAAGCGCTGGAAGAGGTGGCGATGGCCCC
>DAISXL010000027.1:0-3790 GCA_036825855.1 Yoonia sp.
AAGGCAGCGGTGGCGACCATCCCGCTCATCCGTGCGTCGGACATGCGGGGTTTGGTGGGCGCGCCCGTCAGTTCGCCCGCGCCCGAGGGGGACGTCAGACCTTTATGCGCTGTCATGACAGGTGTTTCGCGCAGCACCGTGACCAGCGTGGTGCCAGAAGGCAGGTCGATCTGCTGCGTCTGCCCGCCAAAGGCCCGCGACATGACCAACAGGACGGTGCCTTGCACATGCCGCAGCATGGCATCCTGCGCAGGCGTCAGCGGCATGTCATAGCCTTGCCGGATCAGGTCAGGCAGCGGCACGGTGGCGCGCCGGTCAAGGGGAACCAGATCGACGAAATCCAAGTTGAGCGCGACCGGCCCGATGATTGTTGCTGCTGTCAGCGCGTCAGAGGCGGGGCCGGTATAGGCCAGCACATAAAGGGCACCGTGGTCATTGGCGGGGATGGTCAGGGTCATGGTGCGTCCTTCTGTATCTGCCGGATAAGCTGATAAACGGCGTGGCCGTCGCGTATCCAGTCAAAGCCCACCGGTCGCGTGATCTTGTCGCCGTCGTTGTCGCGGCTGACCACTGTCGCGAACCAGACGGTGTCAAAGCGTCCCTGCACCAGCGTCACGACATCATCCTTGCCGATGACATAGCTGTCGATGGTGTGGTTCAGGAACGACCGCGCGATATAGGCCCGTTTATCGGACAGGGCATACTGAATATATCTGTGTCCATACAACGCCGCGAGCCATACCCCGCAGGTCATTGCAAGCCCGGCCAAAAGGAACGGGATTGAAAAGCTGGCATAGAACAGCGCCAGCCCAATGGACCAAACCCCTTTTTGATAGAAGAAAGCTTCGATCCCCTCGGCGAAAGTGAAAATGCCCGCCAACAGGAACGGCACGCCGAAGATCGACAGCGCAAGCACGCCCCAGAATGCTCTCAGCCCCGCTTCGGGCGCGCCCTGCCACAATAACCGCTCTCCCGGTTCGAGATAATCCTCCCATCGGTCAAGTCTGGGCGGCGGAAAGAACCGCCGGATCACACCATCACCCCGATCGGTTTGCGCGCCTCGCGCAGGTTGCGCGCGAGCAGGTCCATCGCGGCCATGCGGACGGCCACACCCATTTCCACCTGTTTCTGGATGACGGATCGGTTGATGTCATCGGCGATAGTCCCGTCAATCTCGACCCCGCGGTTCATCGGGCCGGGGTGCATGACGATGGCGTCGGGTTTCGCGTGGGACAGCTTGGCCGCGTCCAGACCGTAGCGGTGGAAATATTCCCGCTCGGACGGGATGAAGCCGCCGTCCATCCGTTCCTTTTGCAAGCGCAGCATCATGACGACATCGACGTCCTGCAAGCCTTTGACCATGTCGTCGTAAACCTCGACCCCGAAATCACCGATGCCCGCAGGCATCAGCGTGGGCGGCCCGATCAGGCGGATGCGGTTTTCCATCTTGCCGAGCAGCATGATGTTGGACCGCGCGACGCGGCTGTGGGCGATGTCGCCGCAGATCGCGATGTTCAGACGGTGCAACCGGCCCTTGGCGCGGCGGATGGTCAGCGCGTCCAGCAGCGCCTGGGTCGGATGTTCGTGCCGCCCGTCGCCCGCATTCAGCACGGCGCAATTGACCTTCTGGGCCAGCAGAT
Source organism: Yoonia sp. (assembly GCA_036825855.1). Taxonomy (GTDB): domain Bacteria; phylum Pseudomonadota; class Alphaproteobacteria; order Rhodobacterales; family Rhodobacteraceae; genus Yoonia. Next base: position 1,641 of record DAISXL010000027.1, read on the forward strand.
CGACAGCACCCGATTGCGGATGGCGCACGACCAGCAGGTCAGGGCGCATCGCGTTCAGCGTCAGCGCCGTGTCGATCAGCGTTTCGCCTTTTTTGATGGAGGACGCCTGCATCCCCATGTTCATCACATCGGCACCCAGCCGTTTGCCCGCCAGTTCGAAACTGGCCTGCGTGCGGGTGGAGTTTTCGAAGAACATGTTGATCTGGGTGAGGCCGGCCAGAACCTCGCGGTGGGCAAGGCCACGGGTGTTGTGGTCGGCATAGGTACCCGCTAGGTCCAGAAGCGTCGTGATCTCTGTCGGATGGAGCGGTTCGATCCCCAGAAGATGCCGTGCGCGGAATGTCATGCGGTGATCCTTTGCCGTCGTCCGGTGGGTTATAGGCTGCCCACCCGCAGGCTTCAATGCCGCAGGCCCTGCCCAAATGCCGCGATTGCGCCTAATGTCGGGTCATGGATTCGCAAGACACATATTGGCAGGACCGCGCCGCACTGGAATGGCAGGTCGAACTGGGCGTGACCGATGCGATCCTTGATGCGCCGGTGGACCGCTACGCGCTGGATCCGGTGCCGGTGAAGGCCGCGCCTGCGCCAGAGGCCGCGGCACCTGTCGTGGCCCGCGAACTGGACCCTGTCACCGTCGCCCGCGCGGCGGCTGCTGCCGCTGCCGATCTGCCCGCACTGGCCGCCGCGATAGCTGCTTTTGAACATTGCGAGATCAAGCGCGGCGCGCGCAACGCCGTCTTTGCCGATGGCCAGCCCGGCGCGCGGGTGATGATCGTGGGCGAGGCACCGGGCCGCGAGGAGGATTTTGCAGGCAAGCCTTTTGTCGGGCAGGCGGGGCAGATGCTCGACCGGATGCTGGCCGCGATCGACCTTGGGCGCGCGCATGACAACAAGGACCGCGCGGTCTATATCACCAATGTCATGCCGTGGCGGCCCCCCGCGAACCGCACGCCCGACGCGGCCGAAATCGCGATGATGCTGCCGTTTCTGGAACGCCATATCACGTTGGCCGATCCGCAGATCATCGTGGTGATGGGCAATACACCCTGTCAGGCGCTCTTGGGGCAAAAAGGGATTACCGCGCTGCGCGGCACATGGACCACGGCGCTGGGCAAACCTTGCCTGCCGATGTTCCACCCCGCCTATCTTTTGCGCAACACCGCCGCCAAGCGCGAGGCTTGGGCCGACCTTCTGGCCCTGAATGCAAGGTTGAAGACATGAGCCGGATCGACGAGACGAAAGATTTTATCCCCGTGCGCATCGCTGTGCTGACGGTCAGTGATACCCGCACGCTGGCCGATGACAAATCCGGCCAGACCCTTGTCGACCGGATCGAGGCGGCGGGCCATCACGTCGCCGAACGCATGATCCTGCCTGACGAACGCGACCAGATCGCGCATCAGTTGCGGGTCTGGTGCATGAACGCGCATGTGGATGTGGTCATCTCGACGGGGGGCACTGGCCTGACGGGCCGCGATGTGACGGTCGAGGCACACCGCGATGTCTATGAGAAAGAGATCGACGCCTTCGGGACGATCTTTACCATCGTCAGCATGCAAAAGATCGGCACAAGCGCGGTGCAAAGCCGTGCCACGGCAGGTGTGGCGCATGGCACCTATCTGTTCGCCTTGCCCGGCAGCCCCGGGGCCTGTCGTGATGCGTGGGATGAAATTCTGGGCAGACAACTCGATTTCCGGCACCGTCCCTGTAACTTTGTCGAGATCATGCCGCGATTGGACGAACATTTGCGCCGGAAATAGGCCGTTCGGCCGTAAGACTGGACAGAACGCCGCGCGGCACCATTTCTTGGCGCGGTCTGATGGGATTTTGAATGCGATTTTTGCGACGTAGCCTGACGGGTATTTTTCTGCTGTCGATCACGCTGGTGCTTTTGGCATGGGCGGGAAATACCGTGCGCGGCGCGATCGAGGCACGGCTGGGTCAAGACCCCCGCAGCTTTCCGCAGCGGGAACGCGAATTCAGCGTCAACGTCGTGACGCTTGCGTCCCAGACCATCGTTCCGGAACTTGTCGTCTTTGGCGAATTGCGCAGCCAGCGCACGCTCGACCTGCGGTCGGCTACGGGCGGGACTGTGCTGGAAGCGTCCAATGCGCTTGTCGAAGGCGGCACTGTCACCGCAGGGCAGC
>DAISXL010000027.1:3890-16702 GCA_036825855.1 Yoonia sp.
GTGCTGGAAGCGTCCAATGCGCTTGTCGAAGGCGGCACTGTCACCGCAGGGCAGCTTTTGCTGCGGATCGATCCGGTCGAGGCGCAAGAGGCGCTGGCGCGCATCCGCGCCGATGCACAGGATGCGCAGGCCGAATTGCGCGATGCCGAACGCGCGCTGGAACTGGGGCAGGACGAACTGGCCGCCGCGCGCGCGCAGGCGGCCTTGCGCGATCAGGCGCTGGCGCGCGCGCTTGATCTGCAAGGGCGCGGTGTCGGCACGACAGCAGCGGTCGAGGATGCCGAGCTTGCCGCCTCCAGCGCTGCGGCGGCGGTGCTGACGCGCCGGCAATCCATCGCCACCGCCGAGGCGCGGATCGATCAGGCGACGACCCGCCTTGCCCGCGTGCAGATCGACCTTGCCCAAGCCGAACGCAACCTGACCGAGACCGAGATCAGGGCCGCCTTTGACGGCACCCTGACCGATGTCACCGTCAGCCCGGGCGGGCGAGTGACGGCCAATGAACTCTTCGCGCGGCTGGTGGACCCCACCGCGCTTGAGGTCGCGTTTCGTGTCTCGACCTCGCAATATGCGCGGCTGCTGGATGAAACCGGCAGCCTCACACGCGCGCCGGTGACTGTTGCGCTGGATGCATCAGGCGTGAACCTGACCGCGTCGGGCCGGATCACCCGCGAAAGCGCCAGCGTCGGCACGGGCCAGACCGGACGGCAGCTTTTTGCGCAGATCGACAGCGCGCCGGGCTTTCGCCCCGGCGATTTCGTGACAGTGCGCATTGCCGAACCTGCGCTGGATGATGTGGCGCTGTTGCCGGCCACAGCCGTCGGGTCGGACCAGATGATCCTGACCGTCGATGCCGAGGACCGTTTGCAACCCGTGCCCGTCGATGTGCTGCGCCGGCAGGGGGATGATGTGATCATCGCAGCCGCGGACCTTGCGGGGCTGAACGTGGTGATGGAACGCTCGCCCTTGCTGGGGGCGGGCATCAAGGTGCGCCCGATCCGCCCCGGCGTGGTGGAAGAGGACACCGCGCAGATGATCAGTCTTGATGCGGATAGGCGCGCGCGGCTGATCGCCTATGTCAGCGACGGGCCGATGCCCGATGACGTCAAGGCGCGGATCATCGCGCAGCTGGAACAGGACGAAGTGTCGTCCGAAACCGTGGAACGGCTGGAAAGCCGGATGGGTAGCTGATGGCGACGGGTGGTGACAGGCTGACGGCGGGGGCTGGCGGCATCCTGTCCTATTTCACGCGGCATCGGACGGCGGCGAACCTGCTTTTGGTGCTGATGCTGGCAGCGGGTCTGCTGGCCGTGCCCAACATGCGCGCACAATTCTTTCCGGATGTGGTCGTGGACAACATCACGGTCAATGTCGGCTGGTCCGGTGCCGGTGCCGAGGATGTGGACGCGGCCATCGTGCAGGTGCTGGAACCCGTGCTGCTGGCGGTCGAAGGGGTGGCATCATCCTCGTCCCGCGCCACCGAAGGCAGCGCGCGCATCACGCTGGAATTCGAGCCGGGCTATGACATCGACCGCGCGGCCGAGGATGTGCAGCTTGCCGTGGACGGGGCAAGCAACCTGCCCGAGGATGCCGACGACCCCAGCGTGCGGCGCGGCGGCTGGTCGGACCGTGTGACCGATGTGGTCATTACGGGGCCGGTTGGCGTGGACCAGCTGGGGCGCTTTGCCGATGAATTCGCGACACGTCTGTTTGCCGAAGGCGTCACGCGCGTGGTGGTGCAGGGGGTCGCGGCGCCGTCGATCCTTGTCGAGGTGCCGTCGCTGTCGCTAATTGAGCATGACATCGGCATGGCCGATATCGCCCAGCGCATCGCCGAGGAAACCGCCGCTTCCCCCGCCGGTGACGTGTCGGCCAATGCCCGCCTGCGCACCGGCGTCCAGCGCCGCAGCGCCGAAGAGATCGGCGCCATCGCGCTGCGCGCCAATCCCGACGGATCGTTCCTGACCATCGCCGATGTGGCCGACCTGCGGGTCGAAGGCATCGACCGCGACCGCGCCTATTTCGTCGGCCCCGACCCCGCGATCAAGGTCATTGTCCAACGCTCCGCCAGCGGGGACGCGATCGGATTGCAGCGCAGCGTGGAACAGGTGGCGGCGGAACTGGAGGCCTCCCTGCCGGAAGGTGTCACGATCCAGCTGACCAATGCGCGGGCTGAACAGATCACGGGGCGGTTGAACATCCTGCTGACGAATGGCGCGACGGGTCTGGCGCTGGTTGTGGCGCTCTTGTTTCTGTTCCTGAACGCGCGCACGGCCTTCTGGGTGGCGGCGGGTATTCCCGTGGCGATGCTGGCGGCGGTGGCGCTGATGTGGGCGGCGGGGATCACGTTCAACATGATCTCGCTGTTTGCGCTGATCATCACGCTGGGGATCGTGGTGGATGACGCGATTGTCGTGGGCGAACATGCGGATTTCCGCGTCAGGCAGCTGAAGGAAACCCCCACTGTCGCCGCCGAAAACGCGGCACGGCGGATGTTCAGCCCGGTGTTTTCGGCCAGTGTGACGACGATCATCGCCTTTTTCGGGCTGGTCGCCATCGGTGGGCGGTTCGGCGACCTGATCGCGGATATTCCCTATACCGTGATCGTGGTCCTGATCGCCAGTCTGGTCGAATGTTTCCTGATCCTGCCGAACCATTTGTCCCATGCCATCGCGCATTCGGCCAAAGAACACTGGTATGATAAACCCTCGCGGGTTGTGAACCGCGGTTTTGACTGGTTCCGCTTTACGCTGTTCCGGCCCTTCATGGCGCTTGTGATCCGCGCGCGCTATCCCGTTGTCGCGCTGGCGCTGGTGACGCTGGCATCCTCGGTCGCGCTGGTCATTCGCGGCGATGTGGCATGGCGGTTCTTCAACGCGCCGGAGCAAAGCGAAGTGACCGGCAATTTCGCCATGCTGCCCGGTGCCACCCGCGAGGATACTTTGGCGATGATGCGCGAGATGCAGCGCGCGACAGAGGCGCTTGGCGCCCAATACGAGGCCGAATACGGCATCAATCCGATCCTGATCGCCATCGCCGAGATCGGCGGCAATTCCGGACGGGGAATTGCGGGAGCTGAAAACAAGGATGCCGACCAGCTGGGCGCAATCACCATCGAACTGGTCGATGCCGATAGCCGCCCTTATTCCAGCACGGCCTTTGTCACGGCGCTGCAGGAAAGCATCGTGCAGCATCCGATGGCCGAAACCGTCAGTTTCCGCAGTTGGGGGTCGGGGCCAAGCGCGGATGGGCTGGATATCCAGCTTTTCGGGGCGGATAGCGACACGCTCAAGGCCGCCGCCGAGGCGTTGAAAACCGAACTGGCGCAATTCAGCGAGATTTCGGGGTTGGAGGATTCGCTGTCTTACGACAAGGAAGAACTGGTGCTGCAACTGACCCCGCAGGGCCAGGCCTTGGGCCTGAGCATCGAGGCTTTGGGCCGCGTGTTGCGCAACACGCTGGGCGGGATCGAGGCTGCGACCTTCCCCGATGGCAGCCGGTCCGCCACGATCCGCGTGCAATTGCCCGAAGCCGAACTGACGGCCGATTTTCTGGACCGCACGCAGGTCCGCACGGGTGACGGTGTCTATGTCGCGCTTGCCGATGTGGTCACCACGCAGACCCGCACCGGATTTTCCACCGTGCGCCGCGAAAACGGCATCCAGCTGATTTCCGTCACCGGCGCGCTTGATGGCGAGGATGCGGCCCGCGCAACCGAAGTCCAGCAGATCATCAGTGGCGACATCCTGCCACGCCTGCAAAGCGATTTCGGGATCGAAACCCGATTGTCGGGGCAAAGCGAACAGGAACGCGCCTTCCTTTCGGATGCGCAGGTCGGGCTGGTGCTGGTCTTGCTGGGCATCTACCTGACGCTGGCATGGATTTTCAGCAGCTGGACACGGCCGCTTGTGGTGATGTCGATCATTCCCTTCGCGCTGGTCGGCACGATTTACGGGCATTACTTCTGGGGGATCCCGATGAGCCTGTTCACCGTCGTGGGCCTGATCGGGATGGTGGGGATCATCATCAACGACAGTATCGTGTTGGTGACGACGGTGGACCACTACGCACAGGATCGCGGGCTGGTGCCCGCCATCATCGACGGCGCGGTGGACCGTCTGCGCGCCGTGCTGCTGACGACGCTGACCACGGTGCTGGGGCTTGCCCCGCTGCTTTACGAAGGATCGACGCAGGCCGAATTCCTGAAGCCGACCGTGGTCACGCTGGTGTTCGGGCTGTCCTTCGGGATGCTCCTGGTGCTGCTGGTAGTGCCGTCGATCATGGCGATGCAGGCCGATCTTGCGCGGCAGGTGCAATCGGCCAAGCGCGCGTTGCGCGGCCGGCGCTGGGCGATGGTGCTGCCTGCGGCTGCAGGGGCGGGCGTGGCAGGCGTGCTGTTTGCGGTGCTGGTGCTGCCCTTGCTCTTGACCGGCGCGCCATGGGGGCCGGTCGAGGCGGCGCTGCCGTTGCTGGCGGGCGGGTTCGGGCCAGCGCTGGGGGTGTTCGTGGCGACGCTGTTTGTGGTGCTGGTGGCGATCTATGTCACCGCTTCGGCCGGATATATCGCGCGGCGGATACGGGCCTAATCGGCCGCACAGCCGTGGATATCGACAGCCTGTCCGTCGCCCAGCACGGTGATCCGCACCGCGGAACGGTCCAGCGCAAAAGGCTGGCCGGACAGATGCACCAGATCGACGACCGCCTGCAGCGTGTCGCCGACACGGGTGACGCTGGGTTCGGAGACCCAGACCTGCGGATCGCCCGCCTCGATCACGACGATTTCCTCGGCGGTCTTGGGGGCCATCGTGATCTGTGCCGTCAGTTGCAGCCCGTCGCTGATCGGCTCGATCATGCAGGTCACGGCGCTGACCTGCGCTTCGGTGCGGGTCATGGGGCGGTCGCGCAAGGCTGCGACAATCGCCGGATCGGACAGGCCGTCGGCTGGCAGTAGCGCCGAAAAGTCAAGCGTGACAGGGATGCAGATTTCGTCGCAGACGCCGATTTCGATCTGGCCGGCCATACTGACGGTGCTGCCATCCTCGGGCAAGGTCAGGCGTAACGGAAAGACCACCGAGTTTTCATACCCGATCGAGCGGATGCCGAAATCTTCATAGACCTCTGGCACGGGGAAATGCGGCTGCACAGCCGAGATATCCGCGCCGGAAAACGAAAACGACGGGGGGATGCCACTATCGCCCGGTGCGCGCCAATAGGTTTTCCAGCCTTCGGCCAGATCGATCCGCAACGCCGCGACATGGGTGCCGTCGGCATCGCGCCAGCCGGGCAGGACGGTGACGGTCGCAAGGTCTTCGACCGATTGGCCAAAGCCGGTCGCAGGCAGGCCACACAGGGCGAGAGGGATCAGCAAGAACTTGCGCATGGCCTGTATCTGGGCGATTCCGCATGACATGAAAAGTCACGTTTGGGCGAGTGTCTGACATCTTGTGGCTTGCACGAAACACCGCCCGCACGCATTCTGCGCGGATGGATCACCCCGCCTCGACCCTTGCCGGTAAGCTTCTGATCGCCATGCCCGACATGGCCGATCCGCGCTTTGCCAAAAGCGTGATCTATCTGTGCGCCCATTCGGATGACGGCGGCATGGGGCTGATCGTGAACAAGCCACAGACGCAGATCAGGTTCACGGCCTTGCTCGACCAGATGCAATTGCCGCATGGCGCCGAGACGCCCGACATCCGTGTCCATACCGGCGGTCCGGTCGAAACCGGGCGCGGCTTTGTGCTGCATTCCACCGATTACACGTCCGGTCAGGGAACGCTGGCCGTCAGTGACGGGATCGGCATGACCGCGACGATGGATGTGCTGGAAGACATCGCCGCCGGGCGTGGCCCCGCACAGGCGATGCTGGCGCTGGGCTATGCAGGCTGGGGGCCGGGGCAGCTGGAACAGGAAATCCGCCAGAACGGCTGGCTGACCTGCGATCCGCGCGACGACATCATCTTTGGTCGCGCGAACGAGCATAAATGGTCCGGCGCGCTGAAACTGCTTGGCATCGACCCGCTGGTGTTGTCGGCGACGGCGGGGCACGCCTAGCCCGCGTCCTCCAGCAGCGCGGTGATGATCGCGACCGCACTGTCGCTGGACCAGTCCGCCTCGCCCTGCATACGGGCGATTTCCATGCCTTCGGGATCAAGGATCAGGGTCACAGGCAGGCCCAGCACCCCCATGCTGCGCGCGAACCGCTGGCGGGCATCGGTGTGCAGCGGCAGGTTGTCGACGCCGATTTCGTCGAAAAAGCGTTGCATCGCGGGCAGGGGGTTGGGGCCGACGGCGATGGTCACAACCTCGAAATCATCGCCGCCAAGATTGCTTTGCAATGCGGACAGATGCGGCATCTCGACCCGGCAAGGCGCGCACCATGTCGCCCAGAAGTTCAGCACGACATAGCGCCCCTGCAGATCGGCCAGCGCCATCTCGCTGCCATTCTCGTGGGTGAAGGTCTCGTCACTGACCCCTATCGGCGCGGCATGAAACACCAGCTTGCGCATGTCGCCTTCCCGCAGGGCGGCGATATCGGCGTGTTGGGCCGCGCCAAGGTTTGCAACACCCAGCAGGGCCGTATAAAGCAGGGCTGACATCAACTGACGCATGGGCGCATTCCTTCATGACCAAGACCGCTAACACGATGTGGGGTGGCCGTTTCGCCGCCGGACCGGACGCGATCATGGAGGCGATCAACGCCTCGATCGGGTTCGACCGCCGTCTGGCACCGCAAGATATCGCCGGTTCGCGTGCCCATGCGGCCATGTTGGCCGCCTGTGGCATCATTTCAGATACAGATGCGGAGGCGATCCGGAAAGGCCTTCTCACCGTATTGTCAGAGATTGAAACGGGCGATTTCCCCTTCTCGACTGCTTTGGAAGATATCCACATGAACGTGGAATCCCGCCTGCGCGAGCTGATCGGCGAACCGGCAGGGCGGTTGCACACGGCACGGTCGCGCAACGATCAGGTGGCGGTGGATTTCCGTCTTTGGGTGCGTGACCAGTGCGATCAGGCGGATGCGGCGCTTGCGGCGTTGCAGCAATCCTTGCTTGGTCAGGCAGAGGCGGGGGCGGATTGGGTCATGCCCGGTTTCACCCATCTGCAAACCGCGCAGCCGGTAACATGGGGCCATCATATGCTGGCCTATGTCGAAATGCTGGCACGGGATCGGGGCCGTTTCGCCGACGCACGCAAGCGCATGAACCAGTCGCCTTTGGGCGCTGCGGCGCTGGCGGGCACGTCCTTCCCCATCGACCGGCACATGACAGCCGAAGCTTTGGGCTTTGATGGCCCCATGGCCAATTCGCTCGACGCTGTCAGCGACCGCGATTTCGCGCTGGAATTTCTGGCGGCTGCCGGCATCTGTGCCATGCACCTCAGCCGTCTGGCCGAGGAACTGGTGATCTGGTCGTCGGCGCAATTCCGGTTCGTGAAGATGTCGGACAAATGGTCCACCGGATCATCGATCATGCCGCAGAAACGCAACCCGGACGCGGCCGAACTGATCCGCGCCAAGATCGGGCGGATTTTCGGGGCCAATGTCGCGCTGATGACCGTGATGAAAGGGCTGCCGCTGACCTATTCCAAGGACATGCAGGAAGACAAGGACCAGACCTTCGACGCCGCCGACAGCCTGATGCTGGCGCTGGCCGCGATGGCGGGCATGGTCGCCGATATGACCGCCAACCGCGACGTGCTGAAATCCGCGGCCAGCAGCGGCTTTTCCACCGCCACCGATCTGGCCGACTGGCTGGTCCGCGAACTGGGGCTGCCCTTCCGCGAGGCGCATCACGTCACCGGATCGCTGGTGGCACTGGCGGAATCCAAGGGCTGCGACCTGCCGGACCTGACCCTTGCCGATATGCAGGGTGTGCATGGTGGCATCAGGCCGGATGTGTTCGACGTCTTGGGGGTTGAAAATTCGGTGGCTTCGCGCACAAGCTATGGTGGCACGGCACCTGCACAGGTCCGTGCACGGATCGCAGCCTGGAAAGAGGTTCTGACATGACACGCCTTGCCCTGATCGCGGCCATCGCCGCATTGGCCGCTTGCGGTGCCGATGCGCCGCCGATGACGCCCACCGCCAATGTGGGCCTGAGCTTGGGTTCGGGTGGCATTGGCACTTATGGCAGCGTCGGGGCCAGCAACGGGCGCGTGTCCGTCGGGGTAGGGTTGTAGGATGCGGAATGTCTGGCTGGCGCTCGCGGTTTGGGGCACGATCCACCCGATGTATTATTTCATCTCGTGGTTCCAGGCGAATACCTGGGACATCATGGCGATGGTGGATGCCTGGCACGCCAATGCCGCGACAAGCGGTCTGGTCTGGGACCTGACCGTCGCCGCCGTGACGCTGACCGTCTGGGTGATCTACGAATCCCTGTCGACTCGCAATTTTTTAAGCCTGCTCGCTATCCCCGCGACCTTCATGATCGGTGTCAGCTGCGGGTTGCCGCTTTACCTCTATCTGCGCAGCCGCGTCGTCTATACGCGCGACAAACATCTGGTCCGCAACTACTGATACGTTTTGCGGGCTTGGTCTTTTGTGCGGCTCTGCTATGTCCCCTTGGGACGCTGGATAAGGGCCGCAGGGCATGGATCATTTTCTTTACCGCAACGGCGCGCTTTACGCCGAGGATGTGCCGGTCGCGGAGATCGCTGCCGCTGTCGGCACGCCGTTTTATGTCTATTCCACCGCGACCCTGACGCGGCATTTCCAGCTGTTCGACGAGGCGTTGGGCTTTGCCGACCATCTGGTCTGTTTCGCGATGAAATCGCTGTCCAACATCGCCGTGCTGCGGGTGCTGGCACAGGCCGGCGCGGGCATGGATGTGGTGTCTGGCGGCGAATACCTGCGCGCCAAGGCCGCAGGCGTGCCGGGAGAGCGGATCGTGTTTTCCGGCGTGGGCAAGACGGCGGATGAAATGCGCCTCGCGCTGGAAGGCGGCATCCGCCAGTTCAACGTCGAAAGCGAACCAGAGATGGTGGCGCTGGACGCCGTGGCGCGGTCGCTGGGCAAGGTGGCCCCGATCACCCTGCGCATCAACCCGGATGTCGATGCCAAGACCCATGCAAAAATCGCGACCGGCAAATCCGAAAACAAATTCGGCATCCCGATTTCGCGTGCGCGCGAAGTTTACGCACTGGCCGCCACCCTGCCGGGGCTGAAGGTCGTGGGCATCGACGTGCATATCGGGTCGCAACTGACCGAGCTTGCCCCGTTCGAGGCGGCCTATGCCAAGGTCGCAGAGCTGACCGAAATCTTGCGTGCGGATGGTCACGAGATCACGCGCCTTGATCTGGGGGGCGGTCTGGGTATCCCCTACACCCGCTCGAACGAAGCGCCGCCACTGCCGTCCGATTATGGTGCGATGATCGAACGGACCTTGGGTCATCTGGGCTGCGAGATCGAGATCGAACCGGGCCGCCTGATTTCGGGCAATGCGGGGCTGATGGTGTCATCGGTCATTTATGTGAAATCCGGAGAAGATCGCGATTTCCTGATCCTCGACGGGGCGATGAACGACCTGATCCGCCCAGCGATGTATGAGGCATGGCACGATATTGTCCCCGTGGTGGAACCCGCCCCCGGCACGGACGCTGCGCGCTATGACATCGTGGGGCCTGTGTGCGAAAGCGGCGACACTTTTGCCAAAGGCCGCGATCTTGCGCCGATGCAGGCGGGCGATCTTGTCGCTTTCCGGTCTGCCGGCGCTTATGGGGCTGTGATGGCGTCGGAATACAATTCGCGGCCGCTGATCCCCGAAGTGCTGGTGCATGGCGATCAATTTGCAGTTATCCGCAAGCGTCCTAGCTATGAAGATATGATTGCACGCGATAGCCTGCCAGAATGGCTGGACTGACCCACCCAAGCGGAGAGTGACGCTGACACAAATCCCCGACCAGATGCGCCACCTGCGCTTGCCTGTCCGCCTCACGCGGGTGGGGATGGCGGCTGAAAACGCGGTCCGCTGTTTCTGGCCGGTCTGGACGATCGGGTTTCTCTGCCTCGCGCCGTTGATGATGGGCTGGCAGGATATCCTGCCGCTCGAGGTTGTCTGGGCATTTGCGGGTGTCGGGGGCGTCGCGTTCCTTGCTGCCTTGTTCTGGGGCGCGCAACGGTTCCACATGCCCACCACGACCGAGGCGCTGGCCCGTGTCGATGCCGCCATGCCCGGCCGCCCCATTGCCGCCGTCGCGGATGTTCAGGCCATCGGTGCGACCGATCCCGCGTCCATCGCAGTCTGGCAGGCGCATGTCGCGCGCATGGCCGAACGCACGAAATCCGCCCGTGCGGTCGAACCCGACCTGCGCATCGCCGACCGCGATCCTTTTGGCCTGCGGTTCATCGCGGTCCTGTTCTTTGTCACAGCACTGTTGTTCGGGTCGTTCCTGCGGGTGGCATCGGTTGGCGAAATCGTCACGGGGCCAGCTGCCGCAGTGGCATCAGGCCCGATCTGGGAAGGCTGGGTCGAACCGCCCGCCTATACGGGCCGCCCGTCGCTGTATCTTAACGACATTCCCGAAGGCCCTTTGCAGGTGCCCGCAGGCAGCAAGGTGACCTTGCGCGTTTATGGCGACACCGGCGGCATCAGCCTGATCGAGGACGTCTCTGGCCGCGGGGAAGAGGCGATACCCTTGGCTGACGGCCAACAGCAATTCGACATCGTCTATTCCGGCACGCTGACGCTGGATGGCGAAAACGGGCGGCGCTGGTTGGTGACGGCGACGGCGGATGCGCCGCCTTTCGTCACGCTGACCGACCCGATCACCGCTGACGCGATGGGCGAGATGTCGCAGCCGTTCCGTGCCACCGATGATTATGGCATTGAAAGCGGCACCGCGACCATTGCGCTGGATCTTGCGGCGGTGGAGCGGGTTTACGGTTTGTCCACCGACCCCGATCCGATCGCGCCTTTGGTGCTGGACCTGCCGATGCCGTTCACGGGCGACAGGTCGGAATTCGACGCCTTCCTTGTCGAAAACCTCAGCGAGCATCCTCTGGCAAACCTGCCCGTCACGCTGCAACTGGCGGTGACGGATGCTGCGGGCCAGACGGCGACCACCGAGCCGGAACCGTTGATCCTGCCCGGGCGGCGGTTTTTCCAACCTTTTGCCCGTGCGGTGATCGAACAGCGCCGTGACCTGATGTGGTCGCGCGACAACGCCCGCCGTGTGGGGCAGATCCTGCGCGCCGTGTCGCACCGCCCCGAAGATATCTTTACCTCTGAAACCATGTATCTGCGCCTGCGCACGATCATCCGGCGCATCGACAATACCATGCTTGTCGGCATGGATGACGACGCCCGGGCCGAGATTGTGACCGCCCTTTGGGACCTTGCGATCCAGCTGGAGGATGGCCGTCTGGCTGATGCCCGCGAACGGCTGCGCCGCGCGCAGGAACGGCTGGCCGAGGCGATGCGCAATGGCGCGTCCGATGCCGAAATCGCCGAACTGATGCAGGAATTGCGCGAGGCAACGAACGATTACATGCGGATGCTGGCCGAACAGGCCGAACCCGGCGACGGCACCGATCAGGCCGACAACAGCGAAAACAGCATGGAAATGTCCATGAGCGACCTGCAGGCCATGATGGACCGCATCGAAGAGCTGATGCAGGAAGGCCGCATGGAAGAAGCGCAAGCGCTGATGGAAGAACTCAATCGCCTGATGGAAAACATGCGCGTCACCCAAGGCGAGGGTGGGGGCGACGGTCCGCCGATGCCGGGTGAACAATCGATGCAGGATCTCGCCGAGACATTGCGCGACCAGCAGGACCTGTCCGACGATGCCTTCCGCGAGTTGCAGGAAAGTTTCAATCAGGGTCAGCAAGGACAACAGCCGGGGCAGCAAGGACAACAGCCTGGCCAGCAAGGACAACAGCCGGGGCAGCAAGGACAACAGCCTGGCCAACAAGGACAACAGCCGGGCCAGCAAGGACAACAGGGCCAAGGCGGCGAGCAAGGTAACCAGCCTGGGCAAGGTGGCGAACAGGGTGAAGACGGCCAAGGGTCCGGCGGTAACCAGCAAAGCCTTGATCAGCGCCAACAAGCCTTGCGGCAGGAGTTGGAGCGCCAGCGTGACGGCTTGCCCAACCTGCCCGGCGAGGCAGGCGAGGCTGCGCGCGAATCTCTCGACCGTGCCGAAGGCGCGATGGAAGGGGCCGAAGAGGCCTTGCGCGGCGGCAATCTGGCCGAAGCGATCGACCGGCAGGCCGAGGCGCTGGATGCTTTGCGCAACGGGATGCGCGAATTGGGGCAAGCCTTGGCCGAAGGCCAGACCGGCGAACCCGGACAGACCGCCGAACAGGGCGAGGCGACCGGGCGTGCCGTGCCCGGACAGCGGGACCCTTTAGGCCGTGAAACCGGCAATACCGGCGAGTTGGGCAGCGACCAGAACCTCTTGGGCGGGCTGGATATCAACCGTCGCGCGGCAGAGCTGCTCGACGAGATCCGCCGCCGGTCAGCCGAACAGGACCGCCCCGAGGTCGAACGCGATTACCTGCGCCGCCTGCTGGGTCAGTTCTGAACCGCGGGTTCTGCGGCGTCGGACGTAAAGCCTGAAATTGTTGCGGATAGCGCGGCGATGGTGCGGTCCAGCGACAGCCGCAAGGTATCGATGGTGGCGACATAGCTGGCCATTGCATCCTGCGCCTGCGGCAGGCTGGCGGTAATTTCTTCTGCGAAGATGTAGGGCGCGAACAGGATCGCGAAGATCAGCAGCACAAAGACAAACCCGCGCCGGAAGCCGCGCCGTTTGACGACCTCTTCCTGTTCTTCGGGGGTCAGTTGCGGCTCGGCCGCCTGCGA
>DAISXL010000027.1:16802-20304 GCA_036825855.1 Yoonia sp.
GAGCATTGCACGTCGCGTCCGCCCGAGGGGATAGCGTCGTCCGCGACATCATATTGCGCGGCGCAGCTAGGACAAATCAAACGCATTCCACTTAACCTTCTGATCCGGCGACTTCGGTTTATTGTTGTAACCCGCGCCAATCTAGCGATGACCCTGCCAAACGCAAGGATTTGCGCAAAGCCCGGCGCGGGCATCATTGAATCCCGACGTGGTTTTGGGCAATACAGCGACGGCAGACAAAGGAAAGATCGTGATTGAACTCGACAACGTGTCTTACGGATATGGGGGAACAGCCTTGTTTTCCGGGCTGTCGCTCAAACTGGCGCCGGGGTCGTTCCATTTCCTGACGGGGCCATCCGGTGCGGGAAAGACCACCTTATTGCGCTTGTGCTACGCCGATCTGCGCGCGAACAGCGGCAAGGTGCGCCTGTTTGGGCAGGATGCCGCCGCCCTGACGCGCGACGAGGTGGCAATGGCCCGCCGACGGATCGGGGTCGTGCATCAGGATTGCCAGTTCCTCGACCACCTGTCGATTGCGGAAAACATCGCGCTGCCACTGACTGTCGCCGACCGGATCGCGGATGCGCAGAACAATCTGTCCGAACTGCTGGCATGGGTCAGCCTTGGTCCGCAGGCAGGCCAGCGCCCGCCGCAACTGTCGGGTGGTGAACGCCAGCGCGCGGCACTGGCCCGCGCCGTCATCATGTCGCCCGACGTGGTGATCGCCGATGAACCCACCGGCAATGTCGATTGGGAGATGTCGCAGCGCCTGCTGGCCTTGCTGGTCGAGCTGAACCGCATGGGCAAGACGATCCTGATCGCCACGCATGATCTGGCGATGATCCGGTCGATGAAATCGGATGTGAACGCGCGCGTCCTGCGGCTCAAGGGCGGGCAGTTGATTCAGGCGGGGGCGGACCTGTGAAGAACCTTCTTGCGCTGATCATGGGCAACCCTCTGGCCGACCGTGCGGTGCCGCCCACAGGCATTTCCGCGCGTCTGACGGTGTTCGTTGCGGCGGCCATGGCGTTTCTGGCGGTCTTTGCGCTGGCGCTGTCGCTGACGGCGGGGCGGCTGGCCAGTGGCTGGGCCGACGATCTGGCGCAATCCGCGACGCTGCGCCTGCCCGCCGATCTGGACCAGACGAACGAGGCGTTGCGCGCCGCCGTCAACGTCTTGCAGACCACGACAGGCGTGGCCTCTGCCCGCGTGCTGGAGGCGGATGAACAGCGCGCCCTGCTCGCCCCGTGGTTCGGGCCGGATATTCCCGTGGAAACCCTGCCTGTGCCGCAATTGATCGAGATCCTGCCCGACGAGGACGGCTACGACGCCGAGGGCCTGCGCGCCCGCTTGCAGGCCGAGGTGCCGGGCGCCGTGCTGGACGACCATGGCACATGGCGCGAACCCTTGCTGGCCGCCGCACAGCGGCTGCGTCTGGTGGGGTGGAGCGTGCTGGCCCTGATCGGCGCGGTCATGGCCGCAATGATCACGCTGGCTGCCCATGCGTCCCTTGCGGCCAATGCGCAGGTGATCCGCGTGTTGCGGCTGGTCGGTGCGCGGGATGCCTATATCGCGCGGGCCTTTGTGCGGCGGTTCACCCTGCGTGCGGGGCTGGGCGCGGTTCTGGGGGCGCTGCTGGCGCTGGTGGCGCTGCAAGGGCTGCCACAGGCCGACGTCGCGGGGGGCACGGGGGTGCATTTCGGCTTTGTCGGGCTCGACTGGATTTGGCCGCTGGCGATTCCGCTTTTGTCGGCTATCGTGGCCTTCGCGGCGACACGGGCAGCCGCATTTCGCAGGCTGAAGGAACAGACATGAGTTACGCGATACAATGGCTGCGGTCATTGGTGTTCAATGCGCAAATGTATGTGGCCATGCTGGTCATCGGTATCCTTTACCTGCCTGCGGCGATCTGGTCGCGCGACGGGGCGATTGCCGCTTGTCACGCCTATTGTCGTTGGGTGCGCTGGACGGCGGGCTGGATGATCGGGCTGAAAACCGAAATCCGTGGCACGCCGCCAACGGACGAGGTGATGGTCGCGCCCAAGCACCAGTCGTTTCTGGACGTGCTGATGATTTACGGCGCGATGCCGCGCGGCAAGTTCATCTTCAAGGCGATCCTGAAATATGCCCCCGTGATCGGCCAGTTCGGTCTGCGGATCGGCTGCATCCCCGTGGACCGTGGCAAGCGCGGGCAGGCGATCAAGCAGATGGTGGCCGATGTGCAGGCCGGGCGCGCCATGCCGGGGCAGCTGATCATCTATCCGCAAGGCACGCGCATCGCGCCGGGGGTCAAGGCACCCTACAAGATCGGGACAGGCGCGCTTTATCGTGAGCTAGGTCAGCCGGTGGTGCCTGTCGCGACGAATGTGGGCGTGTTCTGGCCCAAGCGCGGCGTTTACCGCCACCAAGGCACGGCAGTGTTCGAATTCCTGCCCCGGATCGAACCGGGGCTGGAGATTGCGGATTTCATGCTGCGGCTGGAAACCGAGATCGAAACCGCCTCCGACCGTCTGGCCGCCGAGGCAGGGTTTCCGTTGCAGTCGGCCTAGGCCGCCAGCCCCTTGCTGCCAAGCGCCAGATATTTGTCGCGGCGGTCCTTGCGCAGCTCGTCGCCGGACTTGCCGGTCATTTCGGCCAGCATGGATTTCATCGCCTCGCCCACGGCCTTGACGGCCATGGCGGGATCGCGGTGCGCGCCGCCTTTGGGTTCGGCGATGATCTTGTCGCAGACGCCCAGCTCGTGCAGGTCTTTCGCCGTCAGGCGCAGGGCCTCGGCGGATTCGCGCATCTTTTCGGCGTCTTTCCACAGGATCGAGGCGCAGCCTTCGGGGCTGATCACCGAATAGACCGAATGTTCCAGCATCGCGACACGGTTTGCCGAAGCAAAGGCGACCGCGCCGCCTGATCCGCCCTCACCGATGATGACGCTGATCAGCGGCACCTTGAGGGCGAGACATTTTTCCGTGGACCGCGCAATCGCCTCGGACTGGCCGCGTTCTTCGGCCCCTTTGCCGGGATAGGCGCCGGGGGTGTCAACCAGCGTGATGACGGGCAGGCCGAAACGGTCGGCCAGATCCATCAGGCGGATCGCCTTGCGATAGCCTTCGGGGCGGGCCATGCCGAAATTGCGCGCGATGCGCGATTTGGTGTCGTTGCCCTTTTCATGGCCGATGACCATGACCGGCATGTCGTTGAACCGCGCCATGCCGCCCATGACGGAATGGTCGTCGGCGAAATTGCGGTCGCCTGCAAGCGGGGTGAATTCGGTGAACAAGGCCTCGATATAGTCGATGCAATGGGGGCGTTCGGGGTGGCGGGCCACCTGACATTTGCGCCACGGCGACAGGTTGGCATAAAGCGAGGTCAAGAGTTCGCCCGCCTTCTTGTCAAGCGCTGCGGCCTCTTTCGACACATCCATTTCGGGATTGTCCCGCGCCATCGCACGTAATTCCTCGGCCTTGCCTTCGATTTCGGCGAGGGGTTTTTCAAAGTCGAGGTACAG
>DAISXL010000028.1:0-8522 GCA_036825855.1 Yoonia sp.
CTGCCCGGCATCGACTGGCAGATCGACGTCGATGTCGCGACGGCAGGGCGGTTTGGCGCGGATGTGGCCAGCGTCGGTGCGATGGTGCAGCTGGTGACGCGCGGCATCCTGCTTGACACGATGCGGGTCGATTCGTCGGATGAGGAAATCGAGATCCGCGTCCGCCTGCCCGAACAGGACCGTGTGCTGTCCACGCTCGATACACTGCGCGTGCGCACCAATGACGGGCTGGTGCCTTTGTCGAATTTCATCACCCGCACGCCAGTGCAAAAACTCGCGCAAATCGACCGGATCGACCAGCAAAGGTATTTCGACGTCAAGGCGGGGGTGGAAAGCGGGCTGACCAGCCTGATGGCGGACGGCGTGCCTGTGGCGGTTGCGCAGATTCCCGACCGCAGCGTGCCGGGCATGGCGCGCTTCAGCGATCTGACATTGCTTGACGGCACGACCACAGGCGCGTTCGCACAGATGCTGGCGGATGGGGAAATCACCGAAACCCCGCTCAATGCCAACGAACGTATCGCGCTGCTGACGGAATGGCTGGCCGACACCCCCCTGCCCGCAGGCGTGGCCTGGGAGTGGACGGGCGATCAGGAAGAACAGGCAGAGTCGGGTGCATTCCTCGTGACCGCGTTCGCGGGTGCGCTGGGGCTGATGTTCATCATCCTGCTGGCGCAGTTCAACAGCATCTACAATGCGGTGCTGGTGCTGCTGGCGGTGGTCATGTCCACGGCCGGGTCGCTGGTGGGGATGCTGGTCATGGATCAGGCGTTTTCGATCATCATGACCGGCACGGGGATCGTCGCCCTTGCGGGGATCGTGGTGAACAACAACATCATCCTGATCGACACCTATCAGGAATACAGCCGCTATATGCCAAAAGTCGAGGCGATCACCCGCACGGTCGAGGATCGCATCCGCCCCGTGCTGCTGACAACGATCACGACCATGGCGGGGCTTGCGCCGATGATGTTCGGGCTGTCGCTCGATTTCATGAACGGGGGCTATTCGATCGACAGCCCGACAGCGCTTTGGTGGAAACAACTGGCGACCGCCGTGGTGTTTGGCCTAGGTATCGCCACGATGCTGACGCTGGTCTTCACGCCCGCGATGCTGGCCGCACGGGTCTGGGTCGTGACCTATGTGCAATGGGCCGCACAACTGCTTGCGAAACTGTCGATGGGCCGCGGCAGCCGCGCCGCGCGCGACTGGGCACTGTCACGGCAGGCGGCCCGCATCAAGGCACCGGAGTTCATCTGGGTCGAGGATGAGGTTGCGCCCGTGGCGGTCAGGCCGCCGTTGCAGGCGGCGGAGTGAGGGCACAGAGTTCGGGTGCGCAGAATGCGCACCCTACGGGGTGGCTGTAGGGTGTGCATTCTGCGCACCTTCCACTTACACCACCTCTTCCTCCACCTGCCTGTTCCACAGATGCGCATAGCGTCCGTCCTGTGCCAGCAGCGCGTCGTGGCGGCCCTCTTCCACGATCACGCCGTCCTCCAGCACCACGATCAAGTCGGCATCGGCAATCGTCGACAGCCGGTGCGCGATGGTGATGACCGTGCGGCCCTGCCCCATCGCCTTCAACTCGGCCTGGATTTCCATCTCGGTTTCGGTATCAAGCGCACTCGTCGCCTCGTCCAAGAGCAGGATCGGCGGATTCTTCAGCAAGGTCCGCGCGATGCCAACGCGCTGCTTTTCACCCCCTGACAGCTTCAAGCCGCGCTCACCCACGGTGGTCTGATAGCCATCGGGCAGGCTTGTGATGAAATCGTGGATCTTGGCGGCTTTGGCGGCGGCGATGATGTCGTCCTCACCCGCATCGGGGCGGCCATAGGCGATGTTGTAATGCACCGTGTCGTTGAACAGCACCGTGTCCTGCGGCACCACGCCGATCTGGGCATGCAGGCTGTCTTGCGTCACGTCGCGCACGTCCTGCCCGTCGATCAACAAGGCACCGCCCGTCACGTCATAGAACCGGAACAACAGCCGCCCGATGGTGGACTTGCCCGACCCCGACGAGCCGACAATCGCCACCGTCTGCCCGGGGGCGACGTCGAGGTTGATCCCCTTCAATATCCCCCGCGCGGCGTCATAGCCAAAGGTCACATCGCGCAAGGTGACACGCCCGCCGGTGACGACCAGCGGCTTGGCATCGGGGGCATCCGTCACCTCGGCCGGTTGGCCCAGCAGGTCGAACATATCGCCCATATCGATCAAGGCCTGCCGGATTTCACGGTAGACCGTGCCCAGAAAGTTCAGCGGCATGGTGATCTGGATCATATAGGCGTTGACCATGACGAAATCGCCCACCGTTAGATCGCCGCGTTCGACACCGATCGCCGCCATGACCATGACGATCACCAGCCCGCCGGTGATCAGCACCGACTGGCCGAAGTTCAGGAAGGCCAGCGAATAGTTGGTGCGGATCGCCGCCCCCTCATATTGCGCCATGGCGCGGTCGTAACGGTCGGCCTCCCACCGTTCGGCGCCGAAATATTTGACCGTCTCGAAGTTCAGGAGGGAATCGATCGCCTTCTGGTTGGCATCCGTGTCCTGGTCGTTCATTTCCTTGCGGATCTTCACGCGCCATTCGGTCACGGTAAAGGTGAACCAGACATAAAGTGCGATGGTGCCGACGACCACGGCCAGATACCAGACGTCGAAGAGGAAAAACAGCACGACCGAGATCATCAGCAGTTCCAGCACCAAGGGCCCCATCGAGAACAAGAGGAACCGCAGCAGGAAATCCACGCCCTTGACGCCGCGCTCGATCACGCGCGACAGCCCGCCGGTCTTGCGCGTGATGTGATAGCGCAACGACAGGCGGTGGATATGGGTGAAGGTTTCCAGCGCCAGTTGCCGCAAGGCGCGCTGGCCGACGCGGGTGAAGATCACGTCGCGCAATTGCTGGAAACCCACGTTCAGCAGCCGCGCAAAGCCGTAGGCCAGCGTCAGCCCCACCGCCCCCAGCCCCAGCACGGTGGCCGCCGTCGCCCCGTCAGGCGCAAGTGCGTCGACCGCCTGTTTGTAGAGGATCGGCGTGCCGACCGCGATCACCTTGGCCAGCAGCAGGACCAGCATCGCGGCCACAACGCGGCGTTTGACCCACCCCTGCCCCTTGGGCCAGAGATAGGGCATCACGCGCTTGATGACGGACCAGCCCTGCACGCGGGCATTGCCAAGATTGGCGTCGGAATGGGTGGTCGGGCGCATGGTGTTCTCCGCAATATCAGCCGTTACTAGGCCGATGCCCGCCCGTTGACCAGAGGCAGGGAATTATTGCGACATCTCGGGGATGCGGAAAATCTGCCCCGGATAGATCAGGTCAGGGTCGCGGATCAAGTCGCTGTTGGCCTCGAACACCTGCACATACAGAATACCGTCGCCCAAGGTTTCCTCGGCAATCGCCCATAGCGTCGCACCGGGCTGCACGGTGCGCACGGCGACCTCGAACCCGTCGCGCGCCGTCTCTTCGGCCATCACGGCGGCGACGCTGGCGGGCTCTTCGCGTTTGAATGGCGTTTCCAGCCGCGAGACGACATCGCCCGCGCTGTCCACCTCGTCGATCCGCAGGGTATAAATGCCGGTATCCACATCGGGCAGATCGATCCGCCAATCGCCGCCCGGCGTCACGGGCGATGTGGTGACAGGGCGATTGTCCAGATAGACCTGCACCTCGCCATCGCCCGTGGCACGGCCTGCCAGTTGCACCTCGCCCGCAGGGTCATAGGTGATCGCATCCAGCGCCACATTGGGCGCGGCCAAGGGCGCAACGCCTTGCGCGACCCGCACGCCATCAGCATCGGTTTCTAGCACCAGGGGCGGGACAGCAGGCACTGATGGCGCGGGTGCAATCTCGGCGATCTCGGGGGGCGCGGCGGCGACAGGTGGCGGTGCCGCCTGCTCTGTCGGCGCCACATCGGCGATCACAACCGGCGCGATCGGCGCCACCATATAGCTTGTCTCGGACGGCACCGCCGCCCCTTCAGGGTCCGCGAGCAGCGACAGGCGGCGCGGCTGATCAGCAGGATCCGCCAGCGACAGGATCACAAAACTGCCGCCCTCGTCCGCCGTGGCCCGTGCAATCGGCGCACCGCCAAGGATCAGGTCCACAACCTGCCCCGGTGCGGCACGCCCTGCCACGATCAGCGATCCGTCAGGGTCAAGCCGGAAGGTATCAAAGCGCGGCACGACCGATGCCGCGACGACGGGCGCGGGGTCCGCCGCGACGGGTTCAGGCGTTTCCGGCGCGGCTGGCGCAACGGCGACGTCGACTTCGGGCACGGTTGGTGCGGGGATGAAGTACACCAGCACCACACCCAAAACGAGTGCCGCAACAGCGCCAAGCACCCAAGCGCCCACCTGCGAAGTGTTCCGTTCGTCCACGCGTGCCATCCCGTTCCGGTCTTTGTGGCGAAAAGCCGCCCAAAGCGTTGAGCAAGTCTAGCAACCCCGCTAGAAGCGGTCAAAGCCAAGCTGCATCAAAGGGGTAGCGATGTCGGATTTTCCAAGATCAGTGTGTGTTTATTGCGGCTCTCGCGATGGCAGGTCGTCTGCCTATGCACAAGCCGCCACCGAAACAGGGCAGATGCTGGCGCGCAACAACTGGCGGCTCGTCTATGGCGCGGGCGACGTCGGGCTGATGGGCCGCGTGGCCAAATCCGTGCAACAGGCGGGCGGGCGCACCTTTGGCGTGATCCCCACGCATTTGATGGCCCTCGAGGTCGGAAAGCGTGATCTCGACAGTTTCGTCGTGACCGAGACGATGCATGAACGCAAGAAAGTCATGTTCATGAATGCCGATGCCGTGGTGGTCCTGCCGGGCGGCGCGGGCAGCCTTGACGAATTCTTCGAGGTGCTGACATGGCGCCAGCTCGGCCTGCACCAAAAGCCGATCATCCTGCTGAATGTCGCAGGCTTCTGGGACCCCCTTCTGGCGCTGATGCAGCATGTCGTGGCCCAAGGCTTCGCGGGCGATGACATCCTGTCGTTTGTGACCAGCGCGCCGGATGTGGCCACGCTCGAAAAAGCGCTGCAAGACGCGCTATAGCGCCGCCATCAGCGTGGCATAGCGGTCAAGCGAGATGTTCGATCCGCAAGCAATGATCCCCACGCGCCGCCCTGCCAGATCATCGCGCAGTGGCCCGATGATCGCGGCCAGTGACGCAGCACAGGCCGGTTCCGCCGTGATCCGCAGGTTGTGTTGGTATATGTCCATCGCACGCAGCATCTCGGCATCTGCGATCCGCACGATCCGGTCGACATGGGCCTGCGTCACGCCAAAGGTGTAAGGCAGCGCCAATGGTGCGCCCAGACTGTCGGCAATGGTGGCGACCTTGTCCAGCGTCACAGGCGCCCCCTGTTCCAGCGACCGCGCCATGCTGTCGGCGCCAAATGGCTCGACCCCGATCACCTGCGCATCGGGGCGCAACTGTTTGATCGCACAGGCCATGCCAGAGATCAGCCCGCCGCCGCCGATGGGCACGATGAATGTATCCAGATCAGGGGCCTGTGTCACATATTCCAGCCCGCAGGTGGCGGACCCCAGCACCATATGCGCGGCCTCGAACGGATGCATCAGCGCACGGCCTTCCGCCGCTGCCGCGTTCATCGCCGCAAAAGCCGCCGCCATGTCGTCGTGTAATGACACCTGCGCGCCCAAAGCCTCGCAGCCTGCGATGCGTGCAGGGTCCGTGGCGCGCGGCATGCAGATCAGCGCATCCACCCCTGCCGCCTGCGCGGCCCAGGCCACCGCCAGCGCGTGATTGCCGCCACTGGCCGCCACGACCCCTACCCTGCGCTGGTCTGCATCCAGCCCCGCAATCCCCAGATAAGCCCCGCGCGCCTTGAACGATCCGGCCTGCTGGAACAGTTCCAGCTTCAGCGTCACGCCTGCGCAATCGGGCAAGACCCCGTCCCAGCGCGCCGATGCCAGCGGCAGGACAGGTGTTGCAATCACCACATCGCGCAGGGTGTGCGCCGCCGCCTCGATCGCCGCCAGTTCCGGACCCATCGCATACCCCCAAAAGAAAAGACCCGTGAGGTGTCCCACGGGCCTTTCTGTTTGTCCATCGCGCGCGGAAATTACATCCGGCTGGCGACGTTTTCCCAGTTGACCAATTTGTCGAGGAAGTTGGTCAGATAGGCAGGCCGCTTGTTGCGGAAATCGATGTAATAGGAATGTTCCCACACATCGCAGCCCAGCAATGCCGTCTGGCCAAAGCACAACGGGTTCACGCCGTTTTCGGTCTTGGTGATTGCCAGCGACCCGTCGGCCTTTTTCACCAGCCACGCCCAGCCGGACCCGAACTGGCCTGCACCCGCTTCGCTGAACTTGGTCTTGAAATCCGCGACCGAGCCAAAGTTCTCGACCAGCGCCTTTTCCACTTCCGACGGCATCTTGCTGTCAGCAGGTGTCATCATTTCCCAGAACTGGTTGTGGTTCCACAGCTGGCTGATGTTGTTGAAAATCCCGTTTTGCGCGACGGCGGTCTTGTCATAGGTGCCGACAATGATCTCTTCCAGGGACTTGCCGGCCCATTCGGTGCCTTCAATCGCCTTGTTGCCATTGGTCACATAGGCGTTGTGATGAATGTCGTGGTGGAATTCCAGCGTCTCGGCGGACATGCCTTTGGCAGCCAGCGCATCATGGGCATAGGGCAGATCGGGAAGGGTGAATGACATGGTCAGTCCTCTGGTTGTTCAGTATTGCGTTGCCCTTTAGGTGGCCCCCACCTGCGCAAAGGTCAAGGGCGCACACCCTTTTCCCCCATCTTCCGAGCCCAAATATCCCCGCCGGAGGCCCCGCGCATCGCGCGGGATATGGCGGTCAGAACACCCCCACAGGGCCTGCCTTGGCCGAGGCCACCAACAGATCATGGACATAATCCGCAACCGACCGGAAACAGATGACCGCAAATGTATCCGCCTCCACCATCCAGAAGGCGGCGGCGACCTGCCCCAGATGGCTGCGGCGGAAATCCCCCGGACCAAAGCTGTCGGGATGCAGGTCGGCAGGCGTCAGCTTGGCCATGACCTCGCGCGCAAAAGCACCTTCGACATGGATCAGCGCGCGCGCGTCCGAGACGTTTTCGGCCAGATAATGCTGCCCCGCCAGCGCCGCATCGATCTGTGCCACCGCATCCGTCACCTGCGTATAAGGCACCATGACCAACACTTCATCGGGCGACATCCAGGCGATTCCCGCCTCTCTATCAACGGCAATTTTCCCTTTATCAGGATACGCTTGCCCCGTAATCTTCTTGCAGACCGCGCGCAATGTGGCGTCGTTCAGATCGCCGCGCAGGGTGATCATGCCGCGCAGGCCAGCCTCGCGGATGGTGACTTCGCCGGGTGTTGTGCGGCCTTGCAAGGCGCTGATGGCGTCAGACATTCTGCTTTGCCCCTTCCTTGTCATAAAACACCGGATCGACGATGCGGGCGAGGATCGTCTTGCCCTCTTCAACGGTGTTGAAGGTAATCACCTCGCCCATCCGGTCCGGTCCGCGATGCACCAGCCCCATCGCGATTCCGCGCCCCAGCGTGGGCGAATGATAGGTCGAGGTCACGCGCCCTTGGGTGTTGCGCTGGCCATTGGCGTTGGTGCCATCGGCAATCGCATAGGCCCCGTCCGGCAGGACCGATCCGTCCAGCGTTTCCAGACCCACCAGCCGCCAGCGGTCGGGGTTGTCCATGAAACTGCGGGCGTGGGCGCGCTTGCCCAGATAGTCGTCCTTCTTCTTGGACAAGGCCCAGTGCAGGTTCAGATCCTGCGGGATCACCGTGCCGTCAGTTTCATCGCCGATCATGATGAAGCCCTTTTCGGCGCGCATGATATGCAGCGCCTCGGTCCCGTAAGGCATGATCCCGAACTCCTCGCCCGCCGCGATCAGCGTCTCCCAGAAGGCGCGACCCTGCCCCGCTGGCACGGCGATTTCATAGGACAGCTCGCCCGAGAAACTGATCCGGAACACCCGCGCATCAAACCCGCCGATCCGGCCCGCCTGCCACTGCATGAACGGCAGCGCGGACAGATCCAACCCGCCCAGCTTGTCCAAAAGCAGCTTGGCCTTTGGCCCGACCACGGCGACCTGCGCCCATTGCTCGGTGACATTGGCGACATAGACTTTCCAGTCCCACCATTCGCATTGCAGCCAGTCCTCCATCCAGGCGTGGATACGGTCAGCTCCGCCGGTGGTGGTGTGGCAAAGCCAGGTATCCTCGGACAGGCGCGCGACGACACCGTCATCCATCAGGAACCCGTTTTCCGAACACATCAGCCCGTATCGGCATTTGCCCACGCCCAGATTGGACATCATGTTGGTGTAAAGCATGTCCAGAAACTTGCCCGCATCCGGCCCTTTGACCACAAGTTTGCCAAGGGTCGAGGCGTCGAGCAGCCCGATATTGGTGCGCGCATTGGTCACCTCGCGGCTCACGGCGTCATGCACAGCCTCGCCGCTCCGGAGATAGGCAAACGGCCTGCGCCACTGGCCGACGGGTTCGTTATCCGCGCCATTGGC
>DAISXL010000028.1:8622-19362 GCA_036825855.1 Yoonia sp.
GATAGGCAAACGGCCTGCGCCACTGGCCGACGGGTTCGTTATCCGCGCCATTGGCGTTGTGCCAGTCCGACATCGGCGTCTTGCGCAAGGGCTGGAACACCGCGTCGCGCGCGGCACCCGCGATCGCCGCCATCGAGATCGGCGTATAAGGCGGGCGGAACGTGGTCGTCCCGACATGCGGGATCGCCGTGTTCAGTGCATTGGAAAGCACCGCCAGCCCGTTGATGTTGCTCAGCTTCCCCTGATCCGTTGCCATGCCCAGAGTGGTGTAGCGCTTGGCATGTTCGACGGACTCGAACCCTTCCTGTGCGGCCAGTTGCACATCGGTGACTTTCACATCGTTCTGGAAATCCAGCCACGCCTTGGACCGCAAAGCATAGCTGGCCCCTTGCGGCATCATCCAGACGGGGGCCAGCGGCCCTTGGTCGGCGTCGGTCGCCACAGGTGCGGCGGTGATGCGCTTTTTATGCCCCGCGTCATGCGCAGCGGTCTTGCCTGCCGCGATACCGTCAGCCAGCACGTCCCCACTGCGCAGATGGCCGTTGGCGATGCCTGCCGCGATCACGAAACCCTGCCCGTCAGCACCTGTCGGCGGGCGGGCGGTGTCGGGGCGGAACATCGCCTGCGCGTCGTCCCAGACCAGCTTGCCGCCGCAATGCGACCACAGATGCACGACCGGCGACCAGCCGCCCGACATCGCCACGCAATCGCAGGCGATCTCCTCCAGCACGGCCCCTTCGCCGGCCTGCGCACACAGGGCGATGCCCGTCACACGCTTGCCGCCTTTCACCTTGGCGATGCCTTTGCCATCGGCCACGCGGATGCCCAAAGCGCGGGCTTGGTCGATCAGCGGCCCTTCGGGTGCCGTGCGCGCATCGACGATGACCGGCACCTCCAGCCCCGCCTCTTTCAAGGCGATGGCCGTGCGGTAAGCGTCGTCGTTGTTGGTCACGACCACGGTGCGATCCCCGATGGAGACGCCGAAATTGACCGCATAATCGCGCACCGCCCCCGCCAGCAGCACGCCGGGCAGATCGTTGCCCGCGAAGGACAAAGGCCGCTCGATTGCGCCCGTCGCGGTCACGATCCGCTTCGCCCTTATCCGCCAGAGTCTGTGGCGCGGGCCGTCCTGATCGGGCGCGTGATCGGTCAGCCGTTCATAGGCCAAAGCATAGCCGTGGTCATAAACGCCTGCACCCATGCAACGTGCGCGGACCGTGACATTTGGCATTTTTTCAAGCGCTTGCAGCGTGGACTTCACCCAATTCGCCGCATCCATCCCGTCGATCTGCGCCCCGTCCACGACAGCGCGCCCACCCCAGTCAGTGGTCTGCTCGATCAGCAGCACCCGCGCGCCGGCCTGACCCGCTGCCAGCGCCGCCGCCAGCCCTGCGATCCCGCCACCGACCACCAGCACGTCCACGTGGCAGTTGAAATGCTCGTAGGTATCCGCGTCACGGTCCTTGGGCGCGCGGCCCAGACCGGCGGATTGCCGGATGAACGGCTCGTAGACATGTTTCCAGAACGGGCGCGGGAACATGAACATCTTGTAGTAAAAGCCCGCAGGCAGGAACCGCGACAGATGCGTGTTGATCGCACCCACGTCGAATTCAAGGCTGGGCCAGTGGTTCTGGCTGGTCGCCGTCAGCCCGTCGAACAGTTCGGTCGTGGTGATGCGCTGGTTCGGCTCGAACGCCGCCTCAGTCCCCAGATTCACCAATCCATTGGGTTCTTCTGCCCCTGCCGCCACCACACCGCGCGGGCGGTGGTATTTGAAGGACCGGCCGACCAGCATCTGGTCATTGGCCAACAGCGCCGAGGCCAGCGTATCCCCCGCAAACCCGCGCAGGCGCTTGCCGTTGAAGGTGAAACTGACAGGCTTGGTGCGGTCGATCAGGCGACCCTTGCCGCTCAGACGCGTGCTCATGCCAAATCCCCCCATGTCCAGCCAGGACGTTTGGCGGAAATCTTGGCGCGCAGATCAGGCGGCGGTTCGGTTGTTTGCGCTGGATAGGTGCCGAACACCTCGAGCGTGGCGGTGCAGCGCGCGGCCAAAAACCATTTGCCGCAGCCATAGACATGCCGCCAGCGTTCGAAATGCACACCCTTGGGGTTTTCGCGCATGAACATGTAATCCTCGAACTGGTCGTCGGATGATCCGGGGCCATAGCGTTTCAGATGCGCCTGTCCGCCCGCATGCAGATCGGTTTCATCGGCCTGAACCCCGCAATAGGGGCATTGAAGGGTCAGCATGGGGCAACCTCTTGTCTGCACGGCAAAAAGGCGGGCGCATCGCTGCGCCCGCCTGAAGCGGTAAAAATGGAAACGGGGTTATTGGTTCGGGTCGGCCGGAACCGGCTGCGGGTCGGTGATCGCAGGGTCAAGCACAGGCTCGGACGGTGCGGCGGGGTCGACCGTGTTGTCGATGCCGGTGCCGGTGCCCATGCCCGTGCCTGTTCCTGTGCCCGTGACAGGGTCAACAACTGTCCCTGTGTCGGTGGCGGGATCAAGTCCGGTATTGGTGACAGTGTCGGTCGTTGTGCCGCCCGAGAACAGCGCCAAAAGGACGACCAGCACAAGAATGCCAAGCGCAATGCCGATCCAGATCCGCGATCCGGACCGCTGGGTGGGAGGGGTAGCCATGATGAAAACTCCTTTGTCTCCGGTGTCATAGAACCCGGAAACGCAGGCCTGGCGCGATTGGTTGCCTTGCTGGTGCGCGGTCGGCAGAATGCCGCCAGTTCGCGCGCGGTCGTCGTGATGCGGCCCATCAATGCGCCACCCCCGCCGCCACGCTTTCGTCGATGAACTTGCCTTCGCGGAAGCGGAACATGCTGAATTCTTCGGTCAGCGGCGATGCGCCCTTGGCCATCAATTCCGCCATGGCCCAGCCCGATCCGGGGATCGCCTTGAACCCGCCGGTGCCCCAGCCGCAATTGACAAAGACGCCCTCGACAGGCGTTTTCGACAGGATGGGCGACCGGTCGCCCGTCACATCCACGATCCCGCCCCATTGGCGCAGCATCTTGAGCCGCGCGACCATCGGGAAGGTTTCGATCAGCGCGCGGACGGTTTCCTCGATATGGTGGAAACTGCCGCGCTGGGTGTAGTTGTTATAACCGTCGGTGCCGCCACCGATCACCATCTCGCCCTTGTCGGATTGCGACATGTAGCCATGCACGGTGTTGGCCATGACCACGACATCCATGCAGGGCTTGATCGGTTCGGACACCAGCGCCTGCAAGGCGACCGATTCAATCGGCAACCGAAAGCCCGCCATCTGCGCCATGACACCGGAATGGCCCGCCGTGACCAGCCCCAGCTTGTCGCAATCAATCGCCCCTTTGGTGGTGTCGACACCGATCACGCGGCCACCGTCACGGCGAATGGCCGTGACCTCGCATTGCTGGATCACATGCATCCCCATGTCCGAACAGGCCCGCGCATAGCCCCAAGCCACCGCATCATGCCGCGCCGTGCCGCCGCGCGCCTGCCAGAGCCCGCCCAGCACCGGATAACGCGGCCCGTCAAGGTTGATGATGGGGCATAGCTCCTTGACCTTCTCGGGTCCGATCCATTCGGTTTTCACGCCTTGCAGGGCATTGGCATGTGCGGTGCGTTTGTAGCCGCGAATTTCGTGCTGCGTCTGCGCCAGCATGATCACGCCGCGCGGGCTGAACATGACGTTATAGTTCAGGTCCTGCGACATGGTTTCATAGAGGCTGCGCGATTTTTCATAGATCGCCGCTGACGGGTCCTGCAGATAGTTCGAGCGGATGATCGTCGTGTTGCGGCCCGTGTTGCCACCGCCCAACCAGCCTTTTTCAAGGATCGCGACATTGGTGATCCCGAAATTCTTGCCCAGATAATAGGCCGTGGCCAGCCCGTGCCCGCCTGCGCCGACGATGATCACGTCGTATTTCGCGCGCGGCGCGGGATTGGCCCAGGCGCGGGTCCAGCCGCTGTGCTGGCGGAACGCTTCGCGGGCAATGGCAAAGGCGGAATATCGTTTCATCGGCGCGCGATTCCCTGTCTGATATCTGCCCCTGTCTGGACCTTTCGCGCCTGCAAAAGGAGACTGCCAGCGGCGTCTGGACCGCGATTTACGACATGCCCGCGCGACAGTGAACGGCCACGGCGTCGCAGGCCCTTTTCACCTTGCGCCATGGGGGTTATGTCGGGGCCAGCAACCGCGTGAGGGCATATGACATTCTGGATTTTGGTGGTCGTGATGACTCTGGTCGTTGTGGGGTTGATGGCTATCCCGTTGCTGCGCGCGCCCGATGTGCAGGACGACAACCCCGATGTCGCGATCTACCGCGCGCAACTGGCCGAAATCGACCGCGACCTCGAACGCAACCTGCTTGATCCGGCAGAGGCCGACCGCTCTCGTACGGAAATCGCGCGGCGTCTGCTGGCGGCCAGCAAGATGGATCAGGGCGCGGTGCGCAGCGACACGCGGCAAGGCGCCGTTGCAGCTGTTGTGCTGGTCGTGATCGGTGCCGTGACCTTTGCCACCTACACGCAGTTGGGCGCGCCGGGCTATGGCGATGTGCCGTTGCAGGCGCGGCTCGCGGCCTCCGAGGAAATGCGCGCCAACCGTCCCGCGCAGGCGTTTCTGGAACAGGTCGCCCCGCCGCCGCCGGCCGTCGATCTGCCCGAGGATTACCGCGCCGCCATCGACCGGCTGCGCGAACTGGCCCCCACCCGCCCCGATGATCTGGAAGCCTGGTCGCGGCTGACCTTTCACGAGGTCGAACTCCGCAATTATTCAGGCGCCGCCGTGGCTCAGGAACGCGTCATCGCCATCCTGGGTGATGACGTGCAGCCCGCCGACCTGACCCGCCTGCTGGATTTGCGCGTCGTGGCGGCGGGCGGTCTGGTCTCGCCCGAGGCCGAACAGGTGATCCGCGACATCCTCGCACTGGACGACACCAACGTGGCCGCGCGGTATTACCTCGGCCTGCTTTATGACCAGACCGACCGGCCCGATCTGGCCTATCGCCTCTGGCGCGACATCGCGGAAAACGGGGACCCGCAGACCTTTCACGTGGCCTCTGCCCGCCAGATGATCGAGGATGCGGCCTTTCGCGCCGGTGTCGATTACACCCTGCCCGAAGTGCGCGGCCCCTCCGCCGAGGATATCGCCAACGCACAGGACATGACCCCCGAGGACCGGCAGGCGATGATCGGCAGCATGGTCGAGGGTCTGGCCGACAGGCTGGCCAACGAAGGCGGCACGGCGGCCGATTGGGCGCGGCTGATCACGGCTTATGGCGTGCTGGGCGACACCGACAATGCCCGCGCGATCTGGGTCGAGGCGGCGGATGTCTTCGGTGCCAATGCTGACGCCATGGCGATCCTGACGCCCGCCGCACGCGACGCAGGCGTGCTGGAATGATCCTTGAAACCCCCGAGGATTTCGCAGCCCAACTGCCGCGCCACGGCGCGATTGCGGGGCTCGACCTTGGCACCGTGACGATCGGGGTGGCAGTGTCGGACCTGATGCGCAGCGTGGCGACCCCGCTCGAAACGATCAAGCGCAAGAAATTCACCGCCGACGCCGCGCGCCTGTTCGAGATCACGACGCACCGCATGATCGCGGGGCTGGTGCTGGGCCTGCCGCGCAACATGGACGGGTCCGAAGGGCCGCGCTGTCAGGCGACCCGCGCCTTTGCCCGCAATCTGGAACGGCTGACGCCGCTGCCGATCACTTTCTGGGATGAACGCCTGTCCACCGTCGCCGCCGAACGCGCCATGCTGGAGGCGGATATGTCCCGCAAACGTCGTGCAGAGCGGATCGACAACGTCGCCGCAAGCTATATCCTGCAAGGCATGCTGGACCGGCTGCGCCATCTGGAAGCGCTGCGCTGACCCTCGCAGTTGCCCAAACACTGCGGGCGCGTTAAGGAAAACGTGGCGGACGCAGGGCGCGCCCTGCAAGAGGTAAGCTGATGGTCAACATTACGGGTAGCAATGCGATCGGTGGCACCAATCAGACTGCCGACAACAATTTCGGTGACTTCAAGTTCTGGTTTCAGTGGATCGAAATACCGAACAATATCAGCAACCTCGATGCTGCGGGCTTTAACACCACGAATGGCACCCTCAAGCCTACGACCCAGGTTTACAACGCCGGCGGAACCAACAACCTGAATGGTCTGGTGACCGATGCGAGCGCCGCCGTGCTTGGCAACAGCGGAGAGTTGTTCGGCGTGCGTGTCGCAACGACGCTGACGGTGACGAATGCCAGCCTCTATACGTTCCGCGTCAATTCCGACGACGGTATCCGCCTTTACGACAACGGTGTGCAGGTCGTTGTCGACGATAACCTCCATGCGCCACGCCTCAGCACGGGCAGTATCAACCTGGGTGCGGGCCAGCACGAAATCGTCATCATCTATTTCGAGAATACCGGCCTGAACGTTCTGGAAGTCGATATCCAGAGCAATGCCGGCGGGGATTACCCCGCGCGCGTCCGGCTGCAAGATGCCAATGTGCAGGCCAATGCCGGCAGTGACACCGTATCGGCGGGTGAAGGCAACGACACGATTATCGGTGGCGCTGGCAATGACACGCTCGTTGGCGGCGATGGCAATGATACCCTCGACGGCGGAACAGGGAACGACACGCTCGATGGCGGGACCGGCAACGACACGCTGACGGGTGGGTCAGGCAATGACACCCTGACAGGCGGCACGGGCGACGACACGCTTGACGGCGGAGCGAACAGTGACACGCTGATCGGGGGGGACGGAAACGATATCCTGCTCGGCGGGACCGGCAATGACACGCTGGACGGCGGAACCGGAAACGATTCCTTAGCCGGCGGGGCCGGCAACGATACGCTGACGGGTGGCACCGGCAACGATGTTTTCGTCTACGGAAGCGGCAATGACCGGATCAGGGATTTCTCGGTCGGAAATACCGGCCCGATCGATGACGGCAACCAGACCAACAACGACTTTGTCGACCTGACCCCGTTTTTCAACGAAACCACTGTCGCCGCCGTCAATGCGGCCGATGCCAATCCGAACAACGATTTCAAAAACGCGATCGAGATGCTGCGCGCGGATGCTGCGGACGGCGTGATCGACGGCACGATTGGCGGGGTCATTTATGCCGCCCAGATCGGACCGATCAATCTGCGCATTGAAAACGGCGGTGCCGCTGTCGCGGGGTCCGCGCTGACGTTTGACACGACCGGGGTGGTCTGTTTCGTCGCGGGCACACTGATCGCGACACCCCAAGGCCTCCGGCCCATCGAAACCCTCGCCGTGGGTGATCTCGTCACAACGCTGAATGACGGAGCAAAACCGATCCGCTGGATCGGGCGGCGCAGTTATGATGCCGAAAGTCTTGCGATGAACCCTCAACTGCGGCCAATCCGCATGCGTGCCGGCAGCTTGGGTATATCCATGCCGTCCCGCGATCTGCTGGTGTCACGCCAGCACCGGATGCTGGTGCAGTCATCCATCGCGCAACGGATGTTCGGCGCGGCGCAAGTGCTTGTGGCGGCGCATAAATTACTGGCTCTGCCCGGTATGACAATCGAGACCGACACAAGCGAGGTCACCTATCTGCACATGCTGTTTGACGACCACCAGCTGGTGATCGCCAACGGGGCCCCCAGCGAAAGCCTGTTCAGCGGCCCGCAGGCATTGCGCATGCTGGACCCCGATGCGCGGGACGAAATCCTTGGGATTTTTCCCGAATTGTCCGATCTCGATTATCGGGCCTTGCCAGCCGCGATCATCCCGTCAGGTGCCCGTCAATCTCAGCTGATTGCGCGTCATGCCAAAAATGCAAAACCCTTGGTAACGCAGAGGGCCTTTCCTGCCAGATCAGCCCCTGCGCAGGTCTGCAACACCGACCCCCTGAGATGATGATGCACGGCGATATGCCGATCTTTGGCAGCACTGCAAACCGACCTGTTGGCGCAAAACGCCCGATCGCTGCGGCGGATATGTCGCGAAAACGTCGCGCAGAGCGGATCGACACCATCGCCGCAAGCTATAATCTGCACGGCATGCCGGACCGGCTGCGACATCTGGAGGCGCGCGCGTGACCATCCCCGAACCGACCGACCACATCTGGAAACGGGCCGAAATCGACAGCCCCTGCATCAAGATCTGCGTAATCCAGCCCGAAACGCGGCTGTGCACGGGCTGCCTGCGCACCATCGACGAAATCAGCGCGTGGTCGCGGATGACGCCCGAGGCACGGGCGGAGGTGATGGCAGAGCTGCCCGCGCGCAAAGGGCTGGTTGCAAAACGGCGCGGAGGGCGTGCGGGGCGGGTGAAGTGAAGCGCCTAGGCTAGCAGCATTGCGACAAGCAGGACGTTTCTAACCGAAGTTAACTCCACCAGTAGGATTGATCATGTATCGAATTGTCCAAACATCGCGAGTTGCATCTTCCCAGTTTTTAGCTTCGATTTTTTCGAACATCATAACGCAATAGTTGCCATATCTGTTCTTGAGCACAACGACATCGCCTCGATTAGGACATTGAGTTTCTTTACTCAAGGTATAGGCACCTGCGTTCTTTATTTCTTCGAAACGGTTTTCTGCCGCAACGAACGCTCCTGCCATGATTGGGTCTTCCACATAAATATATGCTCTTGTGTTTGACGCTGGAGACATTGAAACGATAAACTTGTAATCACCTTCACCCATCTCGGCAACTTTTCGAACTGAACCGTCGATGGTGATAGTATCGGTGATCCGCTTTGATCTAAATTTTGGCCTAAACGGCCAGAACAATGTGACGATTGGGACAGCGCTGGCGAGTGAAACCACCAAAGGCTCAAGATTAAACCCAAGAACTGAAGCGCCCCGTATTTCATCAGATAGCCAAAGTGCTGCAAAAATTAAAGCTAAGGTAGAAAGAAAGATAATCGTCCAGTATTGCTCTTTTACAAGTTTGCTAATCAACTTATGGCCTCCTATGCAGTAAAACGGGCATAATCTCACCACCTAATACTATCCCTACCCCCGCGGAAACACAAAACACCGATCCCGCCGGATCATGATCCAGAGCGGCGTGCCGGGTTTGGGCAGGAACACCGACGGGACCGCGGCGCGCAGGATGGACCCGTCGAAATCCATGCGGAATTCCACGAGGCTTGACGCCCCGATGAACCGCGCGCGCTGCACCACGCCGCGGGCGGGGGTGCCGTCTTGCGGGGTGGGGTTGGGGCCGCGACCGGCGCGGTCGAAGTCGATCTTCAGATGTTGCGGACGGATCACGATATCGACATCGGTGCCGTCCGGCACGCCGGGGGCAAGGAACTGGCCAAAGGGGGTATCGGTAAGCGCCCCTTGCACCCTACCTTTGATCACATTGATATCACTGAAAAATCCCGCCGCCAACAGATCCTTGGGGGCGTTATAGATGTTATAGGGGGACCCGCGCTGCACAACGCGCCCGTCGCGCATCAGCGCGATTTCATCGGCCATGCGCAAGGCCTCGTTCGGCTCATGCGTGACGAGCAGCACGGCGGTGCCTTCGCTTTTCAGAATCTCCAGCGTCTCGTCGCGGATATCGTCGCGCAGGCGGTCGTCGAGGCCGGAAAACGGCTCGTCCATCAGCATGATGCGCGGCTTGGGGGCCAGCGCACGCGCCAGTGCCACACGCTGCTGTTCGCCGCCCGACAGCTGGTGCGGATAGTCGTGCAGATAGCGCAGCATGCCCACCTTTTGCAGCAAAGCCTCGACCCGCCCCTGATCCTGCCGTCCGCGCAGGCCGAAACCCACGTTCTGCGCGACGGTCAGATGCGGAAACAGCGCGAAATCCTGAAACATCAACCCGATGGACCGCCCTTCGGGGGGCACGCGGTTGACCGTATCGCAGATCAATTGCCCATCCACATGGATCGTGCCGCTGTCCTGCATATCGACGCCCGCGATGATCCGGAGCGTCGTGGATTTGCCGCATCCCGATGGCCCCAAAAGGCAGGTCACCTGCCCCGGCATCACCGTCAGGCTGACGTCATCGACGACGCGCCGCCCGGCAAAGGTCTTGACCAGATGGTCCACGGCAAGGCGGGGCACGGTCATGCAAAAATCCCTGATCAAAACAATTGGGTATTGGCGACCTAACAATCCCCGCCGCCAAGGGCAAGTCAGGTCAGGGTAAAGTTCTGTGCGCCCACGATCTGTCCGTTGACCTGCAGCTGCACAATGTGCGGCCCGGGATAGAGGGTGAAGGTGCTCGCCCCCGCCTTGAA
The DNA here is from genome assembly GCA_036825855.1 of Yoonia sp. Classification (GTDB taxonomy): domain Bacteria; phylum Pseudomonadota; class Alphaproteobacteria; order Rhodobacterales; family Rhodobacteraceae; genus Yoonia. The sequence continues at coordinate 18,852 of DAISXL010000028.1, forward strand.
CAGGTGCCGCTTTGTCAGCGTGATGGGCTTGCCTGCTTTTGCCGCAAGGGTCTTGAGCTTGAACACCTTAGGCGCTGAGGTGCCGTCAGCCTTGATGAAATCGATGATGTAATCCACGACCAAAGGCGCATCCTGCGGTACCGTCAACGTCAGCGTGATCTCGGCCGCCTGCCCGCGCGCAACGACCGGCGTGACGGCAAACTGCGACACCGTGACTGGCACATCCACGCCATAGCCCAAATGCTGCATGGCCCCACGATGCCCCGCCTTGACCAGAGTTCGCAGCGCATGTTTGCGCATCCATGCCAGTTCGTCGGCCCGCTGCGCGCCTGCATCCTGCCAGGCCTGCAACCGCGCGATCACCAGATCGGGTGTCTTGCGCGTCAGATCGTTCAGGTGGTTGGCCACCGACCGTGTCACGAACCGCGTGCCATCGCCGTGCAGACGGTCAAGCAGCGGCAGCGTCTGCGCGGGATCGAGCTTGACGGCACGCCCCCATGGCAGACGCGGC
>DAISXL010000029.1:0-16536 GCA_036825855.1 Yoonia sp.
AGTTCGAATCTCTTCGCCCGCTCCAATTGGTTCACTGGCCCAGCAGGCCGTTTGCAAAGGCCGCCTTTCGGGGCGGCCTTTTGCGTTGCGCTCAGGCCACCTTGGCGGCAGCGTCGCGCGGCGGCAAGGGCGGTGGGGTCATCACCAGATGCGGGCGCACATCCGCGAAATCGCCCCAGCCACGGCGGCTTTGCGGTGCGATCTCATCCAGCGCGGGGGCGGCAAAGATCGTGTCGGCGGTCTGATCCTGGTCATCATCCGCGTCATCCTCTTCTGCCCAGAGCGACAAGTCGTCGTCATCCGCGAACAGATCGAAATCATCGTCCGACAGGGCCAGTTCGGCGGCATCGGCGGCCAGATGGCGGTCGATCCGGCGCGCGGCCTCTTCGGTATTGGCGACGGCCGACAGCACGATCTTGCCCAGAATATCCGGCCCCGTGCGTGTGCCGATCAGCGCGTAAAGACTGGGGATCAGGCCATAAAGATCATCGGTCGCCTCTGCCCCCTTGTCGGTCATGATGATGGTGCTGACAAACGGGTTGCGCCGTTCGGCCGACAGCGCCAGCGTATGGGTCAGTTGCATGCCGATCCGTTCGTCCATCACCATCAGGTCGATCACATCGGCGCGGATCATCGCCTGCGCGATATCGCGGCTGGTCACACAGAGGGTCTGGAACCCCTTGTTGGCCAGAATATGGGCTGTCTGCACCGCATCGGCGGCGTCGTCGCGCAAGATCATTGCTTTCATCGGATTCTCCTGACCGGGCTTCATGCCCTCTGCATGACAGCTAAACTTTAAAACTTGCTGAAAAGCGCTGGCAGCGGGCCTGCGGACTTGGCGGTGGCGCGCGATGCCCCTATAGACATGGCCAACACGGCCGAGGGACAGCAGCAGATGCGCACAGCCACCATCACCCGCAAGACGGCGGAAACCGATATCACGGTCACCATCAATCTCGATGGCAGCGGCACCTATGACAACGACACCGGCGTCGGGTTTTTCGATCACATGCTGGACCAGCTGTCGCGCCACGCGCTGATCGACATGACCATCCGCGCCACGGGCGATCTGCATATCGACGATCACCACACGGTCGAGGATGTGGGCATCGCCCTTGGTCAGGCGCTGACGCAGGCACTGGGCGACAAGCGCGGGATCAAACGCTACGGGTCCTGCCATCTGGCGATGGATGACGCGCAGGTGCGCGCCGCCCTCGATCTGTCGGGGCGGCCGTACTTGATCTGCAACCTGGACCTGCCCTTTGGCAAGATCGGCACCTTCGACACCGAACTGGTGCGCGAATTCTTTCAGGCCTTGTCCACGCATGGCGGAATCACGCTGCACATCGACCGGCTGCACGGGTTCAACGCCCATCACATCACCGAGGCCGCGTTCAAGGCGGTGGCGCGGTCCTTGCGCGACGCCGTCGAATCCGACCCGCGCAAGGGCGATGCGATTCCCTCGACCAAGGGCAGCCTATGACGACGGCTCTGGTCGATTACGACAGCGGCAACCTGCATTCGGCGCAAAAGGCGTTCGAGCGGATGGCGGCAGAGGTGGGCGCAGGCCCGATCATCGTCACCGCCGACCCTGATGTCGTGGCCAAGGCCGACCGGATCGTCCTGCCCGGCGACGGCGCCTTTCCGCATTGTCAGGCGCAGCTGCACGCGCAGTCAGGTCTTGCCGAAGCCATCACCGAAGCTGTTACCCGCCGCGCCGTGCCGTTCTTTGGCATCTGCGTGGGGATGCAGATGCTGGCGACCATGGGCCATGAATACGAGGATACGCCCGGTTTCAGCTGGATCGCGGGCGATATCCGCCGCATCATCCCCGCCGATCCGGCGCTGAAGGTGCCGCATATGGGCTGGAACGATCTGGTGATCGACACCCCCCATCCCGTGCTCGACGGGATTGCGACCGGCGAACATGCCTATTTCGTCCATTCCTATGCGATGCAGGTCAGCAACCCTGCCGAACGGCTGGCCCATGTCGATTACGGCGGCGATGTCACCGCCATCATCGGGCGCGACAATATCATCGGCACGCAGTTCCACCCCGAGAAAAGCCAGCATGCGGGCTTGCGCATGATCGCCAATTTCCTGCAATGGAGACCCTGAGAATGACAGCCATCCGCTTGTCCCGACGTATGATGCTGCTTGGCGCAGCAGCCAGCCTTGCCGCCTGTGCACGCGGTGGCGAAGAGGTGGCCAGCCGCGCCGCCATTGACACCAGCAACATCCCGCTGCACCCCAACGAGACCCCCGAGCTGCGCGCGCTGATCAACAAATACGCCGAGATCCACGATATCCCCGTGACCTTGCTGCACCGCGTGATCATCCGCGAAAGCACCCATAACCCCGCCGCACGCAACGGGCCCTATTACGGGCTGATGCAGATCCTGCCTCAGACAGCACGCACCATGGGGTTCCGTGGCGAACCGCGCGACCTGCTCGATGCGGAAACCAACCTGCGCTATGCGGGCCGCTATCTGCGCGGCGCATGGCTTTTGTCGGACGGGGACGAGGCGACAGCTGTCGGCTGGTACGCGCGCGGCTATTACTATGAGGCGAAACGGCGCGGTATGCTGGTCGAAACCGGCCTACGGTCGGCATGAAAAAAATGGCCCCGCGCAGCGGGGCCATCGCTGTTACTCGATCCGGACCCAGTTCTGGCTGGCGCAGATCAGACCACCGGCCACACAGCCGCGCAGGCGGAGGGCATTGCCTTCGACATCCATCTTGCCGGTATAAATGCGGTCGTTCGACGGACGCCAGACTTGCCCGTCATAGGACCCGTCACCGTTCGGCGTCATGTTGATGACGATCTGGCGACCGATGTTGGGGGACGCATATTCGCCTTCGGTGTTGAAGGTGCGCGCGATAGTGCCACAGACCGCGGCACCACATTGCGCGATATCGACATAGGCAAAGGCGCCATCGTCGACCTCGGTCTGCCAGGTGCCGATTGCGGCATCCTGTGCGCTGGCAGGACCTGCCACGGCAAAGGCCGCAACGGCGGCCAGGATTAGGTGTTTCATCTGGATCTCCTCCCTGAAGATGCAGGCAGTTTGATCCTGACGCCTTTGCGCAATCAAGTCTGACGTTGGGTCCGGTTGCTGCGTTGCATTCCCCCGCGCGCCATGCATAACGGGCGCGAACCTGCGAAAGGCTGCGATGATGATCCTTTACCCCGCCATTGATCTCAAGGACGGACAGGCCGTGCGGCTGGTGCATGGCGACATGGCCCAGACGACCGTGTTCAACGACGACCCGGCCGCACAGGCGCGCGTCTTTGTCGATGCGGGCTGCGAGTGGCTGCATCTGGTCGACCTGAACGGCGCTTTTGCAGGCACGCCTGTCAATGCAGCCCCGGTCGAGGCGATCCTGAAAGCCTGCCCTGTCCCTGCACAACTGGGCGGCGGCATCCGCGATATGGCCACGATCGAGGCCTGGCTGGACAAAGGCCTCGCGCGGGTGATTCTGGGCACGGTGGCGGTCGAGAACCCCGATCTGGTCCGGCAGGCCGCGCGCGCCTTTCCGGATCAGGTCGCCGTGGGCCTCGACGCGCGCAACGGACGCGTCGCCACCCGTGGCTGGGCCGAGGAAACCGATGTCATGGTCACCGATCTGGCCCGCAGTTTCGAGGATGCAGGCATTGCCGCGATCATCTACACCGACATCCTGCGCGACGGCGCGATGAAAGGGCCCAATATCGCGGCCACTGCCGATCTTGCCCGCGCGGTCAGCATCCCCGTAATCGCCTCTGGCGGCGTGTCGTCACTGGCGGATCTGACGGCCTTGCGCGACACCGGCGTCATCGCCGGCGCGATCTCGGGCCGCGCGCTTTATGACGGCGCGCTCGATCTGGCACAGGCGCTGCGCGTGCTTGCCGAACCCCGCACGCAGGCCTAAACAAAGCCATGCTCAAGGTCCGCATCATCCCCTGCCTCGACGTCGCCGAAGGGCGCACCGTGAAAGGCGTCAATTTCGTCGATCTGGTCGATGCGGGCGATCCGGTCGAACAGGCTATCGCCTATAACGCGGCAGGCGCGGACGAGCTGGTGTTTCTCGACATCAAGGCCACGCATGAAAACCGTGGCACGATGTTCGATCTGGCCACCCGCACGGCGGAACAGTGTTTCATGCCGCTGACCATCGGCGGCGGCGTGCGCACGCATCACGATGTGCGCGAGCTCTTGCTTGCAGGCGCGGACAAGGTCAGCTTCAACTCCGCCGCCGTCGCCAACCCCGATGTGGTGGCCGAAGCCGCGATGCGCTTTGGCTCGCAATGTATCGTCGTGGCGATTGACGCCAAAACCGTCAGCCCCGGCAAATGGGAGATTTTCAGCCATGGCGGCCGGCGCGCGACCGGCATCGACGCTGTGGAATTTGCCCGCACCGTGGTGGAAAAAGGCGCCGGTGAAATCCTGCTCACCTCGATGGACCGTGACGGCACCAAGGCGGGGTTCAACCTGCCCCTCACACGCGCGATATCGGACGCGGTCGATGTGCCCGTCATTGCCTCGGGCGGGGTCGGCACGCTTGACCATCTGGTCGAAGGGGTGACGGAAGGGGGCGCCTCTGCCGTGCTCGCCGCCTCGATCTTCCATTTCGGGACCTACACCATCGCGCAGGCCAAGGCGCATATGGCCGCAGCCGGCATTGCGGTGCGGCCATGACGCTGGACGATCTCGCCGCCCTGATCGCGTCCCGCAAGACCGCCGATCCCGATAGCAGCTGGACAGCGCAGCTGCTGGCCAAAGGCCCCGAAAAATGCGCCGAGAAATTCGGCGAGGAAGCCATCGAGGCGATCATCGAAGCCGTCAAAGGCGACCGCGACAAGCTGACGTCAGAGGCGGCAGATGTCCTTTACCACCTGCTTGTTATGCTGACCGCGTGCGATGTGACACTGGCCGAGGTCGTGGCCGAACTCGCCCGCCGCCAAGGCACCTCTGGCTTGTCAGAAAAAGCCGCCCGCCGCCCCTGATCCTGCAACTTCTTTTTTCCAGAAATACTCCGGGGCAAGGGGCAGCGCCCCTTTTAAAGTTTTGACGAAATAATCCCCGTCGCAAACCCACCCATGCGCAATTCACCAAACAGGCGCTGGTATTCGATCTTGGGGCAGCGGTCCTGCACCACGGTCACACCGCGCGCCTCCGCCTTGGCGGCTGCCTCGGGATGGGTCACGCCGATCTGCATCCAGATCGTCTGCAAGGCTGGCCAGCGCGCCAGCGCTTCATCGACCAGCGCGGGCACGGCGTCGGGCTTGCGAAAGATATCGACCATATCCACCTCATCCGGAATATCGGCCAGACTGGCATGAACCGTCTCGCCGAACAGGGCCTGCCCCGCCAGCCCCGGATTAACGGGGATCACGCGAAACCCTTTCAGCCCCAGATAGCGCGCCACGAAATAGCTCGGGCGCACCGGATTGGCCGATACGCCCACGACCGCAATCGTGCGGGTGCGTTTGAAAATGGCGCGCAGGGTCTCTTCGGTGGTGATCATAGACGCACCCTAGCCGATAGTCCGTCAGGAAAAAAGCGCCCAAGGAAACCTTGGGCGCCAGTTATGGAACGAGGGACAGTGAGTTTGACACGACCGGTTCCAAAAGCCGCGTCACACTACGTAGATGGTAAGCCGCTTCGGCAACAAAAGGTTCCCTCAGCAAGACGTGATAAATGCGTGAAGGGCGAATTTTCAATCCAACACGTCTTCGATGATGTCCCACAGCTCCGAAAACACCTTGCGACCAAAGCTATTGCCTTTGCGCCGCTTGTGCGGGCGGGCGACCTGCATCCGTTCGGGATGGGGCGGGGTATAGGGCCGCTTTTGCGGCTGGGGCGCGGGCGTTGCGGCCGTCGGCAGCATCTTCATCGCATGCAGCGGCGCGCCGCAATTGCTGCAGCTCAGTTCATGCCGGCTCTGCCCGCGCAGCACCAGCGCCGCCCGTGTCCCGCAATAGCAGCAGGTCGCGATTTTCGTTCCAGCCATGGCAGGTCCCTTTTGTCAGCCTCTGGCTGCATATAGGGCGACGGCGGCCGCATTTGAGACATTGAGCGAGCCAAAATCCGCACTTGCGTCGATCCGCACCAGAATGTCGCAGGTTTCGCGCGTCTTGTCGCGCAGGCCCGGCCCTTCGGCGCCCATGACCAGCGCGACGGCACGGTCGCGCTTGCCCTCGACGGCGGCCTCGATCGTGGTCTCGGCCTCGCCATCAAGGCCCAGCACCAGATAGCCCATCTGCTGCAATTCCACGATCGCATCGGCCAGGTTGCGCACCCGCAGATAGGGCTGGCGTTCCAGCGCACCGCTGGCGGTCTTGGCCAGCGCGCCGGTTTCAGGGGCGGCATGGCGGTGCATCGCGACAACCGCACGCGCGCCGAACACTTCCGCCGAGCGCAGGATCGCGCCCACGTTATGCGGGTCGGTCACACGGTCAAGCAGCACGATCCGCGGCGGCATCGGGCCAGCGCGCAAGGCCACATCCTGCAGGCTGCCCCAGTCAAGCGGTTTGACCTCGAGCGCCGCACCCTGATGTACCGATTGCGGATCAAGGGGGGCCGCGAATTTGCGCGGATCGCTGATTTCGGGTTCCATGCCGCTGGTGGCCACCGCCTCGCCCAGACGTTCCAGCGCATTGCGCGTCACGATCAGGCGCAGCTTTTCGCGCGCGGGGTTTTCCAGCGCATCGCGCACGGCATGCAGGCCGAACAGCCAGACGGTTTCATTGGCCGCCACACGTTTGGCCTGTTCCTTGGCGATCACCCATGTCGGCTTTTTCATTCTGGCATCCGTCCTTGCTTTTCCTAGCCGATACGCGACATTGCCCGCGCTGTGAAGAGGCAGCCCGAAAGGCGCGACTTTTGCTGTTGACGCCAATCGGGGCCGCAGGTAATCACGCCCGCAGTGGGCGACAGGCCGCAAGGTGTGGCAGGGGACTGTAACTCCCTCGCGGAGACGCACGCCAGGTTCGATTCCTGGGTCGCCCACCACTTACTCTCCTTTTGTGCACTGTTCACTGGCGGCATCTTCCCGTAGGGAAATGCATGTCACGCGACACAGGAATCCCGCCCATGGCAGCGCCTTTCAACATCATGATCGTGGGTCAGGGCGGGCGGTTGCAATACGAGGCGCTGGTCTTTGTGGCCAGCCTGCGCGCCCGTGCGCCGGGCTTTGCGGGGCGGATGATCGTAGCGGAACCGCAGCCGGGGCCGCTCTGGTCGGATGATCCGCGCATGGCCCCCGACATCAGGGCGGCACTGGGTGATCTGGGCGCCGAGGTGATCCCCTTTGCCGCGCGCCATTTCGGGCAAAGCTATCCGCATGGCAACAAGATCGAAGGCTTGCAGGTCCTGCCCGCGGGCGAACCATTCGTGTTTTTCGACAGTGACACGCTGATCACGGGCGATATCAGCGCGCTGCCGTTCGATTTTTCGCGCCCTGCCGCCTCGATGAACCGGACGGGCACTTGGCCGGTAGAAGAGCTTTATTGGCCGGGTTACACCGCGATCTGGAAATCGCTTTATGACAAATTCGGGCTGGATTTCGCGTCATCGCTGGATCTGTCCAAGCCGGATGAATTCTGGGAACGCTATCTTTATTTCAACGCAGGCTGGTTTTACGGAGCCGATCCTGCGGCCTTTGGCGCGCGGTTTACAGATTACGCCGTAGCGATCCGCGATGCACCGCCGCCCGAACTGGTGATCCAGCCGCTGGATCCGTGGCTGGATCAGGTGGCGCTGCCGCTGGTCATCCACAGCTTTGGCGGCGGCAGGCCCGATGCGGCGCTGGCGGGGCTCGATGGGGATCTGACCTGCCATTACCGCCTGCTGCCGCTACTTTACGCGCACGGCACCGATGCCCAGATCGCCCTGCTGGAAGAAATCTGCGCTCCCAACCGGATCAAGAAACACCTGCGCCAGCATATCCCGTTCAAACGGATGGTCTATCAGGGCCAAGGGCAAAAGGTGCGCGCCCTGTTCGACAGGGCCAACCTGCCCCGCCACGAACGCGCGATCCGCAACCAGATCAGGGCGGCAGGGTTCTGGATGCGTTGACGCTGGGGAACATTCGCCCCGAACCCGCGTTCGTCATCTATCCAACCCCGAACGCAAAGGTGATTTCCATGATAGCCATTCCCCTGATTGCAGGCGCGCTGTGCAGTTGCCTGATCCTGCTTGCCGCGCAGACAAGCCGTCCGGCACGCATCGCAGCCCATGGCCGGAGCTGATCCGATGAGCATCGCACAAAACGCCCCCGTCACGCGGATCGCAACCGATGTGCCGACGGTCTATGCTTTCCGGATCAGCGGCGAAATCACCGGCGATGATATGGAAGCCATGTCGCACGTGATGAATACCGCCTTTGACAACAACGAGACGGTCTCGATGCTGTTACTGTTCGACGGCTACGAAGGCCGCGAAACCGGCGCGGGCCTGAATTGGGAATCGATAAAGGCCCAGTTCCGGTCGCTTGCGAATGTCGAAAAATATGCCGTTGTGGGCGCGCCTTCCGGCGCTGCCGCCATGATCGATTTCATGGACAAGATCATCCCTGTCGATGCGCGCAGCTTTCCTGCCAGCGACGAAAGCGCCGCTTGGGCGTTTGTCGGCGCGCGCGCCGTGGCGTCCGGCTAACAAGGATCACTGGATGCGCAGCCGTGACTGCGCAGTGCCGTCAAACGCGAACATCTGGCTTTCATCCAGCACCACCGGCCGCGCCTCGTGGTGCGGCAGATGGATCAGCCGGCCATCGCCATCGGCAGTGACGGTCACAAGGACCGTCACCACAAAAAGCAAGAGTCCATATACCTGTGGTCGGGTCATGCTATCCTCCTGTGGCAAGATCAGCCTGCGCACAATGGTGGCGCAGGCTCTCCTGGATGGGGTGGCGGCGGGTCCGCAGGTGGCGTGTCGGGGCCGGGTTCCGGCATCGGATCGGGATAGGTGTCCGGATCGGGCCGCTGGTTCGGCGGTGGCACGTCAGATGGCGGAAGATCGGATGGCTGTTGAGCGGTCAGCATGGCAAATCCTTTCGGTTGGGTGTCACAGGGTCAACCGTTCAGGGCCGGACATGTTCCAACCCGACACTGCCCGCACCATTCACGTAAACGGCAAAGCCAAGCGCCAGCGCCAGCGCAAAAAGGACAAGGGCCGCCGCAAGGAGCCGGGCATAGGTCTGTCGCATGGTCACACCATCTCGAAGATTTCAAAACTGATCCGGCGCGCGGGCACGCCTTGGGCGCGCAGGGCCTTTGTCGCGGCCTCCAGCAGCGGCGCCGGTCCGCAGAGCATGTGCGGCCAGTCGTGGCTCGCCTCGGGCAGGTGACGCGCCAGCAATGCGGCGTCGATGAACCCGCTTTCGCCGTCCCAGTCCGCGGGCGGCTTTTCGGGGACATGCACGATTGTCAGCGCCATCTTGGCGGCCATGGCATCCAGACCCTCGCGGAAGGCGGCGCCATCAAGCGTCTCATTGGCGTAGAACAGGATGACCGGACGCGGGTCCTTGCGTGCCGCAAGCGCGCTGAGGTTCGCGATCACGGGCGTGATGCCAACACCGCCGGCGATCATCACGAAACCGGCGGCATCGGTTTCCCTGTCCACCGAAAACGTCCCGAACGGGCCATCGACATAGGCGATGCTGCCTGCTGTTGCCTGCGACAGCCGCGCGGAATCATCGCCCAGAGACTTGATCGAAAACGCAATCTCGGGGCCGTGATCGGGCGCGGTGGAAATCGTGAACGGATGTTCTTTCATCGCCCAGGGGCTGTGACCGATGCTGAGCCATGCGAATTGCCCCGCCTTCCACGCCCGCAGCGGCTGTCCTTCGGGCCGCAGCGTCAGAGTCTGCACCCCGCCGCGTTCCGTGACGTTGCTGATCACCCGCCACGGGTTGCGCGCAAGGATCAGGGGCCGCACGAGCCGCGACCAGACCAGAAAACCGGCCCAGACCAGCGTGACGCCCAGCCACAGGGCCAGCGTTGCACCGACCCCGCTGTAATTGCCGACACCCAGCACATGCGCGACGGCTGCGGCAAAGCCTGTCACCGCCAGCAGCACATGCATGACGCGCCACCAGTGATAGTCGAGCTTGAGCCATTTGCGCAGCTCGGACGTGGCGATCAGCGCGCCGAAACACAGCAGCGCCACCCGCCCCGAGGTCAATTCCCACCGTGCGGTCAGGGGGTTCAGATCGCCCAGCGCAGGTTGATACCAGATGTAGAGCACGCCGAAATGCAGCAGCATCAGACCCAGCACGCCCCAGCTGAGGAAGCGGTGAAAGACATAGATGATATCGGCGCCAAAAGGCGCGGTCAGCCGCTTGATCCGGCCCGTCAAGGCGAATTGCATCGCGGCCAGCGCCAGACCGGCGAAACCGCAGCCCATGGCGAAATCCCACAACAGCGATGTCGGCGCAGGGCGCGCGTCAGCGGTCAGCAGCACGGCAAAAGGCGAGGCCAGCGCCAGCAGCCCCACCACAAGCCAGAACAGCCCGCACAACGCGACCGCAAGCGGCCGTTCGCGCGGGCTGACATGATTTTCGGGTCGGTTCGCAAGGCCCGACATCCTAGGGCTTGGCCCTAGGGTGCAGGGTCGCGGCAAGGCGGGCTGCCGTCATGCCGTTCCGCCGGCCGTTCCGCGATCACGCGTAAATTCGGACGGGTCGTGCGCCGATCCGGCATGGTCGCCTTGGGCATTGCGGCGGTCGCTGTCAGAGGCGGTGCCGTTGTCGGTCTCGTCGGGGTCTTCGTTCAATTCCTTGAGCGGCTGATCCTCGCGCTGGTGCGCGGGTGTGCCGGTCTCTTTTGGCGTGTTCTCGTGGTCGGCATGTGCGTTGGTCATTGCGCCCTCCTATGGCATGGCGCATGACTAACGTTGTCGGACCGCAACAGTTCCGCCGGATCAGGGCGCGCAGGCTGTTACCCGCGCGCCTGTGATCAGAACTTGCCCACAAGGTTCAGGAACACGCCCTGCCCTTCGTAGTCCAGATCGGTTTCATCGGCCGCCACGGCGCCCCATTCATAGCCCACGCCGATTTTGACGTTGTCGTTGATGTGGCGGTAGACGCCCAGCAGCGCGCCGGTTTCGGCGATGTCGGTTTCGGCGGTAAAGGACACGCGGCCTTCGGCCATGATGTCCCACTGGTCGACCACGTGCCAATCGGCGCGCAGGATCGCAAGGCTTGCGGTATTGGCAGTAAAGTCATCCGACCCGCGGTCCGCGATTTCACTGACACGATGCGCAAGCTTGCCACCAAGCGTCAGGTGCCGGTTCAGGTCATAGCTCCCCGACACGGCCAGCACGGCGCTGCGCTGCTGGGGCCCTTCGCTGTTGCCGTTCGCATCGACCTGATCCTCGCCCGGCAGATCGTTCAGCGCGGTCACACGCACCAGCAGGTTCAGGCGTTCGTTGTCGACAGGCCGGTAGGCATAGCCCAGCGAGGCGCGCAGATATTCGCCATCGCGGAAGTCGCCCGTTGCGCTGTCGGAATAAAGCGCGTCGAGACTGGCCAGAACGCGCCAGTCGCGCGCGAGTTTGTTGCTGTAACCCGCTGTCAGACCGATCGTCTCGCGGTCCAGCGTTTCCCCTGCCCCGTCTTCGGTGCGGTATTCCAGACGGCCGCGGATCGAGAGATCCTCGTCGCGGGAATAGGCCGCACCGATGGAAAACGCGGTGCGGTCAAAATCGCCCGTCGCGCTGTCACGGATTGTGCCGGTTTCCATGCCAAGACTGTAGGTCAGCAGATCGGTCGGGCTGTAGGTCACACCGTAAGCCTGCGTCAGCGACCGCTGGTTGCCGGGCATGTCATAGATGTTTTCGGCATAGGTCGACACGGTGTCGGACTGCCGGAACCGGCCACCCAGCACCACACGCCCATGATCGGACAAAGCATCGCCCGCATTCGCGCGCGTCGGGTCCAGCGTGTAGCCCAGATAGATCTCGTTATTGGCGCTTGGCGCATAGGACAGTTGCAGCTTGCCCGCGAGACCCGTGTCGCCGTCCGAGATTTCGCCCGCCATCGTGACACGGTCGCTGATCCGCAGATCCGCACCGAACCCAAGACGGTTGTTGTCGGACAGCCCGCCACCCACATCGACGGTCGCCTGCCCGAAGACATAGGCGGTCAGGTCATCTGACGGGCTGTAGGACAGTTTCAGCCCCAGATCGGTACGCTCGCCGGTTTCGGCCGGATCGCCGGGGGTCACCTTGTCGGTGACTTGCACCCCTGCCGAGACGGTCCAGACATCTGTCAGCGCATAGGCGGCAGAGACTTCGGTTTCGGTCTTTTCCTCGCCGCCGTCTTTGGTGAAATGGGTCGTATCCAGCGCCAGCGTCATGCGGTCGGTCAAGGCGACGCGCGCGTCCAGACCGAACAGGGTCTGGTCTTCGGTGATGTCTTCGTTCAGCGTGCTGAAGCCTGCGTCCTTTTGTTCATAGCGCAGGCCGATGGCGCCGTCGCGGTCCATCCCAAGTTCGCGCAGGTCCAGAAGCGAGGTGAAGCGCACCGCCTGTGCAGCGTCATTCGTGGCACCGCCGGTCGCTGCGATGGTCAGGCCACCATCCTGCGACACCGACCGCGTGAAACCGGGGCCTTCCGTGCGGGCAATCTCCAGCTCGGCATAGCTCGTCTCGCCCAGCCGGTAGCGCAGATCGACCGCAGCGACGCGCTGGTCCGCGCCGCCTTCGGCGGTTTCGGACATCATACTGCCGCCAAGGCGCAGATCGTCGGTCACCCAGACCTCGGCACGGCCGCCATAGGCATTGGCGTCGTTCAGCCCGTCGGTCGGGGTGTATTCATACTGGACCACCAGATTGACGTTGGTGTCACCCGAACCCGTATTGACCAGACCGCCGTCGCCCGCGCTGCTGGTCAGCGGGGCCGACAGGATGATCACGCCCTGAATATGGTCGACACGGTAATCCGTGCCTTCGGTCAACAGGCGGCTGCTGGAAACAAAGCCCGTGTCGGGGTCGATTTCCTGCACCGTCACCGTGGTCGAACCGCCGGTGATATCCTGCCGCGTCAGGAAATAGACGGACCCGCCGGTGCCGCGCAAGATGTCGCGCTGTGCGGCGGTTTCGAGTTGCGCGGCATAGGCCATCGCGCTCAGTCGCGCCTCGCCGTGGCTGGTCACGTCGGGGGAACGGTACTGCGCCTCGGCCCCGTAAAGATCACGTGCGTTGTTGACCAGACCGGGCCCTGCAATGCCGGTGCGGAAATTGCCCAGCGTGAACCGCGAGGTTTCGTTTTCGGCCCGCAGATAGATCGCGCCCGATGTGGGGGTGTCGTCGTAATAGCTGCTGTCGTCGCCATAGGTCGGGAACAGGTCGGTGCCATCAGACCGGATCCGGTCGATCACGCGGCGCGGGTCCTTGTCGTTGAGCCGTGCGAACATGTCCTCAATCGGGCCGTTGCGGGTGTCGGCCGAGGATGTGATCGTCCAGCCGTTTTCGGTTGTGCCCTTGGCATAAAAGGCAAGGCGGCCATTGGTATAGCTTTGCCAATTGTCACCATTCGCCCCGCCTTCGCGCAGGCCCAGAGTCAGATCGGCGATGCCGACATAAAACCATTCCGAGCGCGGGATTTCCACGTCGCGCACGTAATCACGCCCGTTGACGTTCACCGTCACGATCTGGTCGCCCGGCGGCACGACACGGCTGACGACAAAGCGGCCATCGGGATCGACCGGCACGGCCTCGCCCATCACGGTCACGCGGCTGCCCGGTGCGGCGGTGCCCGAGGTGGTGATCACGCCGCCCCGCACGGGAATGCCGCGCCGTCCGGTGTTGTCATCGCCCTCGCCAATCGCGGGAAACGGCGCCGCGCCGGTCGTGTCGGCGCTGACCGCGCTTTCGGTGCGGGAAATGCCCAGAGGGCGGGTTTCATCAAACCGGCCCGCAGCATCATAGACGCGCAGCGCATAGGTCAGATCACTGCCGGTGTCGGCGGGCATGGCGAAATCGGCGGTGCCATTGGGGGCGACTGGCACCTGTGCCACAATCGGTGCGCCGCTGCGGCTGCGGTCGCGGATGACGATCTCGGCGCGCGTCAGATAGCCAGGGTAATTGGTCGAGGACCGGAAGGTCACCGTTTCGCCCGCGCGATAGGTGCTGCGGCCTTCGGGGATGCCGACGTTCAACAGCCGTCGGGTGTCGAGCCCGTCGAAGCGCACGTCGATATCTGCCAGCGTGTTCACCAGATCACTGGTGCGCTGTGGCACGCGGACAGCGGGCGCGCCCGCGATGGTCCGGTTGTCGATGGAGATCGAGAACCCCTCCGCCCCGAACCCGCCCACAGGCACGTTGCGCAGGGTTTCGGTATTCGCCTGCACCGGCACAGCGACGGACAGACCGGCATTTGCCGCGACGCATCCTGCCGGCAAGGGCACGACCGTCGGGTCGCAGACCTGTGCCGCCGCAGGCAAAGCCCCCAGCGCGAGGGATGCAATCCCCACAAGCGCCGTTGTCTGCAACAGGCCGGGACGGCGCGCAAAACCATTCACCATCGAAAGAGACACTTTCATCTTGATAATCCTTACTCGCCTGCACGCACGATGGTTTGTTCGATCCGCAAGCGGACCTGCCCGATCTCGCGCCAGTCGCGCGTGACCTGATCCTCGACAAGGTCCGACAAGGCCCGTGCCAGCGCCACATCCTCTGCCTGCGCCGCTTGCGGCAGATGGAAGGCCAGCACCATCGTGCTTGGCGTTCCGGCGATCTGCTGCAAGGCCGCGCGCAAGCCGTCACGCAACGGTGCCGACAGCGCCATCCCCTCGGCGCCCTGCACAAAGGACGCGGTGGTCAGATCGACGCGCACGACAGGCAGGGTAGAGGTGGCGCCAAAGTTCATCTCGGTCATCATGCCGGGGGTGACGCGCATGACACGGGGATTTTCCGTGGTCATCCGGTAGCCCGCAGGCAAGGACCGGTCATCGACCTTGAGGATGAAATTCTCGCCGCCATTGGCGGGCAAGGCCGCGCAGGGCACGGAATAAAGCCCGTTCTCGTCGGTTGTGATGACGGTGCCGTCCACGGTCGCCAGACGCACGCCGGGGATACCGGCCTCGGGGCGGATTTCGGCGGCAGCCTCTTCCACCTTGCCCTTGCCACCGTCATAGGTCTGGTCGGTGATGGCGATCCGGTCCACCTCGTCGGGCGCGTCCTGATAGCCGTTGCCGTTCACGTCATCGAACACCTTGCCGATGACATCGACACATTGGAACAGGGCATCCACCGGCACGGTCACGGTCGCGGTGGCATCACGCACGATGGGGCGGCCCGTTTCGGGGTCGATCAGCGACACGCGGTTGACGAATGCGCCGCCGCTTGCGCTGTTGAGGATGCGCGCGGACAGGGTGACCTCGGTCGTGCCCAGCGCCGGCACGACGACATCGGACCAGGTCACGCGCCCTGCGGTAAAGGTCACATCCGCTGCTTCGCCGTCGATCGTGGCACTGCCGGGGATGAAGACCAGCCCGCTTGGCAGGGTATCGACGATATTCACCGGACCCACCGTGAAGTTGTTGTCGTTGGTGACAGTGATCGTATAGGGCACCGCGACGCCGCGTTCGACGACAGGATTTGGTGTCGTCTTGGTCAGCGTCACACCTTCAAGTCCGATGGCCGGATCAAGGATCAGCACCGTCGGTTCGTCGCCAAGCGGGTTGGCACTGTCGGACACGTCGGAGACTTCGCGCGGCGTGCCGTTCGGGCCGGTCCCGGACAGACCCGTTCCATAAGAGGTCGCGGTATTGGACAGGCCGCCCGCGTTCACGGCCTGCACATCGATCACGAAGGTCGCGGTATAGGTCGCGATTTCACCCACGGCGAGGCTGCCTTCCGGTGATGCCATATCCGCCGAGACGAAATCGGGGCCCGTGGTCAGCGTCAGCGGTGCGCCGTTCAGATCGGTCAGGGTGTCGACCACGCGCACATCGCTGAGAGGCACGTTGCCGGTGTTTTCCACCGTGATCGTATAGATCACCTCTTCGCCGATGCTGTCGGGCGTGTCGGGGTTGTTGACGAATTGCTGCGTCTTCACGGTGCGGATCGCAGGTTGCCGTTCCAGTTCCGTCACGGTTTCGTCGTCGGTGGTGCCGGTGGTGCCGCTGATATCGGTAACGACCGTATCATTCGGGGCGGTCCCGGTCACAAGCGCAGTATTGCGCACCTCGCCCGCGATGATGTCGTCGCCGGTGATGACATAGCTGGCCGTATAGGCATCGGTGTTGATATCGCCCGGTTCCAGCACGGCAATCGGGTCGCCGACCAGCACCACACCCGCGACATCGTCGGTGACAAACACATCGCGCAGCGTCACGTTGCCGGTGTTCTGGATGGTAAAGCTGTAGCGGATCGTGTCACCGATCTGCGTGGGCGACTGCACCTCGGACAGATCGGCCGTCTTGACCAGCGTGATCGCAGGCTCGGGCACCAGCACAGAGATTGTCGGCGTGTCGTTGTCAAAAGCTGTGCCGCTCAGGTCGGTCACTTCCGCACCGAAAGGATCGGTGCCGGTGACGCGGGCACTGTT
>DAISXL010000029.1:16636-19192 GCA_036825855.1 Yoonia sp.
ATTGCCGGGGCCGGTCGTGCCGGTCTGGGTGCCGCCGTTGTTGCCGGGCGTGATCGTGCCATCGACCAGATAGGGTTCATTCACCGCGCCGCGCGTCAGGGTATAGGTGCCTTCGGGCAGGAACGGGAACAGGAAATCGCCGTTCGCATCGGTGGTGAAGGTCCGGTTGATCGTCTGCAATCCATCCGCAGACAGGCCTGTCAGCGTGATGACGACACCCTGCACAGGCGTGTCGCCGGTGGTGAAGGCGGTATCATCGGCGAAATCACGGAACACGTTGCCCGCGATGGACGAGGACAGCACGCTGACATTGGCCGTGTTCTGGTTGTTATCGAGGTTGGTGTCGAAAGAGGTCGTCGTCACCCGCGCCGTATTGGCAAAGGACTGGGGCTCGGACGTGACACTATTCACGCGCACGGGGATCGTGATGTCGACCGCGCTTCCGGGTTGCATCGTGCCAAAGTCGCAGGCGATGTTGCGCGTGCCGGGCGTGCCGGTGCAGGAATTGACGCTGGGTGGAGCGCCGATAACTGTCACAACCGGGGCAGAGACGATCTGCATCCCTTCAGGCAAGCTGTCGGTAAAGCGCACGCCGTCGGCTTCGGCGATCTGGGGCGATGCGGAGGCGACAGCCACGCGCACGATCCAGTTGAACGTGTCACGCACGTTGACGGTCGCAGGTTCGGCGCGCTTGGTCACCGAAACATCGGTGCGGGTGCGGACGGTCGTGCCTTCCTCGGCGGCGTTGTTTGCGGCAAGGCGGTCAAAACCGCCGTCGATCTCGAAAGACCGGATGGCGACGTTGTTGCGGATCGTGCCTTTTGCAACGCCGGTGCCGACATACTGGATCTCGAAGTTTTCACCGGCGGGGAGCAAAGGAAAACGGCAGGTGATCGTTGCCCCGAAAGATGCGGGATCGGTGTCGGCGGTCTGGATACCGGGCACGGTATCGCAGGTGCCGCCGGCGGGTGGCGTCACGCTGCGCAGGCTGATCAGGCTGGACGGCCATGTGTCCGTCACGACGATCGATTCAGAGGCAGACGGCCCGTTGTTGGTGACCCGCACGGTGTAGGTGACATTGTCGCCCACGGTCAGAGGATCGGCATTGTCCTGCTTGTTCACCTGAAGATCGACATCCGGTACGATGACCGCCGTCGAGACTTCGGCCGTGTTGTTGTCCAGATTGATCTCGATGGTCGAGGTCTCCACGCTGACACGGTTGACCAGCGTTGTGCCGATGGCCGCATTGGTCGGCTGCACGACGATGTTCACGTTGCGCTGCGCATTTGGCCCGATGGTGCCAAGATTACAGACGATCTGGGTCATGCTGGTGTCGGTGGTCACAGTGCCGGCAGCAGGCGCGGTACAGGTGCCGCCGCCCACAGGCGTCGCCGAGATGAAACGCACGTTCGGTGGCAGGATATCGGTGATCCTGACGTTTTCCGCGCGGCTCAGCCCGATATTCCGGTTAATCGCGGAAACGGTGTATTGCAGGTTCTGCCCGGCCGCGATGGTTGCAACGGCGGTTTTGGCAACAGTCAGGTCAGCGCGGCGTTCCATCGTGTAGTTCACGGTGCTGGCGTTGTTGTCAAGGTTGGGGTCCGGGGTCAGTTGCGATCCGGCCCGTGCCGTGTTGGTGCGGGCGATGGGGTTGGTGTTGCCGCCATCGCGACCGGGAACGACCGTCAAACCAATGACAGGGCAGGATACGGACGGGTTGCCGATCGGTCCGCAGGGCGGCACCGTTGCAATGGTGCAGGTCAAAGTGCGCGACGTCCCGCTGCCCGATTGCGTGCAGGTGTCAGCTGGCGTGTTGGCATAGGTCACGACAAAGGCGTTGCCGCCGTTCTGCAGGTTTTCCACCAGATCGGTCACACGCACCTGCTGGGCAGGCTGCGGGCCGTTGTTGCGAATCTCGATGGCAAAGCTGAACGGCTGGCCAGCGATGGCCTCTGATCCGCCCGGCAAGGTCTTGATCGCCAGAACATCGGCGGAATCAGCGTTTTCGACAGCGGTCACCGTCACGGTCGCAGTGTTGTTGGGCACTTCGGTATTGTCGATGGCGTCATCGCCCGAGGACACGACAACGCGGTTCACGATGCTGCCGGGCGCTGTCACAAGCGTGTTGAAAGTAATCTGCGGTGTGAGGGCCCCTGCAGCCAGCGGGGTCGTTGCATAGTTGAACACGCAGACAAAATCGGCCGGTCCTGCAACCGGGAAAGCAGGCGCCGCGCCGTTCACGGTACAGGTGGCACCGCGTGTGTTCAGGCTTTCGACGGTCAGTCCGGCGGGGATCGAATCCGTCAGGGTCAGCGCGCCGGTGAACGGGGCGTTGCCGCCGTTCCGCGCTCTGATGTTGAACTGGTAGGCATTGCCAACCACGGCCAGCGCGGGGCTTGGGCCGGTCTTTTGCGCCTGCAGATCAACGATAGGCGCCCGCACGGTCAGCGCGGTATCGCTGCTGGTGTTGTTGGCCGGATTGCTGTCGATGCCATCGGTCCTGATGGTGGCGGTGTTGCGGATATTCTGGCCGGCAGCCACAAGGCGCGCGCGGAT
>DAISXL010000030.1:0-11392 GCA_036825855.1 Yoonia sp.
CGTGGCGCAATCTGTTGCGCGACGCTGCCCGCACCGGAATCAGACCCCGTGAAATTGGCAAAGCTCGCCTGCGCAAAACTGGACCCGAAATCACCCTGCAAGGCACCGCCAAGCCAGCTGAAATACCGCGTGGCCATCGGCTGATCGAGCCCCAGATCGCGGCGGATCGCGGCGACGGATTCAGGTGTCGCCCCTTGCCCCAGGATGGATTGCGCGAAATCGCCAGGCAGAAGGTTCACCGCCACGAAGATCACGACCGACACGACAAGCAGCGTCAGAAAGCCAAGCGCCAACCGCTGCAAAATAATCGTCAGGACATTGCCCAAGCCAGTAGTTCCCTGTTCATTGCAGGCAACTGTAACGGCTGACGCCAATCTGTAAAGGTTAAAGCCCCAGCATCGCCCGTTGCGCGCCAAGGCTGTCCATGCTGCGGACAAGTTCCGCGCTGATCCCCGGTTCGGACAGCGCATGGCCCGCACGCCCGATCATGGCGAGCCGCGCCTTGGGCCAGGCCTGCGCCAGTTTATAGGCCGACACGGGCGGGCAGATCATGTCGTACCGCCCTTGCACGATGATGCCGGGGATGCCTGCAATCCGTGCCATCTGGGCAGGATGCAGGATTTGCTGGTCCGCCGACAGGAACCCCGCATTGTGGAAATAGTGGTTTTCCAGCCGGGCAAAGGCGCGGGCATAATCGGCCGGGCTTTCGCCAGTCAGCCCGTCGCTGTCCATTGCGGCCAGCGCGTTTTCCCATGACGCCCAAGCGCGGGCATAGCGGGTTTCCAGCGGCAGATCGCCGGAAAACAGCCGCCGGTGATAGGCGGCGATCAGGTTGCCGTGTTCATCCTCGGGGATCATGCCGGCGAACCGCGCCCAGAGATCGGGCCAGAATTTTCCGGCACCGCCACCGTAGAACCAATCGAGTTCCGGCTGTGTCATCAGGAAGACACCGCGCAGGGTCAGTGCCGCGACCCTGTGAGGATGCGCCTGCGCATAGATCAGCGCCAGCGTCGCCCCCCAGGATCCGCCGAAGACAATCCAGCGGTCGATGCCCAGGGTCTGCCGGATCTGTTCGATATCCGCCACCAGATGCCATGTCGTATTGGCCGTTACACTCGCATGAGGCCGCGACTTGCCGCAGCCGCGCTGGTCGAACAGAACGACGCGAAAAACAGCCGGATCGAAATAGCGCCGCATCGCAGGGCTGCACCCGCCACCCGGGCCGCCGTGCAGGACGACGACGGGAATACCGTTCGGATTGCCGCATTGTTCGACATAAAGCCGGTGCCCGTCGCCCACATCGAGAACCCGCTGATCATAGGGATCAACGGGGGGATAAAGGTGGGCACCTTGGCGCTTTTGTCCTACGACTTTGTCCATAGGCACCCTATATCGCGGAATGAAACAAGAAACCATGACCGCCGTAAGCACCGGAGCCAAGAAAATGTCCGCAACCAACACCGTCGACCCGTCCGAAATCGCCAAGTTCGAGGCGATGGCCGCCGAATGGTGGGACCTGAACGGCAAGTTCAAGCCGCTGCACATGATGAACCCTGTCCGGCTGGATTACATCACGCGCCAGATTGCCGCGGAATTCGGGCGCGATCTGCAAGGGCTTGCGCCTTTTGCAGGGCTGCGGTTGCTGGATATCGGCTGCGGCGGGGGTTTGCTGTGCGAACCCATGGCGCGGCTGGGGGCGACGGTCGTCGGGGCCGATGCGGCCGAGCGCAATATCCCCGTCGCTCAGGTCCATGCCGCGCAATCAGGGCTGGAGATCGACTATCGCCACACCACCGCCGAGGCGATGGCGGAAGCGGGCGAACAGTTCGATGTCGTGCTGAACATGGAGGTCGTGGAACATGTGGTCGATCCGCTTGGCTATCTGACGGCGTGCCAGCAATTGCTGAAGCCGGGCGGTTTGCACATCTGCTCGACCATCAACCGCAATCCGAAATCCTTTGCCATGGCGATCGTGGGCGCGGAATGGGTGATGCGCTGGCTGCCGAAAGGCACGCAT
The DNA here is from genome assembly GCA_036825855.1 of Yoonia sp. GTDB lineage: Bacteria > Pseudomonadota > Alphaproteobacteria > Rhodobacterales > Rhodobacteraceae > Yoonia. Next base: position 2,018 of record DAISXL010000030.1, read on the forward strand.
GAATGGGCGAAGTTCATTACGCCCGACGAATTGTTCGCGTTGCTGGAAAAGGCCGGGCTGACTCCGGTCGACCGCAAGGGGTTCGTGTTCAATCCGCTGCGGTTCACGTGGGCGATCAGTGATCGTGACCTGTCGGTAAACTACGTTACCGCCGCGACGAAAGGCTAAGGGGTTTCCAAAGAACTTTTATGCCTCCGGCGGGGATATTTGGGCTCGGAAGATGAAGCGGCCTAGTCGATCTGGCCGAGTTTGAGCCGCATTTCGCGCAGCACAGGCAGGGCGATGCGGACTTTTTCCTCGCCCACCTTGGTGACCGCTTCTGCGATGACAGGGGCGATGGCCGCGATAGCCGCGTCGCGGGCGGACAGGCCCGAAGGGCTGATCGACACCATCTTGCGGCGCGCATCGTCCCAGTCGGGGCGGATGTGCACCCAGCCTGCCCATTCCAGCTTGTGCAGTGTGTTCGTCATCGCACCCCGGGTCAGGTGGAACGTCTTGGCCAGCTGCGCAGGCGAGCGTTCGGCCCCCGCATGGGCCAGATGGTTCAGCACGGAAAAATGCGACAATTCCATGCCCTTGGGCAGCACCTTGGCCACGGACGCGCGCGCAAGCTGGTCCACGGCGAGGATTTCGCTGAACAAGGAAACGGCAAGGCTGGTGGCATTGTCGGGCATCAGGGACCTTCGAAAGGGCGATCATGGGTCAGCGCCGGAATGCGCTGCCGTGACTTTGCCACTTCCGCGAGGTCAAGATCAACAATCGCCGTGCCGGTATCGGTGCCCATATCCACCAGAACCTCGCCCCATGGCGCAATCGCCATGCTGTGCCCATGTGTCTGGCGCGGCTTGCCGTGCTTGATCGGGTGTGTGCCTGTCTGCGCTGCAGCCAGCACATAGCAGCCGGTTTCGATGGCGCGCGCGCGCAGCAGAGGTTCCCAATGCGCCGCCCCCGTGACGGGCGAAAAGGCGGCGGGGACCAGCAGGATGTCCGCGCCTGCCTGTGCCAGCGCGCGGTGCAGATAGGCGAAACGGATGTCGTAGCAGATCGTCAGCCCGATCTGCGCGAAAGGTGTCTGGGCGACGACAGCCCTGTCTCCGGGACGGAACCCTGCCGATTCGCGGAAGGTTTCGGTGGCAGATACATCCACGTCGAACATGTGGATCTTGTCATAGCGCGCCACAATCCCCCCGTCCGGGCCGATCAGGAAGGACCGGTTGGCGAAACGCCCGTCGTCGCCGTCGGTTTTGAGCGCGAGCGACCCGATCGACAACCAGATGCCCAGATCGCGCGCTGTTTCGCGCAATCCGGCCAGCGTGATGTCGTCAACTTCGGCTTGCAGAACAGCCCGCTGGTGCGCCCTGTCCTGCGACACGCAATTCGTGACTTCAGGCGTCAGCACAAACCCTGCGCCCTGCGCCGCCGCCTGTGCGATCAGATCGCGCGTCGCGGCAAGGTTGGCGACAGGGTCATCGCCCGCGCAAAGCTGGACCAGCCCCGCCTTCATGCCGACAGCAGGGCGTCAAGCTTGCCTTGCCGGTCCAGCGCCATCAGGTCATCGCAGCCACCCACATGTTTGCCGCCGATGAAGATCTGCGGCACGGTGCTGCCGCCTTTGGCGCGCTGGATCATCTCGGCGCGCTTTTCGGGCTGGGCGGTGATGTTCACCTCGGTGAAACTGACGCCTTTTGCGGTCAGCACGCGTTTGGCCATGTGGCAATAGCCGCAGGTGGGTTTGGTGTAGATTTCGACGTTTTGCATGACAGCGTTCCTTTGGCTGTGTCATGCGTGATTTAGGCATCCTTGACGACGCGTGCCAGTGTTATCGTCGAAACCCGTGTTGCACCGCCTTGCAAAAGCGCCTCGGAGCAGGCGGCCAGCGTCGCGCCAGAGGTCATCACGTCATCCACCAGCAGCACGGGTTTGCCCGCGATCTGCGCCTTTTGCCGAGGGTTCGCGGTGATCTGGCCTGTCAGCGCGGCGAAGCGGGCGTCGCGGCTGTGCCCTTCCAACGGTGCGGTCTTGCGCGGGCGGAGCAGCGCATCGACACAGATGGGGCGTTGCAGGTCGCGGGCGATGACCTGCGCCAGCAGCCCCGCCTGATTATAACGCCGCCGCAACAGACGCGTCCAATGCAGGGGCACGGGCACGACCACCGTGTCGGGATGGATCAACGCCTGTGCAAGCCGCGCCATCCACAGGCCCATAGGTTGCGCCAGATCGGTGCGGTCGCCGTGTTTCAGCCCCAGCACCAGTTTGCGCCCGATGCCGGTATAGACCAGCACGGCGCGTCCACGGTCCCAAGGGCGCGCGATCACCATGCAATCGTCGCATTGCAGGCGCTGGCCGTCGCTGTCGCCGGGCAGGGGTGTGCCACAGGTGTCGCAGATCGTGCCGTCGATGAACTGGGTCTCGCGCCAGCAGCTGCCGCAGAGTCCGTTTTCAGCCTCGGTCATTGTTTCACATGCGACGCATTGCGCCGGATAGATCGCCCTGATCACGCTTTGCATCCGCATCATTGCACCCTACATGGGCGACATGACCATGCCGCCCCCTCTTGTTGACCGGACCGCCTTGCAGCGGCATCGCGCCCGCGCGCTGCAGGACCATCTGTTCCTGCATCAGATCATCGCCGATGAACTGCAGGAAAGACTGATCGAGGTTAACAGGTCGTTTACGTCGATGGCGATTGTCACTGGGTTCCCCGATTTCTGGCGTGCGCTTTATCCGCAGGCTGTGATCGTGCCGGACGATGACACGCTGGCGCTGACGCCCGGTGCACATGATCTGGTGCTGCATGTGATGGGGCTGCATTGGGCGAATGATCCGGTCGGGCAGTTGGTGCAATGCCGCCATGCCTTGCAACCGGACGGGTTGTTGCTGGCGGCCTGTCTTGGCGGGCAGACGCTGCATGAATTGCGCACCGCCCTGGCCGAGGCAGAGGCGGCGGTCACGGGCGGCCTGTCACCACGTGTCGCCCCGATGGGCGAAATCCGCGATCTGGGGGCTTTGCTGCAACGCGCGGGGATGGCGCTGCCGGTGGCAGATGGCACCAAGACCACCGTCAGCTATGCCAACATGTTCCACCTGATGCACGACCTGCGCAAGATGGGCGAAACAAATGCGCTGACACAGCGTTTACGGTCGATGACGCGGCGCAAGGTGCTGACGCAGGCTTCCAGCATCTATGCGCAGCATTTCCGCAATGCCAACAACCGCGTGGATGCCACGTTCGAGATCATCATGCTGACAGGCTGGGCGCCTGCCGAGAGCCAACCGCGACCCCTGCGCCCCGGCAGCGCAAAAAACAGGCTGGCCGATGCCTTGGGTGCGAAAGAAATGCCGCTTGAAAGGTCCAGGGATTGATTTGGCGCGTATACCATTTAACTGCCGCTAAAATGACGATAACCAAAGGGTCATGACCATGTTCGACGCACATACATCCGCTGACACGGAACGCCCTGCGACCTGTCCTGTCCACGCCGGCAAGGACCACCCCGCGATCAAGCCGGCACGGGTCGGCATCCTCGTCGCGAACCTCGGCACGCCGGATGCGACGGATTACTGGTCGATGCGGCGCTATCTGAACGAATTTCTGTCCGACAAGCGGGTGATCGACTATTCCGCATGGCTCTGGCAGCCGCTGTTGCAACTGGTGATCCTGACCAAGCGGCCGTTTTCATCGGGTGCCGCCTATAAATCCATCTGGAACGAAGAGGCGAACGAAAGCCCTTTGATGACGATCACCAAGGCGCAGACCGCGGCGATCAAGAAACAGATGGTCGAACGCTTCGGCGACGACGTGCGCGTCGATTTCTGCATGCGCTATGGCAACCCGTCGACCAAATCCAAAGTCCGCGAGATGGTCGAGGCGGGCTGCACCAAGATCCTGTTCTTTCCGCTATACCCGCATTACGCGGGTGCGACGTCGGCCACTGCCAACGACCAGTTCTTTCGCGCGCTGATGGATGAAAAATGGCAGCCCATCGCGCGGGTGGTCGAACCCTATTACGAAGACCCCGCCTATATCGAGGCGCTGGCGCAATCCATCGAACGCGCCTATGCCGCCGCCGAGCACAAGCCAGAGATGCTGATCTGTTCCTATCATGGCGTGCCGGAACGGTACTTGCGCGAAGGCGATCCCTATCACTGCCAGTGCCAGAAAACGACGCGCCTGCTGAAAGAACGGCTGGGCTGGGACAATACCCAGATCAAGACGACGTTCCAGTCGCGCTTTGGCCCTGAAGAGTGGTTGAAACCCTATACCGTGAAAGAGGTCGCACGGCTGGCAGAGGAAGACGGCCTCAAGCATATCGCCGTCTGCGCGCCCGCGTTTTCCGCCGATTGCATCGAAACGCTGGAAGAGATCAACGAAGAGATCAAGGAAAGCTTTGAAGAAGCCGGTGGCGAGCATTTCACCTATATTCCCTGCCTCAACGACGATGCTGCACATATCGACGCGCTATGCGGCGTGATCGACCGCAACCTCAAAGGCTGGCTGGGCTGAAAAGGACACACGGTGAAGGTGCGCAGGACCGAACACGGCTTGACCGTCGACGCTGCGGACCTTGGCCCACTTCTGGGTATTCCACCTGCTGACGTGCCTGCCAAGATGCGGGCCGGCGAGATCACAAGCCAGTCCGAAACCGGTGTGGACGATGACGCAGGCCGAATCAGGCTGACCTTTTGGTATGACGGGCAACGCGTGCGTCTGGTCTGCGATCTGGACGGTAATGTCCTGACCACGAGTCGCGTGCCGGCGGTCCGGTCTGCCGCAGCGCAGAAAGGACGCGGCAGCAAATGACGCAGCGTCATTTGAGCAAGACCATGTTTTTCAGGGGTCACATGCGTCGTTTTGCCTGAAATTGCACCGCAATTTCCTGCAGCAATGCTTTGCAAACATGTGAAAAACGTGATTTTTTTAAGGGCGGCCGCCGTTCTGCAACTTCACGCCGACATGAAGTTTTCCGATTGGTGCCCAAATGACAACATATTGTAACTTCATTATGCTAGTGTCGGTTGTGTATAAAGGCGCGTCAGGTGGACGCGATATTTGGTGAATTATGAATGCTGCAACGCCTTCAGGCAATGATGCAGCTCGGCCGGAACGGACGGAGGCTCTCGTCCGGGGAACAACGCTCCTCGGCGATCAGTTTACGATCTTGAGACCGCTCAGCAACGGTGGGTTTGGCATCACGTATCTCGCCCAGGACAATTACCTGGAGCGCAAAGTCGTCATCAAGGAATGTTTCCCGGAGGTGTTCTGCCGCCGCGAAGGCAAGCGCGTCCTTGTCCGGTCGCATACGCATTTCGAAAAGTACCGCGCGATCGTCGACATGTTCATGCGCGAAGCGCGCAGCATCGCCAAGATGCGCCACCCCAATATCGTCGGCGTGCACCGGATTTTCGAGGATAACGATACCGCCTATATGGTGCTGGACCTGATCGACGGGCGCGATCTGCTGGATGTCATCAACAACGAACGCGAGGATCTGACCCCTGATCAGGTCAAGGATATCCTGATCAAGGTGCTGGATGCTGTCGATCTGGTCCATGCGCAGGACCTCCTGCATCGTGACATTTCACCCGACAACATCCTGCTCGACAAATGGGGCAGCCCTGTGCTGATCGATTTCGGCGCCGCCCGTGAAGAAGCGAGCCGCGAGACGCGCGCATTGTCCACGGTGCTGATCGTCAAGGACGGGTATTCGCCGCAGGAATTCTATTTCGCCGGTGGCAAGCAGTCGCCATCCAGTGACCTTTATGCCCTGGCGGCCACGTTCTATCACGTGATCAGCGGCGAAGCGCCGCCCAACAGCCAGACACGGATGCAGGAATTCGCCAGCCGCAACCCTGATCCGTGCAAACCGCTTGCAGGCCGTTTCGACGCCTATGAACCGGAATTTCTGGCTGCCATCGACAAGGCGATGAAGATCCTCCCCAAGGACCGGATCCAGACCGCACGTGCCTGGGCCGACATCATCGCGCCGTTGCGGACTACCAAAGTCGCGCGCAAGACCAAGCCGCCCAAGGAGTTGGGCCAGACGCTGACAAAGCTGGTCAACGAGACGAACAACTACGTTCTCAACTCTGAACCCCGCGAACCGCGTCCAGTCGTGTCGCAACCCGTATCCGAACCCCGCAAGCCGCCCGAATGGATCAGCGAATTCAACTCAGAGACGTCGGAGGCCCGCGAAGGGGCGTCGCGTCAACGGATCAGGCAGCAGCAGCTTGCGCAAGAAGCCGCGCGCCTTCAGGCGGCCAAGGCGGCAGAGCGCAAGGCGGCGTCCACGATCTTTGGCCGGTTCAAGCAATTGATCGCCGGATCGCGGCAGTGATCAACGGGACGTCCGGTCGCAGGCGGACATCCCGTGTCACGGTGAAGTGTGTTTGAACTTCCGCGGCAATCTCGTTAAACGACGCTGAACCGCAATCAAGAGTATTCCCATGTACAGACGCGCAGTGATTTTCGGCCTCGCCGCAGCAGGTCTTTCCGCTTGCGCTGGCAGGCCCAACCTGCCCTTGGGGCCTGACGGATTGCCGTTGCCCACCGCCTATATCATCGCGCCCGGCCAGGAAGCAGCCGTCAAGTTCCGCATGCTGGACAGCGTCAATGCGTTGCGTCAGGCGGCGGGTGTGGCGCCTGTCGCGCTTGATCCGTCGTTGAACGCGGCTGCGGCGACCCATGCGCGCGACATGTCGATCCAGAACCGGCCCTGGCTTTTTGGTGCGGACGGGTCAAGCCCGCTTTTGCGGGCGCAGCGTGCTGGATTCACTGGCCGTTTCCTTGGCGAAACGATCTCGGAATCCTACGAATCGGAAATCGCCACACTGACGGCGTGGATGAACGATGAGCGCACCCGCGCAGTGATCATGGACCCAAGCGCACGGCTGATGGGCTTTTCGTGGTTCCAGGAACCCGCTGGCAAGCTGTGGTGGACGCTGAACATGGGCGCCGCCCCCAATGGCGCGGGCGGCTTTTCCTGACTGACGCTCAGGCGTAGATAAAGATCTTCGTTCCCAGCCGGACCATGGAATAGACTTCTTCCATTTCTGTGTTGGTGACGGCGATGCAGCCCCATGTCCAGTCCGGCACGCCAACCCATTGCGACGGCGTGCCGTGGATGAAAATATCACCACCCGGTTTCACGCCCATGGCACGCGCGCGCGCCACGTCGTCGGCATTGGGATAGGAAATGCCTATCGACAGATGAAAACGGCTGTTGGGGTTCTGGCGGTCAATCAGATAGGCGCCTTCGGGTGTGCGCCCGTCGCCTTCCTGCTGTTTATGGTCTTTGGGGTCAAAACCAAGATCGACCCTGTATTGCCGCAACAAGGTGTTGTTATGCAGCAACTGCATCGTGCGCTGTTCTTTAAAGACCTGAATCCGTGTCACATCCGGCCCGAAATACGTCGGAACCTCTGGCGCGTTCGATCCCGAACATCCAGCAACGCCTGCTGCGGCGCCAATCATCATTGTACGTCGATTAATCATGTCACTGCCCAAAACCGCGGTCTGCGCCGCCTGTTTTCATGCTTAGGGTAAAGATTTCCCCCAACCTAGCAGCTTTTCTGTCGCAGCGTTCATTTTCGTGTGAACGGTGACACGATTTCCACATGCGGCGACCAGCGGAATTGGTCGACGACCTGCACCCAGGGCATGGTGAAACCCGCGTCGATCAGCACCTTTGCGTCGCGCGCAAAACTCACCGGATTGCATGATACCATGGCAATCGTCCTGATGTCGGACCTTGCCAGCGCCTCGACCTGTGCCTCGGCCCCGGCGCGGGGCGGGTCGATGACGACGGCGTCGTATTTCGCGAATTCGTCGGGTTCCAGCGGGCGGCGGAACAGGTCGCGCGTCTCGGTCGTGACCTTGCGCAGGTTGCGGCCAGCGCGCCAGCCACGGTCAAGGGCGGTCAGCATGGCGGATTCGGATTCCACCGCATGCACTTCGGCGCGCGCGGCCAGCGGCAGGGTAAACGTGCCACAGCCTGCGAAAAGATCGATGATGCGGGCCGCACCTTGCGTGATCTCGTCCACGGCGGCCAGCAAAGCTGTCTCGCCCGCCTTCGTCGCTTGCAGGAAGGCTCCAGGCGGCGGTGTCACCTTGGTGCCGCCGAAGTCCTGATCGGGCGGGTTGATCGTGACGACGGGTTCGTCGTTCCACACCAGCCGCGACAGCCCATGCGCATTGGCCAGCGCCGCCAGGGTCACGCGCAGGTCGGGCGTCAGGTCCTTGTCGGTGCCGACCAGCACATCCGCGCCCAGCGCCGTTTCGGTGACGGTCAGATCAACCTCGCCCTTGCGGGATGCGGCCAGCAGCGTCAGTTCCTGAAGCGCGGGCATCGTCGCCAGCAACGCAGGCGTGACCAGCTGACAGTGCGGCACGTCGATCAGCGTATGCGATGCCTTACCGTGAAACCCGACCAGCGCGCCCTTTTTGGTGCGGCGGCCTGCAAACTTGGCACGGCGGCGCGACTGCACCGGCGATGTGGCGATGGCGCGAAACGCGGGGTGCAGCCCGTGGGCCGCCAGCGCACGCGCGACAATGTCCTGTTTCCAGCCTGCCACGAATTCATCGCTGGCATGTTGCATCGCACAGCCACCGCAGCTTTTGAAATGGCGGCATGGTGGTGCAACGCGGTCCACCGACGGCGTGACGATCCGCACGGTCCCGTCTTGGGCCACCTCGATTTCTTCGTCCGGCAACACGCGCGGGATCAGCGACCGCCCGTCAGAGGCGCGGCCAAGCCCCAGATGGGTCAGGCTTTCGATCGTCAGCATTTATTCCGCAGCATCCTGCACATTGATGAAACCACCCGACTGCCGGTTCCAGTAACGGGCATAAAGCCCCGCCTTGGCCAGCAGGTCGTCATGGGTGCCTTGTTCCACAATGCGCCCGCCGTCAAGCACGACGATCCGGTCCATCGCCGCCAGCGTCGATAGGCGGTGCGCGATGGCGATGACGGTCTTGCCCTCCATGATGATGTCGAGAGAGTCCTGAATCGCCGCCTCGACCTCGGAATCAAGCGCGCTGGTCGCTTCGTCCAGCACAAGGATTGGCGCGTCTTTCAGGATGGCGCGGGCGATGGCGATGCGCTGGCGCTGGCCGCCGGACAGTTTCACGCCCCGTTCGCCCAAGTAGGAGTCGTAGCCCTTGCGCCCTTTGAAGTCGCGCAGGCCTTGGATGAATTCATGCGCCTCGGCCTTGATCGCCGCCGCTTCGACCTCTTCCTGCGTAGCGTCAGGCTTGCCATAGCGGATATTGTCGCGGGCAGAGCGGTTGAACATCGCCGTTTCCTGCGTGACCATCGCGATCTGGCGGCGCAGGCTTTCCTGCGTCACGTCGCGGATATCATGGCCGTCGATCAGGAC
>DAISXL010000030.1:11492-19160 GCA_036825855.1 Yoonia sp.
GGCGGCGCAGGCTTTCCTGCGTCACGTCGCGGATATCATGGCCGTCGATCAGGACCTGACCCTTTTCGGTATCGTAAAGCCGCAGCAGGAGCGCGACGAGCGTGGATTTCCCCGCACCGGACGCCCCCACGATCCCCAGCTTTTCACCTGACGCGATGGACAGGCTGACGTGGTCAAGGCCGCCCGGCCCGCCACCATAGCTGAACGTCACATTGCGCAATTCAATCGCACCGCCCTGCGGCGGCAGCGCGACAGCACCCGGCGCATCGGTCAACTGATGCGCGGGCGACAGGGTCTGCATGGCGTCCTCAATCTCGCCCACATTGGCATAAATACCCATCAGCGTGAAACTGACCCAGCCCGTCATCTGCGCCAGACGCAGCGAAATGGCACCAGCCGCGGCAATATCACCCGCGCTCGCCGCACCCACCGACCAGAAATAGAGCGTGGTGCCCACTAGAAGCACAGGCAACAGCCCGCCCAGCCCCATCAGCCAGAACCGGAACGACGTGGACAGCCAGCCGAAATGCACGGCCGACCCCCAATAGGTTTCCATCGCATCGGTGGCGGCGCGATCCTCGAATGCGTCATGCGCGAACAGCTTGACGGTCTTGATATTAGTGATCGTATCGACGACCTGCCCTGTCACCATCGCCCGCTTGGCGGCGCGCGCCTGCGACCGCGTGCGGATGCGCGGCATGTAAAAGGTGATCAGCCAGATGTAACCCAGCACCCACAGCGCCAGCACGCCCGCCGTGCGGTAATCAATCGTCAGCAGCAGCACGACCGACCCGACAAGCGAGGCCAGCGCATAGGCGACGGTCTGGATCATATCGACCACAAAATCCGTCGTCGCCCGCGCGCCCTGCATCTGTTTCTGTGCGATCCGGCCCGCGAAATCGTTGTCAAAGAACGTGACCGACTGGCCGAGCGAATGGCGGTGCAGGCGTGACAGCACAAGGTTATTCAGCGACGGCCCCAAAACGACGCCTTGAAACATCCCCGACAGGCCTAGGATCACAGGCCGCAGGATCACGAAAAACGCACCGACACCGACCAGCAACCACAGGTTGGTGCTGAAATAGGATTGCGCCTCGCTGGTGACGGCGGCGTCGATCACCCAGCCCAGCATCAGCGCAGTCGCGACCTCCAGCAGGCCCGCCAGCGCCGACACAAAAGCGCCAAGGCCGATCACGGGCATGGCCCCACCCAGACACCAGCGCAGGAACGCCATCAGCGTATGCGGCGGCGGGCCTTCGGCGCGCTCGAACGGGTCGATCCAGCGTTCAGGTTTCACGATGCATCCTGCCCCAGAAACCCGCCCGATTGCCGCGCCCAGAACCGCGCATATTGCCCGCCCTGCGCCAGCAGCGCGTCATGCGTGCCATCCTCGATGATGCGGCCTTGGTCCATGACGATGATCCTGTCCATCTGCGCGATTGTCGAAAGGCGGTGCGCAATCGCGATCACCGTCTTGCCGGCCATCATGCCGTAAAGCGTTTGCTGAATGGCGGCCTCTACCTCGCTATCTAGCGCGCTGGTCGCTTCGTCCAACAGCAAGATCGGTGCATCCTTCAACATCACGCGTGCAAGGGCGATCCGCTGCCGTTGTCCACCTGACAGCTTGACACCCCGTTCGCCAACGCGGGCGGCATAGCCGCGGTTCCCTTCGCTATCCTCCAGACGCAGGATGAAATCATGCGCTTCGGCCTGTCTTGCAGCGGCGATCATCTGATCCTCGGTGGCGTCGGGATTACCGTAGAGGATGTTTTCCCGCACCGACCGATGCAGTAGCGACGAATCCTGCTGCACCATCCCGATGGCGCGGCGCAGACTGTCTTGCGTGACATGGGCAATGTCCTGCCCGTCGATGGCGATGCTGCCCTGTTCGATGTCGTAGAACCGCAACAAGAGCTTGACCAAGGTCGATTTGCCGGCACCCGACTGGCCGACCAGCCCGACCTTTTCGCCGGGTGCGATCTGCAAGGTGATCCGGTCCAGCCCGCCTTTGTCGCGCCCGTAATGATGCGACAGATCGTTGATCGTCACCGCCCCCGCCGTCACGCGCAGGTCGTCGCGCGAGTGGTCCAGCAATGTGATCGGCTGCGCGATGGTCTGCATCCCTTCGGACACGACGCCAAGTTCGCGGAAAAAGTTGCTGATCGCCCACATGATCCAGCCCGACATCGCATTCAGCCGCAGCGTCAGCGACGTCGCCACCGCAACCACGCCCAGTGTTGCCAAGCCGCCGCCCCAAAGCCAAATCGCCCAGCCGACGACGCCCACGATCAACAGGCCGTTCAGCAGCATGAGCACCACATCCATCAGCGTATAAAGCCGCATTTCATGCTGGAACGTGCGGCGCGCGTTTTCGATCGCGTCCTTGGCATAGGCGATTTCGCTGTCGTGATGCGCGAACATCTTGACCGAATGGATATTGGTATAGCTGTCGACGACGCGCCCCGTCACCACGCTGCGCGCGTTCGACGAGGCCTCGGACGCGGGACCGATCCGGCGCACGACCCAGCGCAGCAAGAACAGATAGGGGATCAGCCAGACCATCAGCGGCAGGATCAGCCGCATATCGGCATCACCCAGCAGGATGATCGCCCCGATAATATAGGCGATGGCAAAGGTGATCGCGTCGAACAGCTGGAACACAACCTCGCCCGCGGCGGGCGGGGTCTGCATGATCCTGTTGGCGATGCGGCCTGCGAAATCATCCTCGAACCAGCCGACCGACTGGCGCAGCACATGCCGATGCGCGCGCCAGCGCACCAAAGTGCCGAAATTGGGCAGGATCGTGTTGTTCAGCAGCATCACCTGCAAGACATGCACCGCTGGCCGCAAGGTCAGGATGAACAGCGCCACAAGGATCAGTTCGGTACCGCTTTGCGCCCAAACCTCGGACGGGGTGCCGCTTTGCAGGATGTCGATCAGCCGCCCCAGATAGGAAATCAGCCAGATCTCTACGGCAGCGACGATAACCGACAGCGCCCCCGTCACCCAGAAAACCGCGCGGAACGGTTCTGCATAGGCGCGGAGGAACGCATAGAGCCGCTTGGGCGGCGTGTCGGTCTCCTGATACGGGGTATAGGGATCGACCAGTTCTTCGAAAAACCGGAACATGATGTCTGCCTTGGGATGTAGACGTCCCTGATACAGATGTTTGGGCGAAAGGAAAACTATCCGCGCAACTGTCGGAGCAAATCTGCCTTTGTCAGCGTGAAACCAGAGGCGATCCAGGCCGCCTCGGCCTTTTTCATCGCTTGCCCCAAGGCTGGCCCGCGCAGGTCGGGCATCAGGTCGGCGGCTTGCAGGGGAAAGGTCTGGCTGGCAGCGAATTGCGCGTTTTTGTCAATGTTAGTGTCGAGTTCTTGCCCGAGCACCGCCGCGGTGATCGCCGCCTTGTTGATCGCGGCCTCGGCCCCGTGGCGATAGGCAAGCTCTGGCAAGGGCAGATCGGATCGCATATGTTCAAGCGCCAGCGCATCCCGCTTGGACAACTTGAGCGCCTCCGCAGGATCACCGCCCAGCGCAGCCAACCGGCGCATGGGCGATGGCGGCAGGCCTGCCGCGCCTTCGATATGGACCAGCACGGCCAGCGGTGCCGCGTCCGCCCCCGGCAGGATCTGCGCCAGAACGCCCGCCGCCGCCATCGACGCCACGGCAGGGGCCGGATCGGGGGCGGAGAGCAGTTTTAACATCTCTGCCGTGACCCTTTCGCGCGACAGGCTGGCCAAACCGTCGATATTGGCGGCACAGGCGGCCAGCGCATCAGGGTCAAGACCGTCGGCACCGTACCAAGCATGGAACCGGAAAAACCGCAGGATGCGCAGGTAATCTTCCCTGATCCGCTGATCGGCATCGTCGATAAACCGGACGTGGCGGGCTGAAAGGTCGGGCAGGCCACCCAAAGGATCGACGACCACCCCATCGGGTCCCGCATAAAGCGCATTCATCGTGAAATCGCGGCGGCGGGCATCTTCGACCATCGTATCGGCAAAAGCGACGACAGCGCGCCTGCCATCCGTCGCCACATCGCGGCGAAAGGTCGTGACCTCGAAAGGGGTGTTTTGGGCAACAACAGTGACTGTTCCGTGGTCGATCCCCGTTGGGATCACCTTCAGCCCCGCCGCCTTGGCAAGCTGTGTGACGACATCGGGCCGTGCATCGGTCGTCAGGTCCAGATCGGCGACAGGCGCGCCCAGCAGCGCGTTGCGCACGCAACCGCCAACGAACCACGCCTGATATCCGGCATCCGTCAGCACACGGCACACCTGTTGTGCGGCGGGGTCGGTCAGCCATGCACCTGTGACGCGTGTCATGACACGCGGTCCGCGAAGGCACGCAGGATACGCGCAGTGGCACCCCAGATGTAATAGGGGCCATAGGGCACCGTGTAATACAGCCGCTTGCGCCCCTGCCAATGGCGGCCTTCGGTGCGGTAATGCGCGGGGTTGGTCAGGTGGGCTAAGGGGACCTCGAACACCTCGCTGACCTCGTTCGCCTCTGGCTTGGCGTCAAAAGCGCCATGGACGACCGCCAGAACAGGCGTGATCAGATATCCCGTCACCGTCTGGTGCGGTGGCAGCACACCCAGCACATCGACCTGATCCGACAACAGGCCGATTTCCTCATGCGCTTCGCGCAGGGCGGCGGCGGTCAAGGACACATCGCCCGCATCCTGCTTGCCGCCCGCAAAGGCGATCTGGCCAGGGTGGTGTTTCAAACGTGCGGACCGTTTGGTCAGGATCACGGTTTCCGTCTCGGCCCGCACGGCAAACAGCACCGCCGCAGGGGTCAGTTGCACCTGCGGCAGCGCGATATCCTGATTGAGGTCGAAATCACTGGATGCGCGCCCCTCGCGGGACAGCGCATCCAAAAGGCGCTGATGCAGATCAGGCACTGGCATCCTTGGCTTCAAACCCAAGGGTTTCCGGCGCGAACACGTAATGCGCCCCGCAGAACTGGCAGTCGGCGGTCACGGTGCCTTCGTCCGTGGTCATCGTGGCGATGTCCTTGGCCGAATAGATCGACAGGCTTTGCCGCACGCGGTCTTCCGAACAGGTGCAGCCGAATGTGATCGGCTGCGCATCATAGACACGCGGCCCTTCCTCGTGGAACAGGCGCACCAGCAGGTCGGTCGGCGTGACGCTTGGCCCGATCAGTTCCAGATCATCGACCGTATCCAGCAGCACATTGGCACGGGTCCAGTTTTCGCCTTCGTCGTCAGACAAAAGATCAACCGCTTCAAGCAAGCCATCCTCGCCCGACCCACCGTCGCCCGTGGCAAAAGGCGAGGCTTTGGGCATGTGCTGCAGCATCACGCCACCGGCACGCCAGTGCGCGGCCTCGCCGGGGGTCTGGCTGCGGCCATAGGTCAGCGCGAAACGGGTCGGGATCTGTTCGGATTGCGCAAAATAGGTCTGCGCACAGGCCGACAGCGACCCGCCCGCCAAGGGCGTGATCCCCTGATAGGGGGCCGTGCCTTCACCCTGATCAATCAGGATCGCGAAATAGCCGTTGCCGACATGGCTGAACGGGTCGGCATCATGGTCCAGCCTGTCGGCGTCATAGGACGCATAGGCGCGGATGCGCGCGGGCTGGCCGTCATCGGTCGGGCCATAGTAATCGGTGGCGATCAGCCGTGCCGCGCCAGACCCGCGAACCTGCAGGGACAATTTCCAGCGCAGTTTCATCGTCTGCCCGATCAGCGCGGTCAGCAACGCCATTTCGGCGACCAAGGCTTCGATCACGGGGGGATAGTCGTGCTGCTTCAACACCTGTTCCAGCACGCCATCAAGGCGCGCGACCCGACCGCGGATGTCGGATGCGTCAAGTTGGAACGGCAGGACGGTATCGTCCCAAGCGATTTTGGCGCTGAGGCTCATGGGCTTTCCTTACATGTCAGGAATTGGCATACCGCGCCTATATAGGCGGGGCAACCCGGCGTCCAAGAGGCAAGCTATGATCAGACGGTATGGCACAGTCCCGAAAAGCGGCCAGCGCTACACGACACGCGCGGGCGCCTATGCGATCCTGCCGCGCGGCGGCAAGCTGTTGCTGACCTATCAGGGCGACCCGCATTTCGAGGTGCAACTGCCCGGCGGCGGCATCGACCCCGGCGAAAGCCCGCTGCGTGCCCTGCACCGCGAGGTGTTCGAGGAAACCGGATACCGCATCGCCGCCCCCCGTAAATTGGGCACCTTCCGGCGGTTCACCTTCATGCCGGAATACAACCTTTGGGCCGAAAAGCTGTGCCATATCTATCTGGCGCAACCCGTCCGCCCCCACGGTCCTCCGCGCGAACCGGGGCATATGGCGATCTGGATGAGCCCCGCGGAAGCCCTAGGGGAGCTGTATAATGACGGCGATGCCGCCTTTGTGGCGCGGCACACCTAGGCAACTTGCCCAAAACTCCTTGGCGCAGGATAACTTGGAGCCTCCGGCGGGGATATTTTCTTCTCGGAAGATGGAGGAAACGGCCCGAAAATCACGCGACTTTTATTCAATTGCAGCGGGATGCATTTCTTCCGAGCCCAAATATCCCCGCCGGAGGCCCTTCTGCGTCGCAGACGCAGGAGGATCGGGCACATCCTTGCCCCTTCCCGCAAAACCCGCTATCGCGCAAAACAAGAGATTTTGACGCAAAGGCATCCCGCATGACCGCCCCTAAAAAAGTTGTTCTGGCCTATTCCGGTGGCCTTGATACCTCGATCATCCTGAAATGGCTGCAGACCGAATATGGCTGCGAGGTCGTGACCTTCACCGCCGATCTGGGTCAGGGCGAAGAACTGGAACCGGCCCGCGCCAAGGCCGAAATGATGGGTGCCAAATCCATCTATATCGAGGACCTGCGCGAAGAATTCGTGCGCGATTTCGTGTTCCCGATGTTCCGCGCCAATGCGCTGTATGAAGGGCTTTATCTGCTGGGCACCTCCATCGCGCGGCCCCTGATCTCCAAGCGCCTGGTCGAAATCGCCGCCATCGAAGGCGCCGATGCCGTCGCCCATGGTGCGACGGGCAAAGGCAACGATCAGGTGCGGTTCGAACTCGCCGCCTATGCGCTGAACCCCGACATCAAAGTGATCGCACCGTGGCGGGAATGGGATCTGACCAGCCGCACGAAACTGCTGGAATTCGCCGAAGCCAACCAGATTCCCGTCGCCAAGGACAAGCGCGGCGATGCGCCGTTCAGCGTGGATGCGAACCTGCTGCACACGTCGTCCGAAGGCAAAGTGCTGGAAAACCCCGGTGAGGAAGCGCCCGACTACGTCTATCAGCGCACCGTCGCGCCGGAAGATGCGCCCGATACGCCCGAAATGCTGGAAATCACGTTCGAGCGTGGCGATGCGGTGGCGATCAATGGCGAGGCGATGTCGCCCGCCACGATCCTGACCAAGCTCAATGAACTCGGCGGCAAACATGGTGTCGGCCGCCTTGATCTGGTGGAAAACCGCTTTGTCGGCATGAAATCGCGCGGCATCTACGAAACCCCGGGCGGCACCATCCTGCTCGAGGCGCATCGCGGCATCGAACAGATCACGCTGGATTCCGGTGCTGGCCATCTGAAAGACAGCATCATGCCGCGCTATGCCGAACTGATCTACAACGGTTTCTGGTTCAGCCCCGAACGCGAAATGCTGCAGGCGCTGATCGACAAAA
>DAISXL010000031.1:0-18713 GCA_036825855.1 Yoonia sp.
ATCCCCGCTGATCAAGCCGATGCTGGCGTTTCGGGTGCCGCGGCGTGCGGGTTGGCCGCAAAGCGACTGACATTTCAGTCAAATGCTGCCTTTTTTGGCGGCGCGACTTAACCGATCGGAAGGGAATGAACGGTATCAGCCTCTGCCATGGAGGACGATACATGAAGCAAATGACTTTCTGGCTGGCCATCGCGCTGGCAACCGCGACCACCGGATCGGCGCAGGAATTCCAGCCGCGGATGCAGCAATTCATCGATGACTACGTCAAGGATTGGGCCAGTGACCCCGTCATCGTCGATGCGATCATCGCGCAGAACGCGATCACGGGTGGCTATGATGATGCCAAGATCGCAGAGCTCGACGCGCTCTGGACCGCGCAGATGGGGATGGCGGGCGTGCCGCTGGTCGATGAAGTGGTGCAGAGCCCTGCATCCGATTTCCTGCGCGACCGCATGGCCGCGGCAAATGGCACCATCGCGGAAGTATTCGTGATGGACGCCCGCGGGCTGAATGTCGCCGCGGCCAAGGCGACATCGGACTACTGGCAAGGGGACGAGGCGAAGTTTTCCGAAACCTATCCCAAAGGTCCAACCGCCATCCACTTTGGCGAGGTCGAACTTGACCCGTCATCGGGTGAAGTGCAGGCACAGGTGTCCATGTCCATCGTCGACAGCGCTGGTGCCGTCGTCGGTGCGATGACAGTCGGCATCAACCTGACATCACTCATGTGATCCGTTTGCATCGGTCGTTTGCGTTGCACCATCATGCCCCAGCGTGATGATCGCCCCGCCAGCGGCCTGTGCATCATCGGCGTCATGGGTGACCATCAAGACCGGCAAGGCGCGGCTGCGCGCCCTGTCGAAAACCATCTCGCGCACCTGCGCGCGCAGGGCTGCATCCAGCCGCGAAAACGGCTCGTCCAGCAACAGCGCGCAGGGGTCCGACAACAGCATCCGCATCAAGGCGACGCGCGCTTTTTGACCACCTGATAAGGTGGCCGGATCGCGCGGCGCGAAACCGTCAAGCCCGACCTCGGCCAAGGCCGCGTCGATCCGCGCCTGCCTGTCGGCACGGGTGCCACCGGGTGGCAGGCCAAAGGCAAGGTTCGCGCCGACCGACAGATGCGGAAACAGCAGGTCATCCTGAAACAGGATCCCGACACGCCGTTGATGCGCCGCTGCATGGGTGATGTCATGGCCGTCCAGCCAGACATCCCCCGTCGCGGTGAAACCGGCTGGCAGGGTGCCCGTGATAAAGGCCAGCAAGGTGGATTTCCCGACCCCCGACGGGCCCATGACCGTCAACACCTCGCCCGGTGCCACATCGTGATGCACGCGGATCAGCGGCGCGGCACCTTTGAATACGGTCACATCGCGCAAGGACAACCCTTTATGCATGCCGCAATCCTTTCCTGTTGCGCCAGACCAGCGCCGGTATCAGCAACGCGAGCGTGAATGGCACCAGCGCCGCCCCCGTTTGCATCAACCCGTAAACCCCGATGGCGCGCCTGTCAGCACCGGAGGCCAGTGCCACCGCCTCGGTCGTGAGCGTGGCCACACGCCCACCCCCGATCAAAAGCGTGGCCAGATACTGCCCGACCGATACCGCCAACCCCACGGCCAGCGCCGTCAGGATCGGGCGCAGCAGCATGGGCAGACGCACGCGCCACAGGATCCGGTCAGGGCTGGCGCGCAAGGCCGCGGCAATCACCCCCATCCGCGCATCCCAGGCGCGGAACGGATCGGCCAGCGACAAGAATACGTAAGGCAGCACAAACACCAGATGGGCCAGCATCACCGGCCCGCGCCCCATATCCGCCCCAAGGTTCAGCATCAGTGTCTGCAGCCCAGGCAGGAAAGCCGTCTGCGGGATCAGCAAAGGCAGGTACAGCAACCAGACCGCCCGCTGGCTGACGCGGATGTTGTGGCGATATTCCGCCTCCAGACAGCCGATGGTCAGCACCAGTGCGACCAGCGCCACGACAACGGCGATCAGCGCGGTCTCGCCCAGCGCCTCCAGCGTGCCGGGGCCGAACCGCGCCCAGTTCGCCAGGGTCATCGTGTCGGGCAGGGCATCGGGAAAGCCCCAGAACCCGGCAAAAGACCAGATCGCCATGACGACCAACCCCAGAAAAACTGCCAGCGCCGACACCGTGCCCGCCGTTAGCGCCAGGACCGCAACCACAGGATCCCCCTTGCCCCGCGCGCCCGAAGCGATCCAGCGCCGCCCGAGCGCTGCGACCACAACCTCGCCCATGCGCCAGACCAGCAAGGCGCCGACCACCAGCGCCAGTTGCAACAAGGCCGCAGCCGCCGCCTCTAGCCGCATGGACAAGTTGGGATCCGACATCAGCTTGACGATCTGTACCGACAGCGATGGCGGGGTGTTCGGCCCAAGGATCACCGCCACATCGACGACCGACATCGCATAGGCCAGCACGACATAGACCGGCGGCCTGATCTGCGCATAGACCCGGGGAAACACGGTCTTGAGCCAGCCGGTCACCCGCCCATAGCCCAGCGCCTGCGCCACGCGCACGCTGCGCTGCGCATCGGCCTGCCCCAGTGCGGCCAGCGTGATCAGCAGCAGGAACGGCACCTCTTTCACGATCAGCCCGGCGGTCATCGCCAGACCCCAGCTGTCCTGGACGATCAGCAGGTCAGGCGGGCGGTCCCACCCCGTCAACCCCGGCGAGGCGAGCCGCGCGAGCCACCCCGACGGCGCGATCAGGAACGCAAGCCCGAACGCCGCCGCCGCATGCGGCACCGCCAGCAAAGGCGACAACAGCCGTTCCAGTACGCGAAAAGGCCGCGTGCCGGACCAGCCTGCCGTCACAAGCATGACGATGGACAGGGAAATGACCGTTGCCAACACGCCCGTCCCCACCGACAGCATCACCGCCCGCGGCAATCCGGCCCAGCCGAACAGGTCGCGGAACGGGTCCAGCGACGGGCCTGTCAGCCCCGCCGCCGGCAGATGCCCGAAAGCGGGCAGCACCGTCCCCCAGAGCCCCGCCGCCACCGGCCCCAGCAACGCAAGCAGCGTCAGGGCCGGCAACAGCGGCAACAGGCGACGGCGGGACATCGGCGTTTACTGGGCGACGCCGTAGCGCGCGACCCAGTCGTCGCTGATCCGCGTCATCCAGCTTGGGTGCGGTTCGGCCTGCACTGTGCCGAGTTCGGCAGGCGTCAGCGTCGCGATCCCAAGGTCAAGCGCGTCGAACAGCGCGCGGTCACCCTCTGCCAGCTTGTCCATCGCCAGCACCGTGCCATAGCCAAGGATCGCGGGGTCCTGAGCGCGGGCCTGCGCCTCGGGCGACATCAGGAAATTGGCGACGACCATGGCACCGGCCTTGGCGCTGGAATTATAGGGGATCGCCACGAAGGACGCGTTCCCGATAGTGCCCTTGTCCAGCACGAAAGTGCGCACCGTGTCGGGCAACTGGTTGTTGGCGATTGCAGCAGTCGCTTCACCCGGACTAAAGGAGATCGCAAGATCGACCTCGCTATCAGCGATCATTTGCAATTGGGCAGGGCCGCTTGCGGGATAGGCGCGCCCTTCGCGCCACAGATGCGGCGTCAGCGCGTCGAGATAGGCCCAGAGAGGCTCTGTCACCGCATCATAGTTTTCATCCGTCGCGGGGACTGCCAGCACGGAAGGATCCGGCAGAATGTCGATCAGCACCTGTTTCAGGAAGGTCGTGCCCAGAAAATCCGGCGGCTGCGGATAGCTGAACCGCCCCGGATTGGCCTGCGCCCATTCCAGAAGGGCGTCCATCGATCCCAGGCGGTCGGGCATCCGCGCGGTGTCATGCACAAACACAACCTGCGCCATCGCCCAAGGGCTTTCGAATCCTTCCACCGGCACGGTGAAATCGGTCTGCACGGATTTATTCTCGAAATCGACCAGCGCCCAGTTGGGCAGTTGTTCGGCGTAAGGGCCGAACAGCAGATCAGCCTCTTTCATGGCGGCGAAATTGGCGCCGTTAATCCAGATCATGTCGATGGCGCCGCCGTCGTCCTGACCGGCCTGTTTTTCGGACAGCACGCGGGTGACGGCATCGGCGGTATCGTTCAGTTTCACATGTTCAAGCGTCACGCCGTATTCTTCGGCCACGCGCGACCCGACCCAGGCGATGAAATCATTGGTCGTCGTCGATCCGCCCCAAGCGTTCCAGTAAACGGTCTGGCCTTCGGCCTCGGCTGTCACCGCGTCCCAATCGGCGGGGTCGATATCGGCAAGCGCGGGCAAGGGGGCCAGCAAGGCGGCGAGAACGGCAAGATGTTTCACAGGCGAATTCCTTCAGTTGACATAGATACGGGATGCGGCGTGGATCCGCAGCAGGGCAGTCAGAAAGCAAAGCGTCCCGAACACCCACGCCAGCGGCCCGAAATAAGTTTCAAACAGGCAGAGCAGGACGAAAAACACGATCGTCTCGGTCCCTTCCAGAATACCGTTTGAATAGTACAGCGACTTTTGCCCTTGGGCCTCGGTTTTGTGCCCGTGCTTTTCGGCCAGAATGGCAAAGCCCAGAAAGCTGGTGCCGTTGAAATAGAACGACGCGAGCAGGAACGCCCCCGCCGCCCCGTTCGCCACCGGATCGGCCAGCACAAAGGCCAGCGGGATCATCGCGTAGAACAGGAAATCCGCCGCAATATCAAGGTAGCCGCCGAAATCCGTCTTGCGCGTCGCCCGCGCGACCGCCCCGTCCAGCCCGTCCGCCAGACGGCTGGCCAAAAGCGGGACAAGCGCGAGCAAAGGCGCGCCAAAGGCGATCATCAAGGCTGCAATGAGCCCCAGACCAAGCCCGACAAGCGTGACCGCATTGGCCGAGACCCCCTGCGCGGCAAGGCCGTCCCCGATCCGGTTCAACGGCGGGTCAATCAGCGGGCGAAGATGGCGGTCAAGCATGTTCTGGTCCTGAAGGTTCCCAACTTGTCCTTGATCGCGCCGCCTCGCGCAATCGTGGTGACAACAAAGTGAGCGTCCGAAATGCTAGCCCGCCGCGATGCGGGGGCGACCCTGTGCCGTGACCCTGACCTTGGCCTCGATGAACATGGGCTGGCCTTCGACCTCGACCTCGGTGATGTCCTGCGCGACATGCAGGGTGATATCCTCGACCCCCGCAGCGCGCGCAGCGGTGGTGGCCTGCGCGGACAGGGCGTCGACGATCGCCTTTAGCGCGGCATCGCGGCTGGGATAGCTTTGCACATCGCCCGCCAGATGCACCTTGAACGCGCCAGCGCCCGGGCTGGTCACCGTGCCAGCGGCCTGCATCTGCACCTGCCCCACGACAGCGCCAATGGCATTGGCGACATCGGCGTGGTCCGGCACCAGCATCGTCGTTCCCAGCCTGTCACCGACCGCCCCGTAATAGGCGCGCGCCGACGCGCCCAGCCCGATCACCGGCAAGGCCAGCGCGAGATTGATCCGCAGGGTCCCGCGATGCCGATCCAGCCCCGCCATCGTCAGCGGATGCTGCGCCATGGCGGCAGGATCAGGCCAGTCGCGCCCATCCTCGGCAAAGGCGGCCTGCAACAGGCAATCGACGGTCTGCGCCGTCAGCTGGTCGATGATCATCCGCGCCAGGGCTTGCGCATCCGGCGCGATCTGCTGGCCGCCGCCCGTGCGTCTGCGCGCGAAGAGCGTCAGCGCCTTGGTCGCGGCGTCACTGTCCCAGACGTCCTGCAACCCCAGCACATGCGACGCATCCGACGGCGTCACCCCCGCCAGCATCACCAGCCCGCGCCCGATCAGCCTGCCCAACGCGGGGTTTTCCATCCGCGTCTGCACCGCCTGCCCCAGCCGCAAGGGACCATCCGCCAACCGCTGCGCCACGGTCAGTTCGCGCGGATCAAGACCCTGCGGCAGCGTTTTCCACAAGGGCAGCACGAATTGCCCGCCATCGGACGCAGGCACGCCGCTGGCCAGCGCGCGGTCCAGCGCCAGATGCACCAGCTCGGGGAATTGCTGTGCGGCAAGCGCGATCGGCATCAACCGCCGTGGTCCAAGCCGCAGACCGGCGGTCAGCCCTTCGGTCACATGCACCTCGCTGTCGCCGCCCAGACCGGTCGTGCGCATCGCCACCGCCTCGACCATGGTGCGGAACGGACCGACACGCGCGCCCGCAGGGTCGATCATCGGGCGACCATCGCGCAACAGGCAGACATCGGTTGTCGTGCCGCCGATATCGCTGACCAGCGCGTCGGTTTGCTTGGTCAGCCAGCTGGCCCCCGCGATGGATGCCGCCGGACCGCTCAGAATCGTTTCAATCGGCTTTTCGCGTGCCACCGCCGCCGATACCAACGCACCGTCGCCGCGCACGACCATCAGGCGCGCACTGATCCCGCAAGCCGCCAGATGCGTTTCGCAGGCGGTGATCAACCCGTCGATCATCCCGATCAGACGCGCGTTCAACACCGCCGTCAGCGCCCGTTTCGGCCCGCCCAAGGCCGAGGACAGTTCATGCGAACAGGTCACGGGCAGGCCCGTCACGTCGCGGATCAGGTCACGCGCCGCGATTTCATGCGCGGGGTTGCGGGTGGCGAAACTGGCGGCGACGGCAAAGCCGGTGATCCCCGCATCCAGATCGGCCAGCGCCGCCTGCAAACGCGCCAGATCAAGAGGTGCCGCCTCGACCCCCGCATGGCTGTGCCCGCCTGCCAGCGCGATAACCGGATCGCCGCGCAAGGCGTCCTGCAGCCCCGCGCGGGTCAGTTCGGCGGCGTCGAACCCGATGAACGCAAGGGCGATCCGCCCACCTTGCCCTTCGACCAGCGCATTGGTCGCCAGCGTCGTGGACAAGGACACCATCGCGATATCGCGCGCGGCCACCCCCGCCTTGGCCATGGCCGCATCAATCGCCGCCCCCACGCCCAGCGCCAGATCGGGCCGCGATGTCAGCGCCTTGGCCGAGGCCACGACCTGCTGCGCCAGATCATCCAGCACCACCGCATCGGTATAGGTGCCGCCCGTATCGACCCCGAGTAGATAAGCCATCCGGCACCTCTGAAAATCCTGCCTTCTCGGTAAACGAAGGAACGGGCGAAATTGCAACGCCGATCATCGGTTTGACAGTGCAATCTTTACCTTGGCGCAAATCTGACCCAATGTCCGCGAAACCCGCGTGATGGATCAGGATGATGTTCAAGAAAACCCTCGGTCAGGCCCATGAAAAGTTGGTGTTCAACCGGCGCGTGCGGGTGCTGGTGGATCATATCGGCGCGCTGGTGCCCCAAGGCGCGCAGATGCTCGATGTCGGGACCGGCGACGGGCAGATCGCCAAGATGATCGGCGAGAAACAGGCCGGCGCGCAGGTGCAGGGCATCGACATCATGCTGCGAGAAAAGACGCATATCCCCGTCACGCTGTTCGACGGCACGACGATCCCGTTCGCGGATAACAGCGTCGATGTGGTGACCTTTGTCGATGTGCTGCACCATACCGATGACCCCCAGCGCCTGATTTCAGAGGCCGCGCGTGTCGCCCGCCGCGCCGTGATTATCAAGGATCACCTGAGCGAGAACCGGCTTGATCATGCGACCTTGCGGCTGATGGATTGGGTCGGCAACGCGCCACATGGCGTGGTGCTGCCCTATAACTATGCGCCGCGTGCCGATTGGGACCGCTGGTTTGCAAAGGCGGGCCTTGCCACCGACGTGTTCGACACCGCGATCCCGCTTTATCCGGCGCCTGCGTCCTTCGTCTTTGGACGCAAGCTGCATTTCATCGCCCGTCTGGTGCCTGCGTCCTGAAGATGATGTAGCGGCAGATCAGAAAGCTTGCGACAGCGGCGGCGCCTGCGGTCACAAGAAACAACAACGTATCCAGCCAGAACACTTTGGTCACGTAGCGCGTGGTGATGGCGGATACGACGGCAAGGCTACCGATCTGGGTCGCGGTATAGATCCAGATCGCGCCCCTTGCCTGCTGGTCCGCGCGAAACGCGATGCGCCGCTGCGCCCAGAAAGCGGTGGGAATACACAGAAGATAGACCACAACAGACGTGGGCAGGGGCGGTGCCGCCGCGAACCGGATCAGCGCGGCGGTGATCAGCGCGTAGCCAAGGCTGAAACTGCCACCGACCAGCGCGAACCTGACGAAGGCCATCATTGCGGCAGGATCTCGAACACCAGCAGATCGCCCGCGTCGACGGCGACTGGCCGGAGCCAGTCAACCTGCATACCGGCCGCCAGCGCGGTGGGAAAATCGTCTTCATAGGTGGTATCAGCGCACATCAGCAAAAGCGTCGCGCCCGAGGCGCGCAGGAACACCGCCATTTCATTCTCGGGCAGCTGGTATGGCAGCAGGCTATTGGTCAGAATGGTCGGGTCGACATGATAGCCCGCCGACATCACGTCATGATGTGTCGCCCATAAAACGGAAGGTCCGATGTTCATCGGGGTGATGAACTGGCTTTTCGCGATAGCGTTCAACCCCGCAAGCGCGTCATATCCTCTGCATTCAGCGGCTAGCTCTGGCCGGGTCTCGTTATCGTCGGGGATGAAGGCCCTGATCTGGTACGCGATCAGCGTTGGCGAGATGATCGTTGTCGCCAGCGCCAACCAGACAACCGCGGCCCCTGGCGCGCGGGTGCGCAGATAGACCTCAAGCGCATAAGCGATGACGATGCCACCCAGAATGGGGATCACGGCCGCCGCCATGATCACGGTCCGCATCTGATAAAGCACCATCAGTAGGCCCAGAAACGACAGGACCCAAACCACACCCGCCGCCGCGCGCGGCGTCGCATTGCGCAAGATCAGGACTGCACCGCTGATCACGACCACGATGATTGGCAGTGTAAAGACTACAAAACCAGCCGGATTGTTGCGCATGAAAAGATGCGCAGGCTGTGCCTCGGTGATGCGGGTGGCGATGAATAGCTGCAGATCTTCGGGCAGGTCGCCATAGGGCCCTGCCAAACACTGACCCACAACGGGCCAGATCAGAACGACGCCAACCATCGTGATCAGTACTGCTGCGGCAACGCCAGCCCACGCGCCAAGGCGCGACATCGCAGCCGCCAACAGGCTTGCCGCGACTGCGACAGCGATCAATGACAGCGCGGGCAGGCTCAGCCGGTCACACATGCCAATGCCCCGCATCTCGGGCGGGGTCTGGCCAAGCCAGAACACACCTGCAGCACCACCCAGCGCCAGACAAAAGGCGACAAGAAAGGCTCGGCTTTGCGGCATTGCATCCATCAGATGACGGACAAGAGCGATTGCCCCAGCCACGACGATGAAAGGCAACGCCTCGAGACCGACCGCCATCGAGAATGCTGCGGCTACGCCGCCGATCAGCCCGGCCGCGACAGGGCGAACCGGCCAAATCAGCGCAAAGGTAACGACCGTCATCATCAGCATCTGGACATTGTGGTGGTCGATGTTGCCTGCGCCCGAATGCAGATAGCCACTGGTCGGCCAGATCGTCATGATCGCCAGCGCGAAACAGGCAGGCAGATCGCCAAAAACTCGGCGGGTCCCGAAACCGATGACAAGCACATGAAGGATAAACACAAGCGTGGGCCAGATCGTCACCGCAATCTGTTCCGCCGTGTCCATCGGCACGACCCAAGACAGCGGCACAATGATCGCGGCAATGCCCGCGTCGACATAGCGTGACCAGTGCATGACCACGCCATCGGGCGGCAACAGCCGGTATTGCGTCATGTCGAACCAGCCCTGTCCGGCGATGAAATCACGCACCATGACCAGCCGCAGGATGTCGTCATTGTCCATCTTGGCGAAATTGTCATGCATGCCAATCCCGTCGATCACGGCACGCACAAGCAAAAGCGCAAGAGCAGCCGACAACGCCCAGCGAAAGGGATTGTTGCGCAGATCTGCTAAAAGTCGTCCTTCGGTCATGGAATTTTGTCTCCTTGTAAGGATTTCAGACCGCTATCACAGGTGACCATTTGGCAACATACGCCGTGGGCGCGGGCAAGGGCGCGCGTCATGGTTGTTGCGCAAAGGCCACTGCCTGCCATAACGCTGAAGCGGGCCGGAACGCTGGCCTGCCAAAACCGCAGGACCGAGGCATAGCGATGACCGAACTGACCATTCTGATGCCCTGCCTGAACGAGGCCGAGACGCTCGAGACCTGCATCGTCAAGGCCAAGGGCTATCTTGAACGCTCTGGCGTCGATGGCGAGGTGCTGATCGCCGACAACGGGTCCACCGACGGCAGTCAGGACATTGCCCGCCGCCTTGGTGCGCGGGTCGTCGACGTGCCGACCAAAGGCTATGGCGCCGCTTTGATCGCAGGGATCGCGGATGCCAAGGGGCGGTTCGTCATCATGGGCGACAGCGACGACAGCTATGATTTCGCCAATCTCGATCCCTTTGTCGCGGAATTGCGCGATGGGGCGGACCTGGTGATGGGTAACCGCTTTCGTGGCGGAATCGCCAAGAACGCGATGCCGCCCTTGCACCGCTATCTTGGCAATCCGGTGCTATCGACAGTCGGGCGCATCTTTTACCGCACGCCGGTCAGGGATTTCCACTGCGGGTTGCGCGGATTCAACCGTAACGCCATACTTGGCCTGCATCTGAACACGCCGGGAATGGAATTCGCGTCCGAAATGGTCATCAAGGCGACCCTGTCGCGTCTGGACATCCGCGAGGTGCCGACCACGCTGAAACCCGATGGCCGGTCGCGCCCGCCGCATCTGCGCAGCTGGCGCGATGGCTGGCTGCATCTGAAGCTGCTGATGACCTTCGCGCCTTATTGGCTGTTCTACTACCCCGGTCTGGTGCTGTTCGGGCTGGGCAGCGTCAGTTTTCTGGCACTGTTGTTCGGCCCCGTCACCATCGGCGGCGTCAGTTTCGACGTGGCGACCTTGATCTTGGCCTCCGCTCTGATCCTGACGGGTTTCCAGATGATCTGCTTTTACGCACTGTCCCGGATTTTCGCAGTGCGTTTCGCGCTATTGCCCAGCTCTGCCCGGTTCGAGAGGTTCAAGTCTCGCCTGTCGGTCGACAATGCCTGCATCGCAGGGGGTCTTTTGCTGCTGGTCGCCATCTTTGCCACGCTGGCGGGTGTGTTCAGTTGGGGGGCGACAGGTTTCGGCGATCTGGACGCAAGCCGCATCGTCCGGCCTGCCGCCTTGGCCGTGGTCGCGGCCTCGCTCGGGGTGCAGATCATCACGACGGGGTTCCTTGCGTCGATGCTGCAGCAGCGGATCAATCCCGGTCCCATCGTCTAGGCCCTTGCGGGGGCGCAGGGCTTGGCGGATAGTTCCGGCATGACCGACCGCACCCCCCTGATGGACGCCATCACCGACCGGCGCGACGACCTGATCGTGCTGACACAGGACCTGATCCGCATTCCCACGCTGAACCCGCCCGGCGCGTTTTACCGTGACATCTGCGATTATCTGGACCGGCGGCTGCGCGAATCGGGCTTTGCCACGCAACTGATCCGCGCGCAGGGCACGCCGGGCGACAGTGACCGCTATCCGCGCTGGAACATCGTCGCGCGGCGCGAAGGCGCGCGCACTGGCGATTGCGTGCATTTCAACAGCCATATCGACGTGGTCGAGGTCGGGCATGGCTGGACCCAAGACCCGTTTGGCGGCGCGTTGATCGACGGCAAGATCTACGGCCGTGGCGCCTGCGATATGAAAGGCGGGCTTGCCGCCTCCATCATCGCGGCCGAGGCGTTCATCGCCACCCATCCCGATTTCGCCGGCGCGGTCGAGATTTCCGGCACGGCGGACGAGGAATCAGGCGGCTATGGCGGTGTGGCCTATCTGGCCGAACAGGGGTTTTTCGACCCCGCCCGCGTGCAGCATGTCATCATTCCCGAACCGCTTCACAAGGACCGCGTCTGCCTTGGCCATCGCGGCGGCTGGTGGGCCGAGATCGAGACGCATGGCGAAATCGCCCACGGCTCCATGCCGTTTCTGGGCGATTGCGCCGTGCGGCACATGGGGGCGGTGCTGGCTGCGTTCGAGACCACGCTTTACCCCGCCATGGCTGCGCGGCGCACCGATATGCCCGTGGTGCCAGATGGCGCGCGGTCGTCCACGATGAACATCAATTCCATCCACGGCGGCCAGCCCGAATTCGCCGAGGGCGACACCAGCCTGCCCGCCCATTGCGTGCCCGACAGCTGCCGCATCGTGATCGACCGCCGCTTTCTGGCGGAGGAAAGTATCGACGACGTCCGCGGCGAGGTGACGGCCCTGCTCGAGGACATCAAGGCGCAGCGCGA
The DNA here is from genome assembly GCA_036825855.1 of Yoonia sp. Taxonomy (GTDB): domain Bacteria; phylum Pseudomonadota; class Alphaproteobacteria; order Rhodobacterales; family Rhodobacteraceae; genus Yoonia. The sequence continues at coordinate 12,223 of DAISXL010000031.1, forward strand.
CACGTTCCGCTATGACCTGCGCGAGATCAACATGGTCCTGCCCAGCATGACCGACCGCGACGCCCCCGTGGTACAGGTGATCGCCGCGCAGATCGAACAGGTGCTTGGGCGTCCGGCGGAATTCGTGGCCAGCCCCGGCACCTATGACCAGAAACACATCGACCGGATCGGCAAGCTCAAGAACTGCATTGCCTATGGCCCGGGCCTGTTGGAACTGGCGCATAAACCGGACGAGTATATCGGGGTCGACGACATGATCGACAGCGCGCAGGTGATGGCCGGCGGCTTGGTCAGGATATTGACTTAGGCCGGGGTTCACCGCGGCAAGGGCCGTGGATCGGCGTGGTTCGTCATTGCATCGGGATATCAGACGGGGTCCGGTTGAAGGTGAATGGGTACGTCAGGTATGGTTCCTACATTTGCTAAAGCCATTAATTAGACACTCATCAACGGGAAGTATTCGAAACAAACACCGAAAGCGGCAAAATGGAACAACCTCTGGGTCAAGAGCAAACGCCTACAAACCACTCGGGCCGATACCGACGGGTATCCTGCTCACTTCTTGCAGCGTGCATGGCGACGATCGTCATGGCAGAAACACCGCCGACTGAGATCAGCCCGGATCTTGACCCGTGCGTTCATTTTTCAGCACGTGAAGAACGCGTTGATTTCTATATCGAGATGCAACTTGAGCAGAAAGTCGTACCAATGACCGTGCCCAAAATCTTCTTAGAGGACCGATGGGATCACGTGAATGGCGCTATCCATGGCGCACAACTTTTTCGCGTGACAGTTGATACTTTTGAGCCAGTCAGCCGACGGCAAGCGAGTTTGCAGAACCGTGAAGGCATCGATAACATAATGACTTTCCTGATCGGTGATACGATAGGGCCTGAAGGTCTCGCATCAACAGTTTTCTGGCTTGCGGATCCTGGAGTAAATACACAATTTGAAAACTATACCTTAGAAACTTCCGACTTTGGTCTGCTGCGCGCGGTGCCCCTAGGAAACGACCCTCAAAGTGACGTTTACTTTACACTGGATCAGACGGGAACACCAGAAACGATAATTGCCTGCGGAATTCGCGGATTGAGTATGAATCCTCAATGCTCACATCAATTCAGAGCGTCAGGAATGGACGTCAAGGCAGATTATAGCATCGCTGAACTTCCAAACTGGCCAGTCATCGAATTGAAGATCTCGCAGTTTTTGCAATGCACGACGTCTTATTTTAACCAAGAGGATATCTAGGTCGCCGTCCTTCACCGCCTGTTTGCAGGTCGCGATGACATTCGCTGTCGTCCTCTTGTTCGGCGCGATCATGTCCCGCAGCCAGTTGAAGTTCTCTTTGCTTTCGACTGCTACTTTTACAAGAACGAGCAACCACTTGCCCGCATGACCCACGGGACTTGAATTGCCCATCGACATGGGTGAACACTGGCCCCAACAACAGGGGGTCCTCATGCATCATTTCAAACGCCTTGCCGCATCCACCGCCGTCGTGCTTTGCGCCTCCGGTGCGCTGGCGCAGGACAGTATCACCGTCGCGATCCAGCTAGAGCCGCCGAACCTCGACCCGACCAGCGGGGCGGCGCAGGCGATTGACTCGGTGCTTTACGCCAACGTGTTCGAAGGGCTGACGCGGTTCGATGCAGATGGCGCGATCATCCGCGGTCTGGCGCAAAGCTGGGATATCTCCGAAGACGGGCTGACCTATACCTTCAACCTTGCCGCGGGCGTCACCTTTCATGACGGCACCACGATGGACGCCGAGGATGTGAAATTCAGCCTCGACCGTGCCCGTGCCGAGGACAGCACCAACGCGCAAAAGGCGCTGTTCGCCGACATCGCCGAAGTCACCGTGATCGACCCCTTGGTCGTGCAGGTCACGCTGTCGCAGCCCAACGGCATGTTCCTGTTCAACATGGCCTGGGGCGATGCCGTTATCGTGGCGCCTGAAAGCATCGACACCATCGCGACCAACCCTGTCGGCACGGGGCCGTTCACCTTTGCCAACTGGGTGCAGGGCGACCGGCTGGAACTGGCCCGCAACGAGAATTACTGGGGTGCCGCCCCCGCGCTGGAATCTGCGACCTTCCGCTTCATCTCTGATCCGACCGCCGCCTTTGCCGCGATGATGGCCGAGGATGTGGATGTGTTCGTCGGCTTCCCCGCCCCTGAAAACCTGCCGCAGTTCGAAGCCGATCCACGCTTTCAGGTGCTGAATGGCAATACCGAAGGCGAAACCATTCTGGCGATGAACAACAAGGTCGCCCCTTTTGACAACCCGCTGGTGCGCCGCGCTGTCACCCATGCCATCGACCGTCAGGCGATCATCGATGGCGCGATGTTCGGCCAGGGCACGCCCATCGGCACGCATTTCGCGCCGCATAACCCCGATTACGTGGACCTTTTGGCCAATTCGCAATTCGACCCCGAATTGTCACGGTCCCTGCTGGCCGAGGCCGGACTGGCCGACGGTTTCACCACGACGCTGAAACTGCCGCCGCCGTCCTATGCCCGTCGCGGCGGTGAAATCATCGCGAGCCAGCTGCGCGAGGTCGGGATCGAGACCGAGATCACGAACCTCGAATGGGCGCAGTGGATTGAAGAAGTGTTCACCAACAAGGATTTCGGCCTAAGCATCGTCAGCCATACCGAACCGATGGACATCAACATCTATGCCAACCCGGATTATTATTTCCAATACGACAACGCCGATTTCCGCGCCGTGCTGGACGAGTTGAACGCGACGACCGACCCCGCAGGGCGGTCCGCGTTGCTGGCGCAGGCGCAGACGATCATTTCCGAGGATTACGTCAACGCCTACCTCTTCCAGCTGGGCGTCGCCACCGTTGCACGGGCCGAGATTACGGGGCTCTGGGTCAACCAGCCGACCGCTGCGGTCGATCTGACGGGCGTGTCCTGGGGCAATTGAGCGGGCATGATCCGATTTGCCCTCGGGCGGCTGGTGTCGCTGGTCGCGAGCCTGATCGTCGCCTCTATCGTGATTTTCGCGGTGGTCGAGGTGATCCCCGGCGATCCGGCGGCCTTTATGCTGGGGGTCAATGCGCGGCCTGACACGATCGCGGCCTTGCGCGCCGAAATGGGGCTGGATGAACCGCTGGTCGCGCGCTACGCCGCTTGGGTCGGCGGCATGGTGCAGGGTGACTTCGGGGTGTCGTGGACTTATAAGACGCCCGTCGCGACGCTGATCGCGGACCGGATCTGGGTGTCGCTGCCGCTGGCGATCTATGCGCTGGCCTTGTCCACGCTGGTGGCCTTTCCCGCGGGCATCTATGCCGCCAGCCGCAGGGGCGGCGCAGGCGACACCGCGATCATGGGGGCGACGCAGCTTGGCGTGGCGATCCCGAATTTCTGGTTCGCCATGATCCTTGTGCTGATCTTCGCGATCAACCTGCGCTGGTTTTCGGCAGGCGGCTTTCCGGGCTGGGCCGATCCGTTGGCCGCCCTCAAGGCGCTGACCCTGCCCGCCATCGCCCTTGCCCTGCCGCAAGCGGCGATCCTTGCCCGCGTCATGCGGTCATCCTTGCTGGACATGCTGGGCGAGGATTTCATCCGCACCGCGCGTGCCAAAGGGCTGACCCGTCGTCAGGCGCTGTGGCGGCACGCGCTGCGTAATGCACTGATCCCCGTGCTGACAATCATCGGGTTGCAGTTTTCGTTCCTGCTCGCAGGGGCGATCATCATCGAACAGGTGTTTTTCCTGCCGGGGCTGGGGCGGCTGATCTTTCAGGCGATCAGCGCGCGTGATCTGATCGTGGTAGAAAGCGTGGTGATGCTGCTGGTGTTCACCGTGATCATGGTGAATTTCATCGTCGATCTGACCTATGCCGCCGTTGACCCCCGCCTGCGGGCGCGCGCCTGATGTCGCGTAACCTGATCATCGGCGCGGGCCTAACCGCGTTTTTCACCGGACTGGCGGCGCTGTCCTTTCTCTGGACGCCTTATAATATCGAGGTGCTGGACATCCCCAACCGCCTGCTGACCCCCGGCGGCGCGCATTTGCTGGGCACCGACCATTTCGGCCGCGATATCCTGTCGATGATCATGATGGGCGCGCGCACCTCGATTGCCGTGGCACTGGTGGCTGTGGGTATCGGGATGGGCCTTGGCGTGCCGCTGGGCCTCTGGGCTGCGGCGCGGCGGGGGGCGTGGCTCGATGACCTGATCATGCGCGGCAATGATCTGGTCTTTGCCTTCCCGTCGCTGGTGATCGCGATCCTGATTACCGCCGTGTTCGGCCCTTCGGCCGTGAATGCCATCATCGCCATCGGCATTTTCAACATCCCCGTTTTCGCCCGTCTGACGCGTGGCGCGGCGCTGCCATTGTGGGAACGCGATTTCATCCTCGCCGCCCGTGTCAGTGGCAAGGGGGCGGCGCGAATCTCGTTTGAGCATATTCTTCCCAATATCGCCAATCTGATGATCGTTCAGGGCACGATCCAGTTCAGCCTTGGCATATTGGCCGAGGCTGCTTTGTCCTATATCGGCCTTGGCGCGCAGCCGCCCACGGCCAGTTGGGGGCGGATGCTGGCCGATGCGCAAACGCTTGTCAGCATCGCGCCGCATGTCGCCCTGATTCCCGGTTTCGCGATCCTGCTGACGGTGCTGGGGCTGAACCTTTTGGGCGACGGACTGCGCGACTGGCTTGATCCGCGCCTGCGCGTGGTGCGGACATGACCCTGCTTGCGATCAAGGACCTGTCGGTGCAAATCAACGGCACGCCTGTGCTGCAAGGCATCGATCTGGATATGGCACAGGGCCAGATCACCGCGATCACGGGCGAAAGCGGGTCGGGCAAATCCGTGACCGCGCTGGCGATCATGGGGCTGTTGCCGCAGGGGGCGGCGGCGCAGGGCCAGATCCTGCTGGATGGCACCGATATCGTGCAAACGCCCGAACCCGCCCTGTGCCGGATGCGCGGCAATGCGATGGGCATGGTGTTTCAGGAACCGATGACCGCGCTGAACCCCGTGCAGACCATTGGCGCACAGGTGGCCGAAACGATCCGGGTCCATGAAAAGGTAACCAAGGCCGAGGCCCACGCCCGCGCCGCCGCCATGCTCGACCGTGTCGGACTGAAGGTCGCGCCCACGCGCTATCCGCACGAACTGTCCGGCGGGCAACGCCAGCGTGTCGTCATCGCGATGGCGATCGCCATGCGCCCCAAGCTCTTGATCGCGGATGAACCGACCACCGCGCTTGATGTCACCACACAGGCGCGCATTCTGGACCTGCTGCAAGGGCTGGTGGATGAGTTCGGCATGGGCCTGCTGCTGATCACCCATGATCTGGCCGTCGTGGCCGATGTGGCCGACCGGATCGCCGTGATGCAACATGGCCGTATTGTCGAGGAAGGCGCGACCCCCGACCTGCTGCGCGCCATGCGCCATCCTTATACACGCGCCCTCTTCGCCGCCTCGACCCATGCGGTTGACCTGCCGCTGGTGCCGACAGATGCGCCCTTGCTCGCGGTGCGCCATGTGGTGCGCGATTACCCGACCAAGCGGCTGTCGCTGTTCGGACCGCGCCCGACCTTTCGCGCGCTGGACGATGTGTCGCTGACCATCAACCGTGGCGAACGCGTGGGGCTGGTCGGCGAAAGCGGTTGTGGAAAATCGACCCTAACGCGGGCGATTTTGGGGCTGGAGCCGGTTCAGGGCGGCACGATTACGCTTGATGGCGCGCCGGTGTCCCAAGGCGACCATGCCCTGCGGCGCAAGATGCAAGTCGTGTTTCAGGACCCCTATGGCAGTTTCAACCCCCGCCACCGCGTCGACCGATTGATCACCGAACCGTTCTACCTGCTCGACACCCCGCCACAGGGGGCAGCCCGCGATCAGGCCATCGCCAAGGCACTGACCGATGTCGGCCTGCCGCCCGATGCGGCGGGCAAGTACATCCACGAATTCTCCGGCGGCCAGCGCCAACGCCTTGCCATCGCGCGCGCGCTGATCGTCGAACCCGATCTGATCATCTTTGACGAGGCGGTCTCGGCGCTCGACGTATCCGTGCGTGCGCAAGTCCTCGACCTGATCGCTGACCTTTGCCGCAAGCGCCCGCTGGCCTATTTGTTCATCAGCCATGATCTCAGCGTCGTGCGGAGCATCACCGACCGCGTGCTGGTGATGCAGGCCGGAAAAATCGTGGAATCAGGCGTAACAGAGACTGTTTTTGCCAACCCGCAACACCCCTATACGAAATCCCTGATCGCCGCCGCCCCCCAATTGCCGGAGCTTGCCCATGCCGCTGACGCCTTTTGACATCCCCATCGCCAGCCACTTGATCGGTGGACATTGGGTGCGCGGCACGGCCACGATCCCAGTCATGGATCCGTCAACAGGCCAGCCCCTGACAGAAATCGCGCGCGGCACGGGCGCAGATATCGACGCGGCTGTCGATGCCGCCCATGCCGCCCGCGCGGGCGACTGGGGCCGGATGACCGCGACCGAGCGAGGCCGCATCCT
>DAISXL010000032.1:0-18589 GCA_036825855.1 Yoonia sp.
CCCTCTTTCCAGGTTGAAAACCTGGCGTCCTAACCGATAGACGAAGGGACCGCACTTGGTGTCGCGCTTTTAGGCAAAGCCCGCAGCGCGCGCAAGGGGAAATTTGCGCTTTTTTCCGACTTCTTTTCAATGCGCTGGTGCGGCGTCCTCCAGACGCAATTGCACCGATTGGCGGCCCTGCCAGACATGGGTTTCGATCCGTCCGGCAAGGTGAAACCGCGTGCCGTTATGCTGCAGCAGCGCAGGGCCCAAAGGCCCGTCCATCGCCCCGAAACAGATCGCATCGATCCGCGCGCCCAGCCCGTCACCAAAGCTGATCTTGAGATGGCTTTCGCCCACCTGTTTGGCAAAGAGAATCTGGCAATCGGGAAAAGCAAAGCGCGGCGCAGGCGCCCCCGCCCCGAAAGGCCCCGCATCATCCAGCAAGGTCACCAGATCCACCGTCGCCGCCCCCGGCATCAATATTCCGTCCAGCCGCAGGTCCGCGGGCCCCAGCGCACCCGCCCCCTGTTTGTCGAGCAACTCCGCGAGCCGCGCCATCGCGGGTTCCAGCTTGTCCTGCGCCACGGTCAGGCCTGCGGCCATCTTGTGCCCGCCACCTTTCAGCAGCAGACCCTCACTGGCCAGCCGCTGGATCGCGGCCCCCAGATCGATTCCCGCGACCGACCGGCCAGAGCCTTTGCCGATCCCGTCTTCGAAACCGATCACGATGGCGGGCCGGTTGGTGGCCTCTTTCAGCCGTGCCGCGACAATCCCCACGACACCCGGATGCCAGCCCTCGCCCGCCGCCCAGACCAGCGGCGCGTCCGTGCCGCGCGCCTCGGCCTGGGCGATGGCGACATCGCGCACCGCCTGTTCCACGGCACGCCGGTCGGTGTTCAGCTGGTCCAGCATATCCGCCAGATCGCGCGCCTCGGACGGATTTTCGGTGGCCAGCAAACGCGCGCCCAGATCGGCCTTGCCGATCCGCCCGCCCGCATTGACCCTTGGCCCCAGCAGAAACCCCAGATGATAGGATGTCGGTGCCGCATCCAGCCCCGCCACATCCGCCAGAGCCGTCAGCCCCACACGCGCACGGCGCGCCATCACTGTCAGCCCCTGCCGCACAAAGGCGCGGTTCACGCCGACAAGGGGCGCCACATCCGCAACCGTCGCCAGCGCCACAAGGTCCAGCATCGCCATCAGGTCAGGTCCTGCCGTGCCCGCATCCCGCAACTGCCGGTTCGCCTCGACCAGCATCAGGAACACGACGCCCGCGGCACAGAGATGCGCCAGATCACCGCTTTCATCCTGCCGGTTGGGGTTCACGACCGCCAATGCCGCAGGCAAAGTCTCGCCCCCCAGATGGTGGTCCAGCACGATCACATCCGCGCCGACAGCGGCGGCGATGGGCTCATGCGACAGCGTCCCGCAATCGACACAAATGATCAGGTCATGCGCCGCGGCCAGTTCGGCCATCGCGGGTTCGTTGGGGCCGTACCCTTCGTCGATGCGGTCGGGGATATACAGCGTCGCGCGCAATCCCATCTGCCGCAGCCAGACGATCAGCAGCGCCGCCGAAGCCCCGCCATCCACGTCATAATCAGCAAAGATCGCGATCCGCTCGCGCCCTGCCACGGCCTGCAAGAACCGCGCCGCCGCCTTTTCCATATCGCGCAGACTGCGCGGATCAGGCAGCAGGTCGCGCAGGGTCGGGGCCAGAAACAGGGCCGCCTCCTGCGACGGCACACCGCGCCGCGCCAGTGTCCGGCACAGCGCGGCTGGCAGGTTGGTGGCCTGCCCCATGGCTTCGGCGGCGCGATCCTCCTGCACCGAAGGGCCGACCCAGCGGCGCCCCGTCAGCGACGCAGTCACCCCCAGAAACGCATGATCTTGTGGTTTGTTCATGCGCCCATACTAGCAGGGCCGCCGCCGCCGCACCACGCCCTGACTTCTTTTTTCCAAAAATACTCCCGCCGGAGGCGGCGCGCCAGCGCCTCAGCGCACGGGGTTGCGATAGATCATCCGCCGGACCGATCCGGTCTTGGACCGCATCAGGATCGTCTCGGCGGTCACGAATCCGACCTCGCGCTTGATGCCCGGCACCAGCGATCCGTCCGTGACACCGGTTGCGGCGAAAATCACATCGCCAGTGACCATATCGTCGCGGGTATAGACGCGGTCGAAATTGGTGATGCCGGCGGTCTTGGCGCGCCCGCGTTCGTCATCGTTGCGAAACAGCAGACGCCCGAAAATCTGCCCGCCCATGCATTTGAGTGCGGCCGCCGCGAGCACCCCTTCGGGCGCGCCGCCGGATCCCATATACATGTCGATCCCCGTCAGATCGGGTTCCGCGCAATGCATGACACCCGCCACATCGCCATCGGTGATCAGCCGGATCGCGGCCCCCGTGCTGCGGATTTCGGCAATCATATCCTCGTGGCGGGGGCGTTCCAGCACACAAACGGTGATGTCCTTGGTCGAACAGCCTTTGGCGGCGGCCAGCGCCGACACCCGCTCGGCAGGCGACATATCCAGCGTCACGACGCCGGTGCGAAACCCCGGCCCGATGGCCAGCTTGTCCATATAGACATCGGGCGCATGCAGCATCGACCCGCGCGGGCCCATCGCGATCACGGCCAGCGCATTGGGCATGTCCTTGGCGGTCAGCGTCGTGCCTTCCAGCGGGTCAAGCGCGATATCCACGCCGGGGCCATTGCCGGTGCCGACCTCTTCGCCGATGAACAGCATCGGCGCTTCGTCGCGTTCGCCTTCGCCGATCACCACGACCCCTGCGATATCAAGCTTGTTCAGCTGGGTGCGCATCGCATCCACCGCCGCCTGATCGGCGGCCTTTTCGTCGCCGCGCCCGATCAGAGGCGCGCAGGCGATGGCGGCCGCCTCGGACACGCGGGCCAGACCCAGCGACAGGTTGCGGTCGTTGAAATCGGCGGGCAGGGGCATTGGCTTTTCCTTCGGGTGGGTGCGCCCCCCGTAAACCCTGCTTGTGTCACAGTCGCAAGACTGTTTGCGCTAAACCGCCTCGATCCGGATCGCGACAGGGTCGCCTGACACCACGCCCGTGTCCTTGAACGCGGCCAAAGCCTCGTCCAGCGCGGTGCGCGTCGTCTTGTGGGTCACGATCAGGACGGGTGCTGTGGTGTCGGCATGGCCATACTGGCGCATCCGGTCGATCGAAATGCCCGCATCGCCCAAGGCGCGCGCGACCTTGGCCAAGGCACCGGGTTTGTCGAGCAGTTGCATCCGCAGGTAATAGGGGGCCGGAATCGCCGCCAGTGCCGGACGCGCGCGCCGCAGGCTGGTCGCCGGCTGGCCAAAGGTGGAAATCCGCAGCCCGCGCGCGATATCCATCACATCGCCCATCACGGCGCTGGCCGTCGGGCCTTCGCCCGCACCGGGGCCGCGCAGCACGATCTGGCCCACGGAATCGCCTTCCAGCACGACCATATTCGTGCCGCCCTGCAACTGGCCCAAAGGCGAGGTATCGGGCACAAGGCAGGGCGACATGCGCTGTTCCAGCCCGCGGCCTGTCATCTGGGCAACACCCAACAGCTTGATCTTGAACCCCATATCGGCGGCTTGGCGGATATCCTCGATGCTGATGGCGCCGATCCCTTCCAGTTGCACGGCGTCGAAATCGACCTGCGTGCCGAATGCGATGGCCGACAGCAGTGCGAGCTTGTGCCCCGCATCGATCCCGCCCACGTCGAGCTCGGGGTCAGCCTCCAGATAGCCAAGGGCGTTGGCCTCGTCAAAGACCTCCTGATAGGTCAGGCCCGCGCTTTCCATCCGCGTCAGGATATAGTTGCAGCTGCCGTTCATCACGCCCATGATCCGGGTGATGTCATTGGCGGCCAGCCCTTCGGTCAGCGCCTTCACGACGGGGATACCGCCTGCGACGGCGGCCTCGAACCGGATCACGCGGCCAGCGGCCTCGGCGGCTTCGGCGATGGCTTGGCCATGCACGGCCAGCAGCGCCTTGTTGGCAGACACGACATCCTTGCCAGCGGCAATCGCGGCCTCGGTCGCGTCTTTGGCGGGGCCGTCGTGGCCGCCCATCACTTCGATGAACAGGTCCACATCGTCGCGGCGCGCAAGGGCCACGGGATCATCTTCCCAGGCATAGCCGGACAGATCGACGCCGCGATCCTTGTCGCGGCTGCGCGCAGAGACGGCGCTGATCGTGATCGCGCGGCCCGACCGCGCCTGCAACAGATCCGCATGTTTTTGCACGATCCGCACGACGCCCACGCCAACGGTGCCCAGTCCCGCAATGCCGAGCCTTAAAGGGTGTGTCATGCTGTCAAATCCATCTCTGTCGCCGTTCCCGTGCGGTGTAGCGAATGAACGCCGCTACTGCAACGCGCCCAGAGCAATCACGATCAATCGCGATCAATCGCGCGCAGCGCGGCGGCACGGCGTTGCAAGGCGGCAAGCCGGTCCTCCATGCTATCCGTTTCGGCCGCAATCGGTGCAGGCTGATCGGCCAGCGGGGCCAAACGCGGATAAGGCGCGTTGCGCGCGGCCTCGGTCACTGTGCCTTCCAGCGCGGGAATATCCGCGCAGGCGGCAAGGATCAGCAGAAAGGGCAGGGTGTGGCGCATGTGGCAGACAATAGACAGCTGCGGGACTTCGCGGCAAGTCGGGCTTTTCATTTGAACGGCTGTTCAGTTACATGGCGGCATGGCGCGCAAGCAGGGTTCTCATTCCGAAATCACCGGCCCACGGGTGCAGGACACGGCCCTGCGCCTGATCGCGCGGCATGGCTATGCGGCCGTGTCGATGCGCCAGATCGCGGCCGAGGTCGGGGTGCAGGCGGGCGCGCTCTATAATTACACCCCCGACAAGCAGACCCTGCTGTTTGACCTGATGCGCGCGCATATGCAGGATGTGCTGGATGCGCTGGCCGCCGCCGATCTGCAGGGCGATCCGCCTGCGCGGCTGGATGGGTTCACGCGGTTTCACATCCGCTTTCACCTGCCGCGACCCGATCAGGTGTTCGTGTCCTATATGGAGCTGCGCAACCTCGCGCCCGAAAACTTTGCCATCCTCGAGGCCATGCGCCGCGACTATGAAACCGCGCTGGAAGATATCCTGCGCGACGGGGTGGCGGCGGGCGTCTTTGCCGTGCCCGATACGCGGATCGCGACGATGGCGATCATTGCCATGCTGACAGGTCTCAGTCATTGGTATCGCGAAGGCGGGCGACTTGGCATGGATGCGATCGAGGAGATCTACTGCAACCTTGTCCAGAAATCCGTCAGGCGCTGACGCGAAAGGTGTTTCATGTTTACCCCCGACCATAGCGGCGGTCCTGCCACCGTCCATGCCTCTGAAGGACGGCGCTATTTTGCCTGCGGGGTGATCTATGGCTTGGGCGGATTGCTGATCTATACGGCAATTGCGCAGCCGCCCGCGTTGTTCTGGCTGGTTTTCCTGCTGGGCTTCGGTGGGGCGATGCTGTGGCTGGGCGAACGGCTGCGCCGTGCCACGCGGATCGGGATCGTGCTGACCGAGACCGACCTGCGCGACACCGAAGGCACCGTGCTGGCGCGGATGGAAGATATCGTGCTGGTGGATCGCGGCGCGCTGGCGATGAAACCCGCCAACGGCTTTACGCTGGTGCTGAAAACGCGTCAGCCGCGCGGCTGGTCGCCCGGCATGTGGTGGCGGATCGGCAAACGCGTCGGCGTGGGCGGTGTGACGGCGGCAGGTCCGGCCAAGTTCATGGCCGAACAGATCGCGTTGCGGCTCAAGGCGCGCGACGGCTGATCAGCAAAGCTCGTCGCCGCTGGTCGGGTTGGCAGGGGTAGGGTCAAAGCAGATTGACGGCGCAAACCGCGGCGAAATCACAGTGAATGTCGTGAATTCGACCGGGTCAAGCCGTGTGTTCGCAAAAGGGGCAATACCTAACGCGAAAGGCGCGCGATATTCGGCGCGTGTCTCGACCAGAAGCGATGTCGCACCGTTTGCAAGAATTGGCAGTCTGTCACGCATCAACGCCAGATCGCCATTCGTCAGGTTAGCAGTCATCCCGCGATGGCGGGACCAGCGTACCATATAGGTGTCGGTCGGTTGGTCATAAGTGTAGGATGTGACCCGAAGTTGCGGGTTGGGGTCAGATTCCACAAGTGTCCGCAGAAGTGCCTGAGCACCGTCCATATAGGCCGAATTGACCGCGATTTGTTCACGGCTGAACATGTCGGCTATGGTCAGCCCGGCGCGTTCGCTGCGTGTATCCGCACGAAAGGCGTCAAAATACACCAGTGTCGACAACAGGGCCCAGGCGATAATCGGCGTCACAAGCACCAGTTCGATGGATGCGGATCCATCGTTGTCCTCACAGAATCGCTTTGTAAACCGAGTGAGGTTTTTCATCGCGACGATGATCCAGATGGGGTGGACTGGGACGATGATCCAGATGAGGTGGCCTGGAAGGGTTCGACAACAAACCCGGATGTTGAAACCAGCGCGTAAGACCCACTAGCGGCGCTGCCCGCATTCGCCTCGACAATGGTACGTCCCAACCCTGTCGTCGGCATCACGGGGTCAAGCCGGATGCAGGCGCGCAGAAAGATCAGTTCGTTGTTGCCGCCGTTGGTGAATTGCACGACCGGTTGTACCGCCGCACCGCGGTCGATGCATTGGACCTGCGTCGGCACGTCTGTCCATGACCGCAGACTGCGGCGGACCATCTCGACCTGGAGCTGGTTTTCGCAATCCGGCAGCAGGCGCGCGTAATCGCAGATTTGCGTGCGCAAAAGATCCCGGGTTGGAACAGCCATCCGCCCGATCCGCACATCACGCACCGCCAGATCGACGCCGCGTTCCAGCGCGAAATGCCTTAGCGAGATTACGCCGCTTTCGTAGGTCATCAGGAACATCACCATGAAAATCGGGAAGATGATTACGAACTCGACTGTCACGACACCGCGTTCATCGCGTTGAAACTGGCGCATCAAAGACAGCAGGGACATCACAGGTTCAGTCTCAAGTCAGTGATCTGGCGTGCGATCGCGTCAAAGATATCGTTCAGCGCGCCGCCTTCTGTCTTGAAATAATGCGCAGGCGATGACGCACAGGCTCGCATCTGCGCCTCGCCACTAGCAGGTGCGCCCATCGCGATGGTGAAGATGATCATGTTCTGCGCTTTGGCCGCGTTGCAGATTTGCTGCATCCAGATGTTGTTCTGGTTGGCTGAGATCGGGGTATGGGTAATGTCATTCAAACGCTTCTGGTTGTTTGGTAACGATGATGTCTGTCGCCACCGCTCGAACGTTACCTGTCCCAGGCCTGGAACAATGTCCCAGCGGTCGCGACGATTGTCACGGAGCCTGCGCCCGGCAACGTTCGCGCCGTCGGTCATGAGAACGACATATTTGACAGTATTCACGGCGTTGCTCGCGGATGAATAATCCATTGGACGTACACCGGCAAACATTGGGTCAACACCCGGAACGCCGGCGAGCAGATCGCGCATGGACGGGTCAAGTAGTGACACACCCCATTTCATCCCGAGATGGATCGACGTGTATGTGGTAGGCACCAGCTGGTTGATCGCCTGTTTCAGCTGGTCCGCATTTTGGGTCAAAGGAATAATGCCCTCTGCTTGTTCTTGCGGGCAGAGCGGAAGGATAATGTTGTTAGAGTTGCGGTTGGTATAGAACTCGAGACGCTCGACCTGTTGATAGGTGCGGGTGGTGTTGAAGGTGGTCGTCGAAAACTCGGATGGCAAAAAGTCTACACAATGCGACGGATTTCGGAAAACAGGAAGTCCGTTTACTGTACCGTCGGCGCCTATCAGTTCTTCGTCGACACGTCCGCTTGGCGTTAGATATGGCGATGATGTGTTCAACGCGTTGAAAATGCCCTCACCCACGTTCACATGCTGCGAATATGTCACCATCGACATCGAGATTTGGTCGCGGTATTGAGGCTGCAGTATCGAATCCACGAACCGCGATGCGGCTTCACGCAGTAATTCCATGCGTGTTTTCCCAGTACCGGGCACGATCGACGACATTGACCCCGAAATGTCGAGAACCAGTGACACTTCGACGTTACCCGTGCCCTGGACGGCGGCCGACTGCGCCGGAACGTCGATTTGGTCAATGCCGACAAGCCTGAGGTAGAAGGTGTTGATGTCGATCCGCGAAGCCACACGCACAGCGCGGGTGCCCGCCATATTGTTCACGATAGGTTCGCCAACGATCGCATCCGCGTATCCAGCCTTTTCGAAATAATCGATGACCACCGCTTTGGAATCAAGTTGCTGATTCAGGCTGGCCGCTGCCAGCACCGCACGGTCGGACACCGATTGCAGCGTGGCGCGCCGTGCCTCGAACCGCATGAAATCAACAGCCATCCCGCCCACGATAAGCATCGAGATCAACAGAAGAAGAGTCAGGATGATGACGCTGCCATCCTCGCTACGGCCGAAGGCGCGCAGATACCTTGCGCGCCAGCCAGCTTTGAATGTTTTCGATACGAAATCAGGGGTCTCTGGTCTCATTATGGTCCTCGCGGCGGGCGACCGTCGTCGCGCCTACTCGACAGATATTAGGATAGTGTCTAACACATCCACCAAGTCCGGGTAACAAAAAAATCATCAGACTCGGGACTTAGAACCGCAATTAGCGTGTGATGGCGCCATATTGCAGCAAAATCATGGCAACTCTTTGCTCTTGTGAAACAAAGCGCGGCGGTCTTTTGGCCGGACAGGAACAGCCTGCGCAGACGATTCGCCGCAATTTCGCAGATAGCGTCTTTTTTTACCCAACTTTGGCGAATCGCACCTATGTTGTCGGCGGGCCATGCCAGGCCCGCGCAACCCCGGCACATGGCCGGGCAAGGAAGGAAAAATAATGACCGCCCAAGACCCCGCGCAGGAACCCAGTTTCCGCGAATCCGTCGATCTGATGTTCAACCGAGCCGTCGCCCTGATGGACCTCAGCCCCGGGCTCGAGGAAAAGATCAGGGTGTGCAACGCAACCTATACGGTCCGTTTCGGCGTCCGCCTGCGCGGTGCGCTGCATACGTTCACCGGCTATCGGTCGGTGCATTCCGAACATATGGAACCCGTCAAGGGCGGCATCCGCTATGCGATCAACGTCCATCAGGACGAGGTCGAGGCGCTGGCGGCGCTGATGACTTATAAATGCGCCTTGGTCGAGGCACCCTTTGGCGGGTCCAAGGGCGGGTTGCGGATCAATCCCGCCGACTGGAACGAACACGAGCTGGAACTGATCACCCGCCGTTTCGCCTATGAGCTGATCAAGCGCGACCTGATCAACCCCGCCCAGAACGTGCCCGCCCCCGACATGGGCACGGGCGAGCGGGAAATGGCGTGGATCGCCGACCAGTACCGCCGCATGAACACCACCGACATCAACGCCGCCGCCTGTGTCACGGGCAAGCCGACCAATTCGGGTGGTATCGCAGGCCGGGTCGAGGCGACGGGGCGCGGTGTGCAATTCGCCTTGCGCGAATTCTTCCGCTACCCCGAGGATGTGGCCAAGGCGAACCTGTCCGGCAGTCTCGAAGGCAAGCGGGTGATCGTGCAAGGTCTTGGCAATGTGGGCTATCACGCCGCCAAATTCCTGTCTGAAGAAGACGGCGCATTGATCACCACGATCATCGAACGCGACGGCGCCCTGCATGACGAAAAGGGGCTGAACGTCGAAGCCGTGCGCGCCTGGATCACCAAGAACGGCGGTCTGGCCAATTACCCGCATGCCAAGCACATCACCGACGGGGCCGCGATGCTCGAGGCAGAATGCGACATCCTGATTCCGGCTGCACTGGAGGCGGTGATCAACCTGTCAAACGCCGACCGCATCAAGGCACCGCTGATCATCGAGGCGGCGAACGGCCCCGTGACCGCTGGTGCCGACGAGATCCTGCGCGACAAGGGCTGCGTCATCATCCCCGACATGTATGCAAACGCGGGCGGTGTGACGGTGTCCTATTTTGAATGGGTCAAGAACCTGTCGCATATCCGTTTCGGCCGGATGCAGCGCCGTCAGGAAGAATCGCGCCACCAGTTGGTCGTGGATGAATTGGAACGGCTGTCGGCGGACAAGGGCCTCGGCTGGACGCTATCGCCGGATTTCAAGGACAAGTACCTGCGCGGCGCAGATGAATTGGAACTAGTGCGCTCGGGCCTCGATGACACGATGCGCACGGCCTATCAGGCGATGCGCGCGATCTGGCACGGGCGCGACGATGTGCATGACCTGCGCACGGCGGCCTATCTGGTGTCGATCCGCAAGGTCGCCGACAGCTACCGCGCCAAAGGGTTGTAACCACGCCTGCGTCAGGTGGATTCTGGTCCACCTGACGCCCGCATTTGCCCTTTCGGTCCGCCGCCAATCGGCTAGAGTTGGGGCGGCACGGCAAGGGGCAGGGCATGGGCTATTCGGGGTTTCAGATCATCAAGGAAGGGCTGTTCGGCCAGAAAGGCTGGAAACCGCTCTGGCGTGATCCTGCGCCAAAACCGCGCTATGACGCGATCATCATCGGGGGTGGCGGGCATGGTCTGGCCACCGCCTATTACCTTGCCCGCGAACACGGGATGACGAATATCGCCGTGCTTGAAAAAGGCCATATCGGCAGCGGCAATATCGGGCGCAACACCACCATCGTGCGTGCCAATTATTTCCTGCCGGGCAATCAGGAATTCTATTCCCATTCGCTCAAGCTGTGGGAAGGGATGGAACGCGAGCTCAACTACAACGTGATGCATTCGCAGCGCGGGCTGATCAACTTGTTCCATTCCGACGGCCAGCGCGATGCCTTCGTGCGGCGCGGCAATGCGATGATCAACCAGGGCGACGACGCGATCTTGCTGGACCGCGACGGCGTGCGCAGCCATCTGCCCTATCTCGACTTCGACAATGCGCGATTCCCGATCTACGGCGGCCTCTATCACCCGCGCGGCGGCACAGCGCGGCATGACGCGGTGGCCTGGGGCTATGCGCGCGGGGCCGACCAGCGCGGCGTCGATCTGATTCAGAATTGCGAAGTCACGGGCATCGACATCGAAAACGGCGTCGTCACCGGCGTGCAGACCACGCGCGGCGCGATCAAGGCGCGCAAGGTCGGCATCGTCACCGCAGGAAGGTCGGGGCAGGTTGCGGCGATGGCGGGGATGCGCCTGCCGATCGAAAGCCATGTCTTGCAGGCCTTTGTCACCGAAGGCCTGAAGCCCGTGATCGACCATGTCGTCAGTTTCGGCATGGGGCATTTCTATATCAGCCAGTCCGACAAGGGCGGGCTGGTGTTCGGCGGTGATCTGGATTTCTACGCCTCCTATGCCGCGCGCGGCAACCTGCCGATGAAGGAACACGTGATGGAGGCCGCGATGACCCTGATGCCGATGATCGGCAAGGCCCGCGTCTTGCGGTCATGGGGCGGGATCATGGACATGACCCCCGACGGCAGCCCGATCATCGACACCACACCGACCAAGGGTTTGTTCATCGACTGCGGCTGGTGTTATGGCGGATTCAAGGCGGTACCCGCCTCGGGCTTTGCCTTTGCGCATCTGATGGCGACCGGCCAACCCCATGCGACGGCAGCGAAATTCAGGCTGGACCGGTTCCGCACAGGTGTCGGGCTGATGGACGAAGAAGGCACCGGATCGCAGCACAACCTGCATTGAGCGCGGGATCTGAGTATTTGAAGAAATGAGAATGAAGGCGGATCATGCGGATTGAATGCCCCCATTGCGGCGAACGCGACCGGCGCGAGTTTTATTACATGGGCGATGCCACAGCACTGGCCCGCCCCGCACCTGATGCGGGGCCTGATGCCTGGGATGACTATCTGCACAACCGCGCCAACCCCGCAGGCGACACGCGCGATCTGTGGTATCACGAAGGCGGGTGCGGCGCGTGGATCGTCGTGTCGCGCAACACCGTGACCCATGCGGTCCACCGCACCAAACTTGCGCAAAAGGCCGCATCATGAGGCTGCGCAACCCCGGCCAGACCGTGACCTTTTCCTTCGACGGCAAACCCGTGCAGGGCGTGCCCGGCGAACCTGTCGCTGCCGCCTTGCTGGCCAGCGGGATCAGGCTGATGGGCCGGTCGTTCAAATACCACCGCCCGCGCGGCGTGCTGACAGCGGGGTCCGAAGAACCCAACGCGCTGGTCACCGTCGGGCGCGGTGCGGCACAGGACCCCAACATCCGCGCCACCGTGCTCGAGGTGTCCGAGGGGCTGGAGGTGTTCAGCCAGAACGCATGGCCCAGCCTGCGCCATGATGCGCTGGCGGTGAACGACCTGCTGTCGCCGTTTCTGGGGGCGGGGTTCTATTACAAGACCTTCATGTGGCCCGCGAGTTTCTGGGAAAAGCTCTATGAGCCTGTAATCCGCCGCGCGGCGGGCCTGGGCCGGTTGAGCGGGCAGGCCAACGCTGACCGCTATGAAAAGGCTTTTGCCTTTTGTGATCTGCTGGTGATCGGGGCGGGGCCTGCGGGGCTGATGGCCGCCCTGACCGCAGGGCGGGCGGGCGTGGACGTCATCCTTGCCGATGAGGACAGCGCCATGGGAGGCCGTCTCTTGCGCGAGGTCGAGGATGTGGATGGCCGGCCCGCTGCGGCTTGGGTCGCGGACGTGCTGGCGCAACTGCGCGCCTTGCCCAATGTGCGGCTGATGCCGCGCACCACCGTGACCGGCGCTTATGACCAGGGCACTTACGGCGCGCTGGAACGGATTGCGGGGGCGGGAGCGCCGGTCGAGTGTTTCTGGCGGATCGTGGCCAAACGGTCGGTGCTTTGTGCCGGCGCGCTGGAACGGCCCATCGCTTTCCCTGACAACGACCGGCCCGGCATCATGCTGGCCGGGGCAGTGCGGGCCTATGTCAACCGCTGGGGAGTGGCACCCGGCCGGTCGGTCACGGTCTTTGGCAACAACGACGACGCGCATCGCACCGCGCGCGATCTGGCGGCGGCGGGGATCAAGGTCGCAGGGCTGATCGATGCCCGCGCCGATGTGCAGGTGACGGCGGATTATCCCGTTTTCACCAGCGGCAGCGTGACCGCGACCGCTGGGCGGCTGGGTCTGACCAGTATCACGGTCGCGCATCAGGGTGGCACGCGGGTGATCCAGACGGATTGTCTGGCGATCTCGGGTGGCTGGAACCCGTCGGTGCATCTGACCTGCCACATGAACGGACGGCCCCGGTGGCGCGACGATATCGCGGCCTTTGTGCCGACACCTGATGCCATCCCCGGCATGGCGGTCGCTGGTGCCTGCAACGGCGTGTTCGACACCGCGGGTTGTCTGCGCGACGGGGCCGAGGTGGCCGCCGCCATCGCCCGCGACCTCGGGTTCACGCCCGAGGTGACTTTGCCCGCCGCCGAGGCCCCCGCCTATGCCATCGCCCCCCTGTGGGAAGTGCCCGGCAAAGGCCGTGCCTGGGTCGATTTCCAGAACGACGTGACGACCAAGGATATCGCGCTGTCCGCGCAGGAAAACATGCGCAGCGTCGAACATATGAAACGCTACACCACCCAAGGCATGGCGCCCGATCAGGGCAAATCGTCCAATGTGCTGGCCCTTGCCGTGCTGGCCGATCTGACAGGGCGCGGCATCCCCGACACGGGGACGACGACCTTCCGCCCGCCTTTCGTGCCGGTCAGCATCGCCGCGATGGGTGCAGGCGGGCAGGGCAAAGGGTTTGCGCCGGCCCGCCTGATGACCTCACATCACGCGACCGTCGCCGCCCGTGCGCCGATGATCGAGGCGGGGCTTTGGTATCGCCCCAGCTATTTCCCGCTGGAAGGCGAGGTCAGCTGGCGGCAATCCTGTGACCGCGAAGTGGGCTATGTCCGCAATGCGGTCGGCGTTTGCGACGTATCCACCTTGGGCAAGATTGACGTGCAAGGGCCTGATGCGGCAGCATTTTTGGACTTCGTCTATACCAACCGGATGTCGACCCTGAAGGTCGGGCGCGTCCGCTATGGGCTGATGCTGCGCGAGGACGGGTTCGTCATGGATGACGGGACCGCCGCGCGTCTGGGGCTGGATCATTTCGTCATCACCACGACCACGGCCGCCGCAGGGCAGGTGATGCGGCATCTGGAGTTCGCAAGCCAGGTGCTGCGCCCCGATCTGGATGCGCGCGTTGTGTCTGTGACAGATCACTGGGCGCAATTCGCCGTGGCGGGGCCGCGCGCGCAGGTGCTGCTGAACACCGTGCTCGACGACCAGATCAGCAACGACGACTGGCCTTTTATGGCCTGCGGTGCGGTCGGGATCGGCGGTGTGGCAGGGCGGCTGTTCCGAATCTCGTTTTCGGGCGAAACCGCCTTCGAGATCGCGGTGCCCGCGCGGTATGGCGAGAGCCTGTTCCGGCAACTGGTCGCACAGGCGCGCACCTTGGGCGGTGGACCTTACGGGATGGAGGCGCTGAATGTGCTCCGGATCGAAAAGGGCTTGCTGACCCATGCCGAACTGCACGGGCGCACCACGGCCTTTGATCTGGGGCTCGCGGGGATGGTGAGCACCGCGAAAGATTGCATCGGGCAGGTTGCGGCCCGCCGCCCCGGTCTGATGGACCCCGCGCGCGAACGGCTGGTCGGACTGCGCGCGGTCGAGGAGGGGCGCCGGCTCACGGCCGGCGCGCATCTGTTCTCCAAAGAGGCCAAGGCCGTGACCGCCAATGATCAGGGCTATGTGACTTCGGCCTGCTATTCACCGACGCTGGATTGCTATCTGGGTCTGGCCTTCCTGAAAAACGGCCCCGACCGGCATGGCGAGGTGATCCGCATGGTCGACCATCTGCGCGGTGTGGATACATTGGCCGAGGTCTGCCATCCCGTGTTTTTCGACCCCGAAGGAGGACGCGCCCGTGGCTAGACTGATCGCGCTTGGCGCTTTTGGTGATCTGTTGCCCGTGCAGCTGGGCGACGTGACCTGCACCGAGGTCGTGCGGGAGGCCCTGTTTTCCATCGCGCCCTATCGCGGCCAGCAAAAGGCGGTTTCAGCGGCGCTCAAATCGCAGCTTGGGCTGACCTTGCCCCCTGTCGGGCGGCGGAAGGTCGCTGGTGACGTGATCTGCCAGTGGCACGGGCACGAGGCGTGGATCGTCAGCGCTGCGGTCACGCTCGACGGTCTGGCGGCGGTCACGGATCAATCCGACGGCTATGCCACGCTGGAGATCGCGGGGGCAGGGGTCGAGGCGGTGCTGGCGCGGCTTGTCCCGCTTGATCTGCGCAGTGCTGCGCTCAAGCCGGGGCATACCGCCCGCAGCCTGCTGGGCCATCTGCCCGTCAGCATCACCCGCACAGGCGCGCAGGCCTTCGAGGTGATGGTGATGCGGTCCATGGCGGCATCCCTGGTGCATGATCTGCAAGAGGCGATGACAGGGGTGGCGGCACGCGGATCGGCCTGACGCTGCGCGTCCGACCGAGCCTCCGGCGGGGATATTTTTACTCGGAAGAGGGGAGAGGCCCCGGCACCCCACGGCAGCGCTTGGAAAGCGCGGGTAAAAAGCGGATACTGCGCGCATGAGCCTGCCACCCGGATTTCTGGACGAATTGCGCAACCGGCTGTCGCTTGGACAGGTCGTCGGGCGCAAGGTCATGTGGGACAGCCGCAAATCCAACCCCGGCAAAGGCGATCTTTGGGCGCCATGCCCGTTCCATCAGGAAAAAAGCGCCAGTTTCCACGTCGATGACCGCAAAGGGTATTATTACTGCTTTGGTTGTCACGCCAAAGGCGACGCGATTTCCTTTGTCCGCGAGACCGAGAATGTCGATTTCATGGAAGCGGTGAAGATTCTCGCGGGCGAGGCCGGGATGCCAATGCCAGAGCGTGATCCGCAGGCGCAGCAAAAGGCCGATCTGCGCAGCCAGCTGGTTGAGGTGATGGAAAAGGTCATCAAATGGCACCGTCTGCAATTGCAGACAGGGGCTGCGACCGACGCGCGTGCTTATCTGGCACGCCGTGGACTTTCGCCCGAGGCGCAGGCGCGCTGGGACATCGGATTCGCGCCCGCAAGTGGCGGGGCACTGGCGCATCTGACGGCGCAGGGGATCGACCCCAAGCTGGTGATTGCCGCAGGAATCGCCGCCGAGAGCGACCGGGGGACTGGGCCTTATGATCGGTTCCGGGGGCGGATCATCTTTCCGATCCGCGATGCGCGGGGGCGGGCCATCGGCATGGGCGGCCGCGCGATGGACCCCAATGCGCCTGCGAAATACTACAATTCACCCGAAACGCCGCTGTTCGACAAAGGCCGCAGCCTGTTCAACCACGGCCCCGCGCGCGAAGCGGCAGGCAAGGGCAAGCCGTTGGTCGTGGCCGAAGGCTATATGGATGTGATCGCTTTGTCCGAGGCGGGGTTCACCGCCACGGTCGCCCCCCTTGGCACCGCGATTACCGAGGATCAGCTGCGCCTGTTGTGGCGGATCGCACCCGAGCCGATTATCGCGCTGGATGGTGATACCGCCGGTCTGCGTGCCGCGATGCGGTTGATCGACATCGCGCTGCCGCTGCTGGAGGCGGGGCAAAGCTTGCGGTTCGCGCTGATGCCGCCGGGGCTGGACCCTGACGATGTGATCAAGACCCAAGGGGCGGGCGCGATGCAGAAATTGCTCGATGCCGCGATCCCCATGGTGCAGCTGTTGTGGCAGCGCGAGACCGAAGGCAAGACATTCGACAGCCCCGAACGCAAGGCGACCCTCGACAAGGCGCTGCGCGAAAAGATCAAGCTGATCGCCGATCCGTCGATCCGCGCGCATTACGGCGAGGCGATCAAGGAAATGCGCTGGGCCTTGTTCAGCACCCGCCGACCCGCCGCGCGCAAAGCGCCCGGTGTGGCATGGTCGCGCAATGCCGATCCGTGGAAACGCACGATCAGCCCCGTCGCCACTGCCCGCAATTCGGTGCTGGGGGCGGGGGCGGTCAGTCAGGAACACCTGCGCGAGGCGGTCATCCTGGCCACGATGATCGTTGCCCCCGCTGTTGCGGTCGAATTCGGCGATGCGCTGGAACGGATCGATTGCCGCGATCCGGCCCACCGCGACCTGCAGGCGGCGATCCTGCGACATCTTGGCGCTGCCGATCTGGAGGCGGCGATCGCGGCCGATCTGGGGGCGGATGCTCTTGAAAAACTGCTCTCGCAAAGCCATGTGGCAATCAGCCCCGCGGTGCGCCGCAAAGGCGAGGCCGAGGTTGCGCGCCTGTGTCTGGCCGAGGAATTCGCGAAACTGACCGCCCGACGCGGCCATGCCCGCGAGATCGAGGATGCGGTCGAAGACCTTGGCGGGCTGGCGGATGAGGGGCTGACATGGCGGCTGGCGCAGGCCAGTGCGGCCGTCGACAAGGCCGGACGCGGCGATAACGAGGACCGCGCCGAATATGCGGTTGGCCCCAACGGGGCGCGGATGAAAAAGGACGAGCGCAGTGCACTGGACCAATTGCTCGACCAGATCAATTTTGCCAAGGGACAGGGCCGGCCTAGGTCATGACATGGCAACAGAACTGAAAAACACGCGGTCGCCTGCTTGCGGTTCACGCCGATGCAGGGTTGATTCGGGTAAGACCGAATCAGCCGAATCACCCTGGCTGCGTAACGACGACTTGGAAGGGTCCCTTTGATGGCTGCGAAAGACACCGATGATCGCAAGGACAACGACCAGGATGGGGATATCAGCCTTGATATGAGCCAGGCCGCGGTCAAGAAGATGATCGCGGATGCGCGGGAACGGGGCTACATCACCTATGACCAGCTGAACGCGGTCCTGCCGCCGGAACAGGTGTCGTCCGACCAGATCGAGGATGTGATGTCGATGCTGTCGGAAATGGGCATCCAGGTCACCGAGGAAGAGGAATCCGAAGAAAGCGACGATGGTACCGGCGGCACCGATATTGCTACCGTGTCGGGGTCGCGCGATGTGGCCATCGGTGGCGCCGAGGCAGAAAAGCTTGATCGCACCGACGACCCTGTGCGCATGTACCTGCGCGAGATGGGGTCGGTCGAACTTCTGTCCCGGGAAGGCGAGATTGCCATCGCCAAACGGATCGAGGCCGGCCGCAACACGATGATTCTGGGGCTCTGCGAAAGCCCGCTGACATTCCAGGCGATCACGATCTGGCGCGACGAATTGTTGTCCGAGGACATCCTGCTGCGCGACGTGATCGACCTTGAAACCACCTTCGGCAATCAACTGGGCGAAGAAGGCGATGTCGAGGCTGTCGTGGGTGCCGCCCCCGTGTCCGAGGACAAGGGCGACAGCGGCACCGAACTGGATGCCGACGGCAACCCGATCAGCAAGGACGACGACGACGAGGACGACGATCAGGTCAACATGTCGCTGGCCGCGATGGAAGCCGCGCTGAAACCACGCGTGCTGGAAACGCTGGAAATCATCGCGCGCGGTTTTGCCGAATTGTCCGACATGCAGGACGCGCGGATGTCTGCGACCCTGAACGAGGATTCATCCTTTTCCACCAAGGACGAGGAACGCTATCAGACGCTGCGGTCCGAAATCGTGGTGCTGGTGAATTCGCTGCACCTGCACAACAACCGGATCGAGGCGCTGATCGACCAGCTTTACGGCATCAACCGCCGGATCATG
>DAISXL010000033.1:0-6574 GCA_036825855.1 Yoonia sp.
TGTTGACCATGCCGGGGGCAACCACGGTGCAGCGCCCGCCCCAGTCCTTCATCTCTTCGGCCAGATTGCCGGCAAAGCCGTGGACGAACCATTTGGTCGCGCCATAGACCGAGCCCGGCAGATGCACGCGAGCTGCCGCCGACCCTGTCAGCACGATATGCCCCTTGCGGGCGCGCAGGTGTGGTAGGGTGGCCTTGACCGTGCGCAGCAGGCCCTTGATGTTCAGATCGACGATGGCGTCCCAGTCGTCCAGATCGCCATTTTCGGCCCCGGCGGTTGCGGTGCCGCGCCCCGCATTGGCAAAGGCCGCATCAAGCCCGCCGAAGCGGTCGGTCAGGGCAGCGATGGCCTTGGTCTGGTCGTCGAGGGCCAGCACATCGCCGGGCAGGGCCATGGCCTGATCGCCGATCTCTTGCGCCAGGGCGTCCAGCTTGTCCTTGCTGCGGGCGAAAAGCCCCACGTTCCAACCTACAGAGGCGGCGGCGCGGGCGGTGGCAGCACCGATCCCGCTGGAGGCGCCGGTGATAAAGAGTGTCTTGGTCATGCTGTGTCCTTTCGTGGTTCACCGGGCCAACGCATGAGGCGGCAATTCGTTGCTCGCCCTGTGGCGTGGCAAGCCTGCTACTCTATCTGGGGGGATCAAATCCCCCCTACCCAAATTGAAGGCGGGTTCTTATAGTGGCTGTGGATAACTGGGGTCAGGCCCCAACAGCTAGCCCAAAGGACCCCAAATGCGCTGCCCTTTTTGCGGAAATGTCGATACCCAGGTCAAGGATTCCCGCCCCGCCGAAGACCATGTCGCGATCCGGCGCAGGCGGTTCTGTCCGGCCTGCGGCGGGCGCTTTACCACCTATGAACGCGTGCAGTTGCGCGATCTGGTGGTGATCAAATCCAGTGGCCGGCGCGAGGATTTCGACCGCCAGAAGCTCGAACGCTCGATCCGGATCGCGCTGCAAAAGCGGCCCGTGGAACCCGAACGCATGGACCAGATGATCAGCGGCATCGTGCGGCGGCTGGAAAGTCTGGGTGATACCGACATTCCGTCAGGCACCATCGGCGAGATCGTGATGGAAAGCCTCGCACGGATCGACACGGTCGCTTATGTGCGGTTCGCCAGCGTCTACAAGAACTTTCAGGCGGCGGATGATTTCGACAAATTCGTCAGCGAATTGCGCCCGCAAGCCGGCAAAGAAGACGAGTGAGCGACGCCCGCTACATGGCTCTCGCGCTGCAGCTGGGGCGGCGCGGGATGGGGCGTGTCTGGCCCAATCCGGCGGTGGGCTGCGTGATCGTCAACCATGGCCGGATTGTCGGGCGCGGCTGGACGCAGGACGGCGGACGCCCCCATGCCGAAGTGGTGGCGCTGACGCAGGCGGGTGAGGCAGCGCGGGGTGCCACGGTCTATGTCACGCTGGAACCCTGCGCCCATCACGGCAAGACCCCGCCCTGCACCGAGGCGCTGATTGCCGCAGGCGTCGCGCGCGTGGTGATCGCCATCGGTGATCCTGATCCGCGCGTCGCGGGCCGCGGGATCGCAATGCTGGGGCAGGCGGGGATGGCGGTGGATGTCGGGCTTCTGGCTGATCAGGCCCGCGCCGATCATGCGGGGTTTTTGTCGCGGATCACGGCCGGGCGGCCCTTTCTGACGCTCAAGCTTGCAGGCACGCTTGATGGCCGGATCGCAACGGCAAGCGGTGAAAGCCAGTGGATCACGGGACCGGAGGCGCGCCGCGCTGTGCATATGATGCGCGCACGCCATGATGCGGTGATGGTGGGCGCAGGCACGCTGCGCGCGGATGATCCGGCGCTGACGGTGCGCGGGCTTGGCATCACGGGCCAGCCTGTGCGGATCGTGGTGTCGCGTGCGGCCAAGCTGCCGCTGACCAGCCAACTGGCGCAAACGGCGCGGCAGATTCCGGTCTGGCTCTGCCACGGGCCAGAGGCCGATGTGGCCGAATGGGTGGCGCGGGGCGCTGTCAGCCTGCCATGTACCGTGTGCGCCGGGCAGGTCGAGCCCGAGGCGATGATGCAGGCGCTGGCCACCGCAGGGATCACGCGGGTGTTCTGCGAAGGGGGCGGGATGCTGGCCGCGTCCTTGCTGAATGCGGGGCTGGTCGATGCACTGGTGGTGATGACCGCAGGCCGCGCCATCGGGGCCGAAGGCACGCCGTCGCTGGCCGCGATGGGGATCGGGCGGCTGGCGGATGCGCCGCGTTTTGCGCTGCAGGATCTTGTGCGTCTGGGCGAGGATGTCATGACGCGGTGGCGGCGGGTCTAGGCTTTCACGGGGCGCTGCCCCGTACCCCGGAGTATTTTTGGAAAAAAGAAGTCAACGCCACAAAGGCGCGAAGCTTGCGAAAAGGCCCTGCAGTTTGGCGACCGCGCGGTTGAAGCGCGGGGCGGGCGGGATGTCGCCATGTTCCAACCTGTCGACGATGACTTCGACCGGGCAGGGCAGGCCGCTGACCGGATCGCGGTAGCGCGGATAAGCGATCAGCGCGGCATGGACGAGGGCGGTCAGATCCACCGCGGCACTGCGCCGTGCCAGCGGCATCGCGCGGTCATCGGTCAGCCCCCAGCCCGCATAGAACGGCATCCCCAGACAGGTGACAGGCCGGTCATGCAAAAGCGCCTCGAACCCCAGAAGCGAGGTCATCGTCCAGACCTCATCGCAGGCCGTGATGGCCGCGATCGGATCGGCGTCGTCCAGCACCAGATCAGCCCAGTCGCGCGCGTCGGGCACATGGCCGGGACGCAGTTTCGCGCGCACATCGGGGTGCGGTTTGTAGAGGATCACGGCGGCGGGGTTGGCGGCGCGCACCGCTTGCAGCAGGGCGGCGTTGGTGCGGACCTCGCCCGCGCCAAGGCGGATACTGGCATCATCCTCGACCTGGCCGGGGACAAGGATGCGCCGTCCTTTGGGCAGGTCGGGAAGGGGGCTGCTCGAGAGGTTGTATTTCGACAGGCCCGCGGCTGTGATCCGCGCGATCAGCGCCTGAGCGCGGGCGCGGGCGGCGGGGGCAAGGGTGTCGCTTTGCGCGATCAACGCTTCGAGCCGGCTGGGGCGGGTCGCATCGTAGTAGATGCCAAGGTCGTCCAGCACGAGCGAGAGCGGCGCCACCAGATCTGCCCCCAGCCCGCGCGAGCGCAGGAATCCGTCTTCGACCAGCACGGCGTCATGGCCGCCTTTGCTGGCCCACCGCATCAGGCGGCGGTTGGATGCTGTGGCGTGCGGTGCGGCCTTGGTGCCACGCGCGAAGCGGACCTGCGCGTATTGACCGAAGAATTGCTGCAAAGGCTTGCGTTTCCACAGCCGCATGTCGGCCGCGATCCAGCCTTGGTGGTCGTCGCGCCAGGCGCGGGTCAGGGCGGACAGGGTGGCCGTGGCTTCCTCGAAGCTGCAGAGACGGTCGTTATAGGGGTCGTACCATGTGGGATAGAGGATCATCGCGCCTGCGAACAGTTGCGCACGCGTAAGGCGGCGCTGGCGGCGTTGCACCGGATTGCGGTCATCGCTCAGCCCCCAGCCTGCATAGAAGGGCTGGCCAAAGACCACGGGTTTGTGGCCGGCAAGGATCGCCTCGAACCCTAGCTGCGATGTGACGGTATAAACCGCCACCGCCCCTGCCAGCAGGGCCCAAGGTGAGACGGGCGCATCGCACAGGCTGATCCGGTCGCTGGCATCGGCGGCGGCGAAATAGCCCGCCTTGTCGCCTGAGATTGTTTCGGGATGGGTCTTGATCACGATCCTTGCGCTGGGATGTTCGGTCTGGGCGTAGAACAGCATCTCGCGGAAGGTGTTGCTGTCGGCGCCGCTCGCGGTGATGCTGGCATCCTTGCGGGTCTGGTCGATGACCAGCACATAGCCTGCCTCCGGCACGGCGCTGGCCGGATCGAAACAGGTGTATTTCGACAGATGATCCGCCTGAAGTGCGGCGATCCCCGCCTTGGCGCGGTTCAGCAGGGCGGTATCGTCAAGCGGATCCTGCGCAAGGATCATTTCCAGATCGGACGGCGTCGCTGGGTCGAAATGCACGCCGCGCCGGTCGATGTTCAGCCCGATGGGCAGATCACCCGACCGCCCCGGCCGGACCGAGCGCAGGAAACTGTCCTCCACCCGGATCAGGCCTGCGCCTTTGTGGCGTGCCACAGCTTCGCCCCGCGGGGCAGTCGGGCTTTGGCCCCAGACGCCGACGCTGTCATCGGGGCCGGGTGCGCCAAGGCGGATGTCGAAGCCCGCCAGCGTCAGGATGCGCCGGATGCGGGGCTGGGTCAGGAAACCGCCCGAATAGACATAAAGGTTCTGGCGTTTTTCATCCGGCATTGCGGCAGGTTAGGCCACGCGCCGCACCTTGACCAGCGCGGCGCGGTCCTGATCGCACGCGTTTTCATCACCCAGATGCGCGGCATAGGGGTCGCGGTCCGCCAGCATCATCGGCAAAAGCCTGGCTGTCAGCTGCCGTCGCCCTTTGGCGGAATAGAAACCGCCGGGCACCTGGCTGGTTTCCAGCAGGAACTGCCGGAAATCGCGGTAGGCCTGCGCATCGGGCGCGCGCGGAGCGGCGAAAAAGGCGGGCAGGGGCTGGTCGGACACGAAATCGGGCTTGTCATAGACCGCCGCTCCGAAAATCCGCAAAGGGATTCCGCGCCAGAGCACCTGCTGGCCTGCGGTCGAATTGATCGTTACCGCCGTCTGCGCGGTATCGAGCAGATGCGCGAGCTTGCCGCCGCGCACGTAGTGCACGCGGCCTGCGATGCCCTGTGCTGTGGCAGCCTGCCGGATCAGGCGGCGCAGCGGCTTGCGCCCGTTTTCCAGCGGATGCGCCTTGAAGACAAGGTGGTGGTCCACGGGCGCGCCTTTGGCAAAGCCTGCGACAGTCACGTCAATGAAGGTTTCCATGTCGCGGAACGGCGAATGCATCTGAAAGCTCGAATCATGTTCAAGCTGGAGCAGCGCCAGATGATAGGGATACCCGCCCGCCTTGATCCGCAGGGTGGCAAGCCCGCGCAACAGCGCATGGAACGGCATCATCAGCAGGCGGCGGGAGTAAAGCCGCGCTTCGGTGCGCACCGGCAGGGCGCGGTGCGGGCGGAACTGCGGATAGCGCGCGTTCCGGAACATCACGAACCAATGATAAAGCGCGCCATAGAAAATATGCTGGCGCATGTCGCCCCAATGGGCGGGCGGTGTCGGCATGTCGCGCCCGTCTTGCGCCAGATGCGCGCGCATGTCCGCAACGCTCAGATCGCGCAGGCGGGAATGGCCGTTGCTGCCATCCCGTTCATAGGTGACCCAATAGGGGCGCAGATAGCCTTCCTCGAAGACATGGATGCGCAGGCCTGCGGCGCGGGCCTGGCGGACCGCCTCGGCATGGACAGGGCGGGTGTCGCCGTAAAGCACGATATCGGTGATCTGCTTGTCGCGCAGGATGCGGGCCAGTGTGGCGGGCCAGGCGTCAAGGCTGTCGCGGAACGGCAGATAGCCGGGGCTGCCCCACCAGAAGGCCGCATCGCCCGCGTTGAAGCCCACGCGCCAGACTGTCGCCCCCGCTTTACGCAAGGCCCCCGCCATCTGGCGAAAGAACGGCCCGTGTGGCCCTTGCAGGAAAAGAAAGCGACTCTCGATACTCATACCATCCTACTGACACAGGAAACGAAACGACCTGTTAACACCGCAATCTGACCGGAATGCGGCATTGCGGCAAGCGGTTCACTTGCCTGCCCCGCGCCAAGCCGCTACGTCAGAGACAACCGGAAAGGAAAGCCCATGTTCACAGGAATTGTCACCGATATCGGCCGCGTGCTGGAGCTCGAACAGCGCGGCGACCTGCGCGCGCGGATCGGCACGGGCTATGACGTGGCGGGCATCGATATAGGGGCCTCCATCGCCTGCAACGGGGTGTGCCTGACGGTGATCGCGCTGGGCCGCGACCCGCAGAACTGGTTCGACGTGCAGATTTCGGCGGAAACCGTGGGGGCCACCAATGTTGGCGGCTGGACCGTCGGCAAGCGGCTGAACCTTGAACGCGCGCTGAAGGTTGGTGACGAATTGGGCGGGCATATCGTGTCGGGCCATGTCGATGGCGTGGCCGAGGTGATCGCGATGCGCGATGAAGGCGACAGCACCCGCGTGACGTTCCGCGCGCCTGAACCGCTGGCGCGGTTCATCGCGCCCAAAGGCTCGGTCGCGCTTGACGGCACGTCGCTGACGGTGAACGAGGTCGCGGGCCGCGATTTCGGGATCAATTTCATCCCCCATACCAAGACCGCAACGACGTGGGGCGAGGTTGCGGTGGGTGATCTGATCAATATCGAGATCGACACGATGGCCCGCTATGTCGCGCGGCTGCGGGACTACGCCTGATGGCGGGGATCGGGCATAACTCCGGTCTTTCAGTCGAACCCGGACATAGCTGGCGCAAGTTCGCATGGACGAAGGCGCGGGCTGACCTGCTGCCCGTCTTGCCGATTGAAGTCGTGCGCCTGCGCGTCAAACGCGCCGCCGAACTGGGCCTGCCCTACAAGACCTATGCCGGGATCCGCGCCAGCAACGGGCATGACCTGATCGGGTTTC
>DAISXL010000033.1:6674-17990 GCA_036825855.1 Yoonia sp.
TACAAGACCTATGCCGGGATCCGCGCCAGCAACGGGCATGACCTGATCGGGTTTCTGTTTTCCAGCAATGCCTTGCGCGTGCTGCGCGACGGGCAGGCGATGCCTGCGGACCGTGCGGCGCGGCTGGAAACGCTGGTCAATACCGCCCGCCACGGCCTTGCGCACTTGCCCGTCACGCCTACGCATCTGGCGGGGCTGGCGGGGATCGACCGCGCCTTTGCCGCACCACGCTTTACCGACAGCTGGTCGGCGATGCGCCGCGATCTGGATCAGGTGACAGCCGCGCTGCGCCAGCCTGCCGACCGCTTCGTGCTGGTGGGCGATACCGATTTCGAACGTGAATGGGTCGCGGCGGCCCGATTGGCGGGTTACGTCAGCGCCGAGGCGTTCTTTCCTTAAGCCACCCTGCGGCCTGCGCCCCTTTTCAAACCGTGGATGCTGGGCTATCTGGCAGGCAACCAAGCTGCGGGGTCGCTCATGTCCATCACTTTCGAAACACCGGGTCCGGTCGAACTGGACTGGTCCGATGCGATCAGCAAGATCGAGGACATCATCGACGATGCCCGCAACGGGCGGATGTTCATCCTTGTCGATCACGAGGACCGCGAGAACGAAGGTGATCTGGTGATCCCCGCGCAGATGGCGACTCCCGATGCGATCAACTTCATGGCCAAGCACGGGCGCGGGCTGATCTGTCTGTCACTGCCGGGTGCGCGGATCGACGCGCTGGGCCTGCCGCTGATGGCGTCCAACAATTCCTCGCGCCATGAAACGGCGTTCACCGTCAGCATCGAAGCGCGCGAAGGTGTCAGCACCGGCATTTCCGCCGCCGACCGCGCACGCACCGTGTCTGTGGCCATCGACGCCTCCAAGGGTGCGGCCGACATCGCGACACCGGGGCATGTGTTCCCGCTGCGCGCGCGCGACGGTGGCGTGCTGGTCCGTGCGGGCCATACCGAGGCCGCTGTCGATATCGCGCGGCTGGCGGGGCTGAACCCGTCCGGCGTGATCTGCGAGATCATGAAGGAAGACGGCGAAATGGCGCGTCTTCCGGACCTGATCGCCTTTGCGCAGTTGCACGGGCTGAAAATCGGCACGATCAGCGACCTGATCGCCTATCGCCGCCGCCACGACAATCTGGTTGTGCTGCACGACAGCCAGACCATCACATCCGAATTCGGCGGTGACTGGGAGATGCGGGTTTTCGTCGATGAAACCCAAGGTGCGGAACATATCGCGCTGATCAAAGGCGATATCACCACGCCCGAGCCTGTGCTGGTGCGGATGCATGCGATGGACCCGATGCTGGACGTCGTGGGTGTCGGCCCCAAGGGGCGGCGCAATGAATTCGGCGATGCGATGCAGTTGATCGCCGATGAAGGGCGCGGTGCGCTGGTCTTGCTGCGCGACCTGCATATGAAACTGGACGCGAGCGAGGATGTATCGCCCCGGACGCTGCGCCAGTATGGCCTTGGCGCGCAGATCCTGTCCGCACTGGGCCTGCACGAAATAACCCTGCTGACGAATTCGCCGAAACCAAAGGTCGTAGGCCTTGACGCTTATGGTCTCGAAATCGTCGGTACGCGCAAAATTTCGGAGATTGGCTGATGGCCGGACCTACACATCATATCCTGCCCTTGCCCGACTTCGACAAGCCAGTGAAAATCCTGATCGTCGCCTCGCCCTATTACAAGGACATCAGCGACCACCAGATCGCCGGTGCCGTGGCCGAGATCGCAAAGGCCGGTGCCAGCCATGAGATCGTGCATGTGCCGGGCGCGCTGGAAATCCCCACCGCCATTGGCATTGCCGCGCGGATGAGCAATTTTGACGGCTATGTCGCCCTCGGCTGCGTGATCCGGGGTGAGACGACGCATTACGACACCGT
This sequence comes from Yoonia sp., assembly GCA_036825855.1. Classification (GTDB taxonomy): domain Bacteria; phylum Pseudomonadota; class Alphaproteobacteria; order Rhodobacterales; family Rhodobacteraceae; genus Yoonia. The sequence continues at coordinate 8,563 of DAISXL010000033.1, forward strand.
CTGCAACGACAGCAGCCGTGCGCTGCAACTCTTGGGGCTGCAAGGGCTGTGCATCGGCAATGGCATCCTGACCGTGGAAAACCACGCGCAGGCGGCGGTGCGTGCGGACCCCGCGCAGATGAACAAAGGCGGCGGGGCGGCAGCGGCAGCGCTGCATCTGGTGGCTTTGGCGCGCAAATGGGGCAAGGCTGAAAAACGCGTGGGCTTTACCCGCGACATCCTGATGGCGGGCGATACTTCGGCATGACCTTGTCCAACAACCAGCGCCGCAAGATGAAATCCGCCGCACGGTTCTATGCCGTGCAGGCCCTGTTCCAGATGGAAGCCACCGGCCAGACCGTCGAAGGCATCGTGCGCGAATTCGAGGATCACCGTTTCGGCGAGATCATCGACGATGTGGAACTGGTGGAAGGCGATGTCGATACATTCCGCCGCATGATGGACCGCGCCGTCGATCTGCAGGCCAGCATCGACCAGATGACCGACCGCGCACTTGTCGCCAAATGGCCCATCGCGCGCATCGACCCGACCTGGCGTGCGCTGTTTCGTGCTGCGGGGGCCGAGCTTTTGGACAAGGACACGCCGCCCAAGGTCGTGATCAGCGAATTCGTGGCCGTGGCCGAGGCGTTTTCGCATGACGGCAAAGAGCCGAAATTCGTCAACGCCGTGCTGGACCATATGGCGCGCGAGGCGCAGCCGGAGGCGTTCTGATCCTCGGCGCGTTCAGCGCCAAAAAGGTCGGGGCCTCCGGCGGGGATACTTGGGCTCGGAAGATGGCGGGACTTGTTTTCCCCGATGCATGGCTTAGCTCTTGGTCATAGGGGGACGCCGCCATGACACATGACCACGAACCGGACCTGATGCGGCTTTACCTGCGCCATTGCGCCGTGGGCTTTGTGATCGCGGCGGGGTTCGTTGCGATGCTGCTATGGTATGACGTGGCGCGGCTGGGCAGTCTGGTGGCCAATTCCGATATCGGCTGGCTTGCGGTTTTCCTGCTGTGGTTCTTTCACGGCACCGTTTTCGGCAGCGTGCAATTTGCGATTTCGCTGATGCTGAATGCGCAGGATGAAGATGACGACGACCAGTCCGGCGGGCAGTTGATCCCGATCCGCGTGACCGCGCAGGGGCGGCGCAGCCGTTAGGCGACGGGCACCACATCTGCCGTAGCGGTAGCTAATCCCGAGGACCTGTTTTTACAGGTGGGCGCCAGATAGACTGACCAGGGCCAGAACAGAGCCAGCTCCCTCGGAGTTGCTTAAGGCCACTGGATTTGTACCGATGGTATACATGCAGCGCAGAAACCCGTCTGATTCACAGTTAGGGCGCGGCGTGCGGTTGCACAAGTGGGGCGAGATTATTCTTCGATCTCGCCGCGGAGCAGCCAACCGTTGCGGCCCACCATGGTCGCGGGGGCGTAGCCCAGCAGGATGCGTTCGGCCATTCCGATGGTCAGGAGCGCCATGCAGACTTCATAAAAGGTGATACTGGCAAGCAGCGACATTTCAGCGTTCCTTCTTTGATAAGGCGTTGGTGACAGTCAAACCGGTCGAAAACGTGACCCTCGCAAGGTATTCGGCGGACAAAGACCGCGGTGCTGACCCAATCGCGCCACATTCGCGCCGGGATTGGGGCTGGTCACCTAACGGTAGGTGTTGAAAGTTAACGAAAAACTTCGAACTTGCGGCACAGGGCGGTTTTTGCAGGAAAACTGCGCTGCATTTGTTTCAATTGCTGCCTCGGCTCCGCAGGGGAATCATGCAGCACAGCGGCAGGTGGATTGCAATTTGTTCACCTATTGTTCAATATCTAGCCATGCAGACAGCCACCTCTCTTCCCGCTTTGCAGCCCGGTCAGCATCTGGCCCGTGGCGTTTGTCGCCATCTGCGCAGCCACGATTTCGTCAGCGTCGAGGAACTGGTGCCTGCCCCCGGACTGCGCGTCGATGTCATGGCCCTGGGCCCCAAGGGTGAAATCTGGGTGATCGAGTGCAAATCAAGCCGCGCGGATTTCCAGACCGACCGCAAATGGCAGGGCTATCTGGACTGGTGCGACCGTTTTTTCTGGGCGGTCAGCAGCGATTTCCCGCTTGACCTACTGCCCGATGACACCGGGCTGATCGTGGCCGACAGCTATGATGCCGAAATCCTGCGGATGGGGCCGGACCGGCCGCTGGCTCCGGCGCGGCGCAAGATGCTGACGCTGAAATTCGCGCGTCATGCCGCGATCCGCGCGCAGATGGCGCGTGATCCGGGGTTTGTCAGCGCTGTTTGACGGCGCGCGCGGCCTGCGCTGCGGCGCGGATCTCGTCGGCGATTTCTTCGGCTTCCTCGGGGTCGAAATCCATCGGGATTTCGGTATCGCCGGCCTCGATGAAGATGCGCACCATGCCCAGTTCGGTCGGGCCGATCTGCATATTGGCCTCGATATCGCGTTCGCTGTTGATACCCATGATCTGTTCCTTGCTGTCTTTTGCCTGCCTACAGCGCCGCGCGATCGCTTGGCAAGGGCCGCGCGCGAAAAGCCGCGACTAGCCCTTGCAATCATGTGGTCATGCCGCTAAATCCGGCGCCAGTGCCGCCTTAGCTCAGTTGGTTAGAGCGCTTGATTGTGGATCAAGAGGTCGCTGGTTCGAGACCAGCAGGTGGTACCACCCCCTTTTCAGGCAGCAGATGATGACGGAGAACCAGATGGGGCCGACCCTGATCACCTTTACCATCGCCGCCAACCCGCCGCCGCGGCTGGACAAGGCCTTGGGCCGCGACGTGCCGGATGATGCCGCGCTCAGCCGGTCGCGTCTGGCGCGGTTGATCGCGGATGGGGCTGTCGCTATCGACGGGCAGGTGGTGACAGACCCGCGTTTCCGCATCAGCGAAGGCGCGCAGGTCGCCGTCACCGTCGAGGAAGCGGTCGAGAGCCATATCGGGGCCGAGGATATCACGCTCGAGGTGGTGTTCGAGGATGAGGACCTGATCGTCATCAACAAACCTGCGGGCATGGTCGTGCATCCGGCCCCCGGCACACCCGAAGGCACGCTGGTCAACGCGCTGATCCACCATTGCGGTGACAGCCTGTCGGGTGTGGGCGGCCTCAAACGCCCCGGCATCGTGCACCGGATCGACAAGGACACATCCGGGCTGCTTGTTGTCGCGAAATCCGACCGCGCGCATCACCATCTGGCCGATCAATTCGCCGCCCATACGGTCGAGCGCCGCTATATCGCGGTCTGCTATGGCGTCCCCGAAGCGAATGATCCGCGCCTGCGCGGCATCAAGGGCACCAGTTTCGAGCCGGGCAATATCCTGAAAATCCAGACGCTGCTTGGCCGGCATCGCACAGACCGGCAGCGGCAGGCAGTGTCCTTTACCGCCGGACGGCACGCCGTGACGCGCACGCGAATCCTTGCCCCTTTGGGCACGCCACCTGTTGCGGCCCTGATCGAATGCTGGCTGGAAACCGGCCGCACCCACCAGATCCGCGTGCATCTGGCCCATTGCGGCCATGCGCTGATCGGCGATCCGACTTACGGCAGCCGACGCAAGATGTCGCCCAAAGCACTGGGCGAGGCAGGCGTGGAGGCCGTCGCCGCGTTTCCACGTCAGGCGCTGCATGCGGCGACCTTGGGTTTCGTGCATCCGGTGACCGAAGACTTCCTTGAATTCGAGGCCCCTTTGCCCGCCGACATGCAGGCCTTGTTGGCCGCGATGGGCGCGCCAGTCTGAAATACCGCATCCCATGTGCGTGAGCGCACCGAAAGGTCACTCGTATAACTGAACCGAATGGTTCATATTGAGTTGACCACAAGTAAAGACCGAGACTTGAAAACGGCCGCAGCGCGACCATATCCATGTTAAGCCTTTATACATAACGGAGGGCACGACAGTGAGCGACTATAAAAATCTTCCCGCACCGACGCCAGAAGGCGGCCTGAACCGCTATATGCAGGAAATCCGCAAGTTCCCGATGCTGGAACCCGACGAAGAATACATGCTGGCCAAACGCTGGGTGGACCACGAAGACACCGAGGCCGCGCACAAGATGGTGACATCCCACCTGCGTCTGGCCGCCAAGATCGCCATGGGTTATCGCGGCTATGGCCTGCCGCAGGCCGAGGTGATCTCCGAGGCGAACGTGGGCCTGATGCAGGCGGTCAAACGCTTCGATCCCGAAAAAGGCTTCCGCCTTGCGACCTATGCGATGTGGTGGATCCGCGCCTCGATCCAGGAATATATCCTGCGGTCCTGGTCGCTGGTGAAAATGGGCACGACATCGGCGCAGAAAAAGCTGTTCTTCAACCTGCGCAAGGCGAAAAACCGCATTGGCGCGTTGGAAGAAGGCGATCTGCGCCCCGAGAACGTCAAACAGATCGCGAACGATCTGGGCGTGACCGAAGATGAAGTGATCTCGATGAATCGCCGCCTGTCGGGGGGCGATGCCTCGCTGAACGCGCAGATCGGGTCCGACGGCGAAGGGTCGATGCAATGGCAGGACTGGCTCGAAGACGACAGCGCCAACACCGCCGCCGATTACGAAGAACATGACGAGATGGACGCCCGTCGCGCCTTGCTGGCCGAAGCGATGACCGTGCTGAATGAGCGTGAAAAGGACATTCTGGTCCAGCGCCGTCTGGCCGATGAAACCGTCACGCTCGAAGACCTCAGCGCGCGCTATGACGTCAGCCGCGAACGGATCCGCCAGATCGAGGTGCGGGCGTTTGAAAAGCTGCAGTCGCGCATGACGCAGCTTGCGCGCGAAAAAGGCATGCTCGAAAGCGCCTGAGCTTTCCCGCAAGCCGTCATCATTATGATCCCCGTCGGAGCCTCCGGCGGGGATATTTTTTGCTCGGAAGATGGGAAAGGGGCGTGGCACCGGCCGGATGATAGCGCTACCATTCCCAAAAGGGAGACTGATATGACACCAACCCGCTGGGGCATCCTCGGTGCCGCCGATTTCGCCCGCCGTTTCATGGGCCCCGCCATCCATGCCGCCAAAGGGGCCGAGCTTTCCGCGCTGGCCACATCCAGCCCCGACAAGGCGGCAGGTTTCGCGGCCTTCGCCCCCGGCCTTCGCGTACATGACAGCTATGACGCGCTTTTGGCCGATCCCTCGATCGATGCGGTCTACATCCCGCTGCCCAACCACCTGCATGTGGACTGGTCGCTCAAGGCGCTGGCGGCGGGCAAGCATGTGTTGTGCGAAAAACCCATGGGGCTGGCGGCGGCTGACTATGACCGTCTGGGCGCCGCGCGCGATGCCGCAGGGTTGCTGGCGGCCGAAGCTTTCATGATCGTGCATCACCCCCAATTCACACGCGCACGCGACCTTTACGCCCAAGGCGCGATTGGCAAGCTGATGCATGTCGACGCGACCTTCACCTATAACAACGCGGGCGATGTGACCAATATCCGCAATCGCCCCGAAACGGGCGGCGGCGCCTTGCGCGATATCGGCGTCTATACGTTCGGGGCGGCCCGTTTCGTGACGGGGCAAGACCCCGATGCCATCACCCATGCCGACCTGCGGCTGGAAAACGACGTCGATGTCTTTGCGCAGGTCGCGGCCCGCTTTCCCGATTTCACCTATTCCGCCGTGGTGTCGATGCGGATGCATCCGCGCCAGCAGATCACCTTCCATGGGGACAAGGGCGTGATGCGCCTGACCTGTCCGTTCAACGCGAATGTCTTCGATATCGCGCAACTGGTGCTGGAAACCGACGGCAGCAGCATCATCACCGAACGCTGGCCCGGCGTGAACCATTACGTGCTGCAGGTCGAAAACTTTGGCCACGCGCTGAGCGATAATGCCGCCTATCCGTGCCCGCTGGAATTTTCACGTGGCACGCAGGTCATGATGGATATGGTGTTTGCAAAAGGGGCGCAGGCTTAACGGCCCACGCCCTTTCAACTTCTTTTTTCCAAAAATACTCCCCCGCCGGAGGCGCTGGCACTACAGCGCCTCGAGCTCGTCGATCATGCTCTCGATCAACGCCAGCCCTTTGTCCCAGAACGCGGGGTCCGACGCATCGAGTCCGAACGGGGCCAGCAATTCCTTGTGGTGCTTGGACCCGCCCGCGCGCAGCATCGCGAAATACTTGTCGCGGAAATCGGCATCGCCTTCTTCGAACACCGCATAAAGCGCGTTCACCAGCCCGTCGCCAAAGGCATAGGCATAGACATAGAACGGCGAATGCACGAAATGCGGGATATAGGCCCAGAAGGTCTCATACCCATCCGCGAAATCGAACACTGGCCCAAGGCTCTGTGCCTGCACCGACATCCAGAGCGCGTTGATATCCTCGGGGGTCAGCTCGCCCTCTGCGCGCGCCGCATGGAGCTTGCATTCAAAATCATAAAACGCGATCTGGCGCACGACGGTGTTGATCATATCCTCGACCTTGCCCGCCAGCAGCACCTTGCGGTCCTGCGGCGTCTTGGCGTTGTCAAGCAATTGGCGGAACGTCAGCATCTCGCCGAAGACCGACGCCGTTTCCGCCAGCGTCAGCGGGGTGGATGACAAAAGCTCGCCCTGTTCGGCGGCCAGCACCTGATGCACGCCGTGCCCCAGCTCATGCGCCAGCGTCATCACATCGCGCGGTTTGCCAAGGTAGTTCAGCATCACATAGGGATGTACCTTGGTCACCGTGGGATGCGCGAAAGCGCCGGGTGCCTTGCCGGGTTTGGTGGCGGCATCGATCCAGCCTTTGTCAAAGAACCGCCCCGCGATCTCGGCCATTTTCGGATCGAATCCCGCATAGGCGGTCATCACGGTGTCGCGCGCCTCGTCCCAGCCGATCTGCCGGGTCTGTTCCATCGGCAAAGGCGCGTTGCGGTCCCAGACCTGCATCCGATCCAGCCCCAGCCATTTCGCCTTCAGCGCGTAATAACGGTGCGACAGGCGCGGATAGGCAGCCACAACGGCATTGCGCAACGCTTCAACCACCTCGGGTTCGACATGGTTGGCCAGATGGCGGGCGGCCTGCGGGCTGGGCATCTTGCGCCAGCGGTCCTCGATCTCTTTTTCCTTGGCGAGGGTGTTATGGATGCGGGCGTAGATCTTGACGTTTTCGCGGAATACATCGGCCAGCGCATGGGTCGCGGTTTCGCGCTTGGCGCGGTCCTGTTCGGTCAACAGGTTCAGCGTGCTTTCAAGGTTCAGCACCTCGCCATCCACGACAAATTCGAGCCCCGCCATGGTTTCGTCGAACAGCCGGTTCCATGCGGCCGCCCCGACGGTGGACTGGTCATGCAGGAACTTTTCCATCTCGTCGGACAATTGATGCGGCTTCATCGCGCGCATCCGGTCGAACACGGGACGATAGCGCGCAAGATCCGCGTTTTCGGCCAGCATGGCGGCCAGCCTGTCGTCGGGAATGCGGTTGAATTCCAGATCGTAGAACACCATCGCGGTCGTAAAACGCGTGACCTTGTCCTGGCAATCGGCCAGAAACTTCGCGCGCTGGCTGTCGGTGGTGATCTGGTAATAGCGCAGGCCCGCAAAGGACATGATGCGTCCCGCAATGATCCCGATCTCTTCATAGCGCTGGACGACTTTCAGCAGATCCGCGGCATCCAGTGTCGCAAGCTTGCCTTCGTAGTCGGCGGCAAAGGCAGCGCATCCGGTTTCAAGCCACGCGATGTCGCGTTTGATTTCAGGGCTGTCAGGGCTTGGGTAAAGGTCGGTCAGGTCCCATTCGGGCAGATCGCCAAAGCTGTTTTTTCCGGACGTGTTGGCATCATAGACGGGGTTCTGCATGGCGCGGCTTTCATTGCTGTTTGACAGAATACTTAAGCATCCGGACCGCCACAGGGAACCCTGTCAGCCGTAAAGCCGCAGCATTTCTTGCAGATCGGCCAATGTATTGGCTTCCGTGACAGGTTTGTCCTGCCGCCAGCGCAGCATCCGCGGAAACCGCAAGGCGACGCCGGATTTGTGGCGCGGGCTTTCATTGATGCCTTCAAAGGCGATTTCGAACACATGCACAGGCGGCACCTGCCGGACGGGGCCGAATTTCTGCAGCGTGTTCTTGCGCACCCATGCGGTGATCTGGCGGAATTCGGCATCGGTCAGGCCGGAATAGGCCTTGGTAAAGGGCACCAGCGCATCCCCGTCGCGCACGGCGAATGTGTAATCGGTAAACAGGTTCGCCCGCCGTCCGCTGCCTGATTGGGCATAGATCATCACCGCATCGATGGTCAGCGGATCGACCTTCCATTTCCACCAATCGCCTTTCTTGCGCCCAGCCAGATAGGGGCTGTCGTGCCGTTTGAGCATCAGCCCTTCCGCCCCCACATCCCGCGACTGGCTGCGCGCGGCGGCCAGATCGTCCCACGTGCCGAACGGCACCTGCGGGGACAATCGCAAGGGGGTGTGGGTTGACACCCGCGCAACAAGCCCCGCCAAGGCCGCGCGGCGGTCGGCAAAGGGCAGGTGCCGGATGTCGTGCCCGTCCTGTTCCAGAAGGTCATAGGCCATCAGGATCACGGGCGCCTCGGCCAGCAATTTGCGCGGCACCGTCTTGCGCCCGATGCGTTTTTGCAAGGCGGCAAAGGGCAGGGGGGCATCATCCGCGAAGGCCAGCACCTCGCCGTCGATCACGGTGCCGTCGGGCAGGGCATCGCAAAGCTGGGCGAGTTCGGGAAAGCGGTCGGTCATCAGATCCTCGCCGCGCGACCACAGGTAATGTGTGCCGCCGCGCAGGATGAACTGGCCACGGATGCCGTCCCATTTGCGCTCCGCCGACCAATCGGCAGGCGGGCCGAGGGCCTCCAGATCCTCCAGCCCGTAAGCCAGATAGAACGGATAAGGGCGCGAGGCATCGGTGCCGGGATCATCCGCCTCGATCAGGCTGGTCCATGTGACGCTGTCGGGCGTCCAGTTGCCCATCAGTTTGTGGGTCAGTTCCGGTTCGGGCTGGCCAGTCGCCTGTGCCAGCGCGCGCGTCATCAGTTTCGCGCTGACGCCGATGCGGAAACCGCCTGTCAGCAGTTTGGTGAACAGGAACCGTTCGGCATTGGGCAGCCGGTCCCATGCGGCGATGATCCCGGCCTTGCGCGCCTCTTCGTCCTGCGTGCCCAAGGCGCGCAGATGCATGATCCAATAGGTCAGGCTTTCGTCGCTGGTGGCGCGCGGCGGCGGCAGCACCAGCGCGATGGTCTCGGCCAGATCGCCGACGATGCTGTAGCTTTCCTCGAACAGCCAGTCGGGCAGGCCCGCCACCTCGGCCGCCCAGAGCCGCAGGCGGGAGGCCGTAATCACGCGTTTCGGCCTGCGCCCGGTGAAAAGCGCAGTTGTCCAGAGCTTGTCGTCGTCAGGGGCAGTGCGGAAATAATCGGCCAGTGCGGCGACCTTGACGCTGGTCTTGGTGCTTTCATCCAGCTGGGCGAACAGGGCGGCAAAGGCTTTCATGCCGCATCCTCGGCGGCATCAAA
>DAISXL010000034.1:0-17834 GCA_036825855.1 Yoonia sp.
AGGGCGGGAAGCGGCCTGTTACTTTGCGGCATTGCATGCGCAGCAACTTCAGGAAGTAACCGCTCGCCATGGCTTATAAGTTTGGCGCCGCCGACAGGGAACTGGTCACCACGGGGTCAATTTGGTGGGAGAGCCCCGCGCAATATCTCTGAAAGGGTCTTTCACCCGTTCCCGGAAAGGATCGAGCTTGAATTGCAAGTGCGTTATGACTCTGCACTCCAGCAACACTGTAGCTGTCAGCCAGACTGCACGGTCGTAGCGTTTGCGGGGCTAGGCTTGATAGTGTTGGCTCCTAACTCACTGCTGCATAACAATTAAGCGTAAAAACATGACTCTCGGAAATCATCTTTGCTGCAGTGCAGAAAACTTATCTTGACACAAGAGGTAAATATTGTTTACCACTTAGGCGAAGGCTCAGCCTGTGATCAGTTTTTGCTGATCTTTCTTCCGTTCGAGGAAGACCCGGCACTGAGGTGGTGAACCGTATGACCGACATTGACTGTTCAGAGAATGTGAGCCGTGACCTGTGATGGAGCAGGACCCGCACAGACCTTCGCACGCGAACGGCATGTTCTCAAAAAGTCGTCCGACCTGCGCCGACGGATCCAAGGGCATGCCCAATGGTGCGATACTCGGGACCTCGCTCAACGCCTTGCTCTGTGCCGAGGGCGCCATCATCAGAAAACTGAAAAAGCGGTGCGTCATTGCCCGCGAAGGCTCGACGCCACAGGAACTGATCGCCGTCCTCGGCGGCTTGGTGAAGGTGTCCAAGTCGCTGCATGACGGTCGAACCCAGATACTTGGACTCAAGTTCCCGGGCGAATTCGTCAGCCTGCGGAGCGAGGCCGAACCATGGTTTGCCAGCGCTGAAGTCGTGGAAGACGTGACGCTGCTGGTGCTGAATGCGTCAAAATCAGCCCGCCTGCGTCGTGAGAATCCCCAGTTCAATATTGATATTAGCGTGCACGCCTGTCGGGAGATCGCCTATGCGCAAGCGCATCTGCTTACCCTGGGCAGCCGCTCCCCAATCGAACGGCTCGCCTCTTTGCTGATCGAATTCAGCGACCGCGGGCTGGGGATCAAGGGTGCCAGTGGACACATTCGCGTCCCGCTGTCGCGCGACCAGATCGGCGATTACATCGGCTTGAAAAGCGAGACCGTTAGCCGACAGTTCACGCGCCTCAAGGCTGCGGGATTCATAAGTCTGATATCGCCAAGCCGTGTCCAGGTGCACAACTGGCCTGCCTTGCGACAACTCAGCAACGGTGAACGCCCCTTGGCAGTGGCCTAGCGCCAGCTCGGCGGGTCGTGGGTCTGCCCGGCAGCCTGCAGGAACCCGCAAAAGCAGGTGTTTGGACAAATCCGCCTTTTTCTGATCGTGATCAGAGACTCGCGCCCGGCAATCGCAAATGATTGACGAAATAGTGGGAGGCGTGGGGAGGCGCTGATCATGGGCGCCTCAGCGTCAGTGCTGCCTGCAGCCGTATTCTCATCGTCAGGATCATGTCGGCAGGCGCGAACTCGCGATGGCCGTTTGTCCCGTCGCAAGGAGGCTGCGGCGTTTACGCGCAACCTCGGTGCGCCGCGCAAGGCTGCTGAATTCGCGATGCGCGCGTTCGACAAAATTGATATGCTCTTCGGCGGCCGTTGCGGCCCCTTGGGGATCGCGGAGCAAGATGGCGCGACCGATCGCCTGATGCTGTTCCATAAGCGCGGAACGGCGGCTGAGGTCAAGGTATCCGCCCATGTTGCGGCCCATGAAGACGCCGCGCGCCAGCAACTCGTAGATCGACGCCATCGTGTGAACCAGCATCATGTTATGCGTGGCATCCACGATCGCGCCATGAAACTGCACATCCAGTTTCAATTCCCGACCAGCATCGGCGGCCGAATTTGCATCCGCCATCTCGTCAAGGATCTGTTCGATGATTGCCATATCTTCGGACGTGGCCCGTTGGGCCGCCAGGAACGCGGCGAACCCTTCGATTTCCCGGCGAAATTCGAGGTAGTCACTGAAGGCTTCGGGGTGGCGCGCGAACAGGTCGATCATGGCGGGCGACAGGGCCGTGCCGGTCAGCGCGGCCACAAAGGTGCCTTCGCCGTGCTTGACGATCAGCAACCCGCGCTCTTCAAGCTTCTGGATTGCCGCCCTGATCTTGGGTCTGGAAACGCCCGTCTGCTCGGCCAGCTCGCGCTCAGGCGGCAGTTGCTGGCCGCTTTTCAACACGCCGGCAATGATGATCCCTTCGATCTGCGCCATGACCTCTTCGGAAACAGAGTCGTGGTCGATCTGGTCGAGTATCGGCGCTTTCGTCATCGGGATTCCGGTCGTCAGGGGGGCGTCATGGCCGCGGATGGTAAACAACATTTACCATCGCCGAGGCAAGGGCAAAGGGCAGGTTTCCAGCGATTTTCGCTCCTGCTGCCTTGCGCCGCTGCAATCGCCCGCAATCGGCAGCCATCGCAGTTCGGGGAGAAAGACAATCACTGATCATGATCTTTTGGACCGACTGCGACAGATCGTCGGCAAACGCTACCTTTTGACGGGGGCAAAGAGAACCGAGCGGTTCCGCAAGGGTTGGCGTTCCGGCGAAGGCGATGCCCTGTGCGTGGTGCAGCCCGGCACCTTGATCGAGCAGTGGCGCACCTTGCAAGCCTGCGTGGCCGCCGACAAGATCGTGATCATGCAGGCCGCCAATACCGGGCTGACCGAAGGCAGCACGCCAAAGGGCAGCTATGACCGGGGGGTTGTGCTGATCAACACCCGCCGGATGAACGGCCTGCATCTGCTGAAAGGCGGCAGTCAGGTTCTGGCGCTGCCGGGGGCCACGCTGTTTGCGCTGGAAAAACTGCTGGCGCCGCTTGGCCGGCAACCGCATTCCGTGATCGGTTCGTCCTGTATCGGCGCCTCGGTGGTTGGCGGCGTGTGTAACAATTCGGGCGGCGCCCTGATCGAACGTGGGCCGTCCTACACCGAGCTGTCACTGTATGCGCAGATCGACGCGGACGGGGTGCTGCACCTTGTGAACCACCTTGGCCTGTCCTTGGGCAGCGATCCCGAAGACATTCTTGCCCGCGTGCAGGCCGGCAATTTCACTGAGGCCGATGTCGAGGTCAGCAACAAGAAGGCGTCAGATACGGAATACACCCGCATCCTGCGCGATGTGGATGCGGGTACCCCCGCGCGGTTCAATGGGGACAAGCGGTGCCTGCATGAAAGTGCGGGCTGTGCGGGCAAGCTGGCAGTTTTTGCGGTTCGCCTTGATACCTATCCAAAGAACGCACGCGAGCAGGTGTTTTATGTGGGCACCAACGACCCGGACGACCTAACCGCCCTGCGCCGCCATATGCTGGCGGAATTCAAGACCCTGCCGGTCAGCGCCGAATACATGCACCGCGAGATTTTCGACATCTCGACCAGGTACGGCAAGGACACGATGGTGATGATCGACAAGCTGGGCACCGACAAGCTGCCTTTGTTCTTTGCGATCAAGGGGGCGGTGGATGCGCGGCTGAACAAGTTCCGGCTGCTGCGCGGATTCACGGACAGGTTCATGCAGGTGCTCAGCGCGCTCTGGCCCAAGATCCTGCCCGAGAAGATGGTCGTCTTCCGCGCGCGCTTCGAACACCACCTGATCCTGAAAACCCATGATGACGGCATTGCCGAGACCGAGGCCTATCTGAAGGCGGCCTTTGCAAATCGTGAGGCGGATTTCTTTGCCTGCACCCCGCGGGAAGGCAAGATTGCCGGCCTGCACCGCTTTGCCGCCGCAGGGGCCGCGATCCGCTATCACAATGTCCATGGGGATGAGGTCGAGGATATTTTGGCGCTGGACATAGCACTGCGCCGCAATGACCGCGACTGGTTCGAAAAACTGCCGCCCGAGATCGACCAGCATATCGTGCACCGGCTCTATTACGGCCACTTCATGTGCCACGTCCTGCATCAGGATTACATCGTGCGCAAAGGCGTGGATGTGCAGGCGCTGAAACAGCAGATGCTTGATCTGCTTGAGGCGCGCGGCGCCGAATACCCGGCCGAGCATAATGTCGGCCATATCTACAAGGCCAAGCCCGACCTCGCGGCCTTCTACAAATCCGTCGATCCGACCAATTCCATGAATCCGGGCATCGGCAAGATGTCCCGCAAGAAGAACTATGCCTGAGACAGGTCCAGAAAGGGATAATCCATGACGCATGTCATCATCGCATCCGCCGCCCGCACGGCTGTCGGCTCTTTTGGCGGTGGCTTTGCCACCACGCCGGCGCATGATTTGGGCGCGGCCGTGCTGCAGACCGTGGTCGCGCGCGCCGGCATCGACAAGGCCGAGGTGTCCGAGACCATTCTGGGCCATGTGCTGACAACCGCCCAAGGGCAGAACCCGGCGCGGCAGGCGCATATCAACGCGGGTCTGCCACAGGAAAGCTCTGCCTGGTCGATCAATCAGGTCTGCGGGTCCGGACTGCGGGCCGTGGCCCTGGGCGCGCAGCACATCATGCTGGGCGATGCGTCGATCGTGGCGGCCGGCGGGCAGGAAAACATGACGCTGTCTCCCCATGCGCAACACATGCGCGCCGGGCAGAAAATGGGCGACATGAAGCTGATCGACACGATGATCATGGACGGGCTGTGGGATGCCTTCAACGGCTATCACATGGGCCAGACGGCAGAAAACGTCGCCATCCAATGGCAGATCAGCCGCGAAGAGCAGGACATCTTTGCCGTCGCATCCCAGAACAAGGCTGAGGCCGCGCAAAAGGCGGGCAGGTTCGCCCAGGAGATTGCGCCCTTTGTCGTGAAAAGCCGCAAGGGCGATATCACCGTCGATCAGGATGAATACATCCGCCAGGGTGCCACGCTTGAGGCGATGCAGAAACTGCGCCCCGCATTCGCCAAGGATGGCACGGTGACGGCGGGCAATGCGTCCGGTCTGAACGATGGCGCGGCAGCGGTGTTGCTGATGTCAGCGGCGGATTCGGAAAAGCGCGGGATCGTGCCCATGGCCCGGATCGCATCCTATGCCACGGCGGGGCTTGACCCCGCGATCATGGGGGCGGGCCCGATACATGCGGCGCGCAAGGCGCTGGAAAAGGCGGGCTGGAAGGTCGGCGATCTGGACCTGATCGAGGCCAACGAGGCCTTTGCCGCGCAGGCCTGTGCGGTCAACAAGGAAATGGGGTGGGATCCGGCCATCGTGAATGTCAACGGCGGGGCGATTGCCATCGGCCACCCGATCGGCGCCTCGGGCTGTCGTGTGCTGAACACCCTGCTGTTCGAGATGGTGCGCCGCGACGCCAAGAAGGGTCTGGCCACATTGTGCATCGGCGGCGGCATGGGCGTGGCGCTGTGCGTTGCCCGCGACTAGGGCCCTGAGCCGACGCCAAACCTATTTTTCGCCTCGGGCGATCCAGAAAGGACTACCCCCATGAAAGATGCCAACGACATTGACCCGCTTGAATCGCAGGAATGGCAGGAGGCCATTCAGGATGTGATCGAACGCGACGGCGCCAATCGCGCGCATTTCCTGCTGGACCGGGCCGTGCAGCAGGCCCGTGCGGCGGGGGCCAATCTGCCGTTTTCCGCCACCACCCCCTATCAGAACACGATCCCCGCCGATGAGGAAATCGAGATCCCCGGCGATGTCGAGATGGAATGGCGCATCCGCACGATCAACCGCTGGAACGCCATGGCAACCGTGGTGCGGCGCAACAAGGAAAGCAGCGAATACGGCGGCCACATCGCGTCCTTTGCCTCGTCCGCGGTGATGTACGACATCGGGATGAACCATTTCTGGCGCGCGAAATCCGCGATTCACGGCGGCGATCTGGTGTTTTTCCAGGGCCATGTGATCCCCGGCATCTATGCGCGGTCCTTCATGGAAGGGCGGATTTCTGCCGAGCAGATGGCGAACTTCCGGTCCGAGGTGAACGGCGGCGGGCTGTCGTCCTATCCGCACCCGTGGCTGATGCCGGATTACTGGCAGTTTCCCACGGTTTCCATGGGTCTGGGGCCGCTGATGGCGATCTATCAGGCGCGGTTCATGAAATACATGCACAACCGGGGACATATCGACATGGCCGACCGCAAGGTCTGGGCATTCCTTGGTGATGGCGAGATGGACGAACCCGAAAGCCGGGGTGCCATCGATCTGGCCGCGCGCGAAGGGCTGGATAACCTGATCTTCGTGGTCAACTGCAACTTGCAGCGCCTCGATGGCCCGGTGCGCGGCAATGGCAAGATCGTGCAGGAGCTTGAGGGCGATTTTCGCGGTGCCGGCTGGAACGTGATCAAGCTTCTGTGGGGCAAGGGCTGGGACGATCTGCTGGAAAATGACGCCACGGGGCGGCTGAAACAGCTGATGGACGAAACGGTTGACGGCGATTACCAGACCTTCAAATCCAAGGATGGCGCCTATATCCGCAAGTATTTCTTTGGAAAATACCCGGAAACGGCGGCGCTGGTGGCCGATTGGACCGATGACCAGATCTGGGCGCTGCGCCGGGGCGGGCATGATCCGCAAAAGGTGTACACCGCGTTCAAGCGCGCCACCGATACCAAAGGCCAGCCGACCTGCCTGCTGATCAAGACGGTCAAGGGCTACGGCATGGGCACTGCTGGCGAAGGGCAGAACATCACCCATTCCGCCAAGAAATTCGCCGACGTCCAGCTGCGCGAATTCCGGGACCGCTTCAAGATACCCGTCGCGGACGAGGATATTTACGACGCGCCGCTGGTGACGCTGAACAATGCGCAAAAGGCCTATCTGGCCGACCGGCGCAGCGCCCTTGGCGGCCCCTTTCCGAAACGCGACTGGCGTGACGCGCCCAAGCTGCAAATCCCGCCACTGTCCACCTTTGAGGCACAGCTCAAGGGCACCGGAGACCGCGAGATTTCGACAACGATGGCCTATGTGCGCATCCTGACGACGCTGTTGCGCGACAAGACCATCGGCAAGTTTGTGGTGCCGATCGTGCCGGATGAAAGCCGCACCTTTGGGATGGAGGGGCTGTTCCGCACGGCAGGCATCTACAACCCTCTGGGCCAGAATTACACCCCCGAAGATGCTGATCAGATGATGTTCTACAAGGAAACCGTGGACGGTCAGGTCCTGCAGGAAGGCATCAACGAGGCGGGCGCGATGGCTGACTGGATCGCTGCGGCCACGTCCTATTCCAACCACGGGGTGCCGATGATCCCGTTCTACATCTATTATTCGATGTTCGGGCATCAGCGGGTGGGTGATCTGGCCTGGGCTGCCGGTGACAGCCGCGCGCGGGGCTTTCTGCTGGGGGCCACGGCAGGGCGCACCACGCTGAACGGCGAAGGCCTGCAGCACGAGGATGGCCACAGCCATATCCTTGCCGGCACCATCCCCAACTGCGTCACCTATGACCCGACCTTCAGCTATGAACTGGCGGTGATCCTGCACAACGGGCTGCACCGGATGTTTGTCAACCAGGAGGACATCACCTTCTACCTGACCCTGATGAACGAAAACTATCAGCACCCCGACATGCCGATGGGGGCCGAGGACGGCATCATCCGGGGCCTGTACCGGATCAGCGAGACCAAGAAGCCAGGCGCAAGACACGTCAACCTGATGGGGTCGGGCACGATTCTGGTGCAGGCGATCAAGGCGGCGGACATGCTGAAGGCAGATTTCGGCGTCACCGCCGATATCTGGTCGGCCACCAGCTTCAACGAGCTGGCGCGCGACGGGCAGGATGCGCTGCGCCACAACCGGTTGAACCCGTTCGCGGAAAAGCAGGTGCCGTATGTGACCGCAACGCTGGCCCGTGCCAAGGGTCCGATCATCGCCGCCACCGACTACATGAAGAACTACGCCGAGCAGATCCGCGCCTTTGTGCCCAACCCCTATACCGTTCTGGGCACCGACGGGTTCGGCCGGTCCGACAGTCGCGTGAATCTGCGCCGCTTTTTCGAGGTGGATGCCAACCACATAGCAGGCGCGGCCATGAGCGAACTTTTCGCCGCAGGGGCCATCACCAAGGCCGAGATGCAGGCGGCCCTCACGAAATACGACATCGACGGCGCCAAGCCGAACCCACGGCTTGTGTAGATCACGCCTGACAGGAGAAGAAACATGACATTCGAGGTCACAGTCCCCGAGATCGGCGATTTCAACGATGTGCCCGTGGTGGGCATTCTGGTGGCGGTGGGCGACACGGTCGCCGCCGAGGACCCGCTGATCGAACTGGAATCCGACAAGGCAACCATGGAAGTGCCAAGCCCCGCCGCCGGCGTGGTCACGGCGATCCTGGTGGCCGAAGGCCAGCGGGTTTCCAAGGGAACCCCGATCATCGTGCTTGAGGAAACCGGTGCAGCAGCCTCACCCGCAACCACACCCGCAGCGGCCGCGCCAATCGCGGCGGCACCCATGCCCGGGCCTGCACAGGCGCCAGCAACGGTCACGGATGCCGGCTTTGGCAAGGCGCATGCCTCGCCGTCGATCCGCGCCTTTGCCCGGACGCTGAACATCGACATCACAAAGGTCAACGGCACCGGCCGCAAGGGCCGCGTCCTGCGCGAAGATGTGACGAAGGCGCTGAAATCCACCGTTGTAGCACCCGTGGCGGGTGCTGGTGCGATTTCGGGCGGCATGGGCATTCCGCCGATCCCGGTGGTGGATTTCTCCAAGTTCGGACCCATCGAGAACGTGGAAATGCCGCGCATCAAGAAACTGTCGGGGCCTGCCTTGCACCGCAGTTGGCTGAACATCCCGCATGTGACGCATAACGAGGAAGCCGATATCACCGACCTTGATCACTATCGCAAGGAATTGGACACTGCCGCCAAGGCCGAAGGATACCGCGTGACCCTGCTTAGCTTTGTGATCAAGGCCTGCGTTTCGGCGCTGAAACAGCATTGGGAGGTGAATTCGTCCGTCCACCCCGATGGCGACAAGCTGATCAGGAAAGATTATTACAACATCGGCTTTGCCGCCGACACGCCGGGTGGCCTGATGGTGCCGGTGATCAAGGATGCCGATCGCAAGGGCCTTGTGCAGATCTCCAAAGAATTGGGGACCCTGTCGGCCAAGGCGCGCGAGGGCACGCTGAAGGGGCCCGAGATGTCGGGGGCGACCTTTACAATCTCGTCGCTGGGCGGGATTGGCGGCACGTCATTCACCCCCATCGTCAACGCGCCCGAGGTGGCGATCCTTGGCCTGACCCGGTCCAAGATTTCACCGGTCTGGGACGGCACCGCCTTTGTGCCGCGCAACATGCAGCCGATGTCGATGAGCTATGACCACCGCGCCATCGACGGCGCCCTCGCCGCGCGGTTCTGCGCCACGTTGAAACACCTGCTCGGCGATGTGCGCCGGCTGATGCTGTAGGGGGGGGCCGCGCGATGGAGATCAAGGTACCCGATATCGGGGATTTCGCGGATGTGCCGGTGATCAGCATTCTGGTCAAGGTGGGCGATACCGTCGCCCTGGAGGATCCGCTGATTGAGCTGGAATCCGACAAAGCGACGCTGGAAGTGCCGTCGCCCATGGCGGGCGTGGTCAAGGAGATCCGTGTGGCCGAGGGCAACAAGGTCTCCATGGGGACGGTGATCATGGTGTTCGAGGGTGCGGCTGTGGTTGCCGCCCCCGTCGTGGCCGCGCCTGCCAGTGCTGCGCCTGCCCCCGCCGCGCCGGTCGCGGCTGCCGCCACGGGCACTGCGACCGGGGCTGGTGATCTGCATGCCGAAGTGGTCGTGCTTGGCTCTGGCCCCGGCGGCTACACAGCGGCGTTTCGTGCGGCGGATCTGGGCAAGAAAGTGATCTTGATCGAACGGTATCCAACGCTTGGCGGCGTCTGTCTGAACGTTGGCTGCATTCCGTCCAAGGCGCTGCTGCATGTAGCCAAGGTGCTGACCGAAGCCGAGGACATGGCCGCCCATGGCGTGAAATTCGCCAAGCCCAAGATCGATCTGGACGCATTGCGCGCCTGGAAGGACAGCGTGATCACGCAGTTGACCGGCGGGCTTGACGGGTTGGCCACAGCGCGCAGGGTCACCACCCTGCGCGGCATCGGGCGGTTCACCGGGCCGAACATGATCGAGGTGACGGGCGACGCTGGCACCAGCACCGTCAGCTTTGATCAGTGCATCATCGCGGCGGGGTCAGAGCCTGTGCAACTGCCCTTCATCCCCTATGACGACCCGCGCGTTCTTGACAGCACCGGCGCGCTCGAACTGGCGGATATTCCCAAGCGGATGCTGATCCTTGGGGGTGGCATCATCGGGCTTGAAATGGCCTGCGTTTATGATGCGCTCGGATCAAGGATCACCGTGGTCGAGTTCATGGATCAGTTGATGCCTGGCGCCGACAAAGACATTGTCAAACCGCTGCATACCCGCATCGCCAAGCGGTATGAAAAGATCATGCTCAAGACCAAGGTCACCGGGATGGAGGCCGGGAAAAAGGGCCTGAAGGTCACCTTCGAGGATGACAAGGGCGAGGTCACGACCGACATCTTCGACAAGGTGCTGGTGTCGGTCGGGCGCCGCCCGAACGGCAAGCTGATCAATGCCGCCGCCGCCGGTGTCATGGTGGATGATCGCGGCTACATTGCGGTGGACAAGCATCAGCGCACCGGCGTGCCGCATATCTTTGCCATCGGCGACGTGGTCGGCCAACCCATGCTGGCCCACAAGGCGGTGCATGAGGGCAAGGTCGCGGCCGAGGTCTGCGCCGGGCTGCCGCGCGCCTTTGACGCCGTGATCCCCTCGGTTGCTTACACCGACCCCGAGGTCGCCTGGGTGGGCGTCACCGAGACCGAGGCCAAGGCACGGGGCCTCAAGATAGGCAAGGGCGTGTTTCCCTGGGCCGCATCGGGGCGTGCGCTGTCGAATGCGCGGTCCGAAGGGATCACCAAGCTGATCTTTGATCCCGCCGATGACCGGGTGATTGGGGCCGCCATTGTGGGCACCAATGCGGGCGATCTGATTTCCGAGGTCGCGCTGGCCATCGAGATGGGCTGTGATGCTACCGATCTGGGCCATACGATCCACCCGCATCCCACCCTGTCGGAAACAGTCAACTTTGCCGCCGAGATGTTCGAGGGCACCATCACCGATCTGATGCCCCCGAAAAAGCGCCATTGAGGGCGGCGGCCCCCCATACCGCCAACACAGCAGGAGGAAAACGCAATGACCAAGACCCCGTTCGATCCGTCAGAGATGTTCAAGGGGCCCGCCGCGGAGGCGATGGCAAAGTTCCTTGACCCGATGGGCCTGATGACAGCCCTGCAGGACGCCGGCAAGGATATGCCGGGACTTCCCGGGTTTTCCGAAAACCATCAGCGCAACGTCGAGGCGCTGGCCGAGGCCAACAAGGCCGCGATGGCGGGCTACAAGGACATGCTGGAAAAGCAGATGCAGATTTTCCAGTCCTTGACCGAACCCGCGCAGAAGATGCTGAAGGATGCGGCCGATCCGGCGGCGATCCAGGCCGGAACTGCGGCATGGAACAAAGCCGTCGAAGACGCCCTTGGCCTGATGCAAAACATGGCGCAGGCCGCGCAGGAGGCCAATGCGAAGGCGTTCGAGGCGGTCAATGGACAGGCCGCAAGCCTGATGCGTCACCCACGTTGACACCACGACGGGGACAAAGACCCATATCGAAAGGGACAGGGATGAACGCGACTGCACCAGTGAAACGGCCCCGTGTCGGCCTGTTTGTCACCTGTCTTGTCGATGCGATGCGGCCCAACATCGGCTTTGCCACTCTCAAACTGCTGGAACAGGCGGGCTGTGATGTCGAGGTGCCGCTGGCCCAGACATGTTGTGGCCAGCCCGCCTTCAACAGCGGCGATGATGCCACCACCCGCGCCATTGCCCAGCAGATCATCACCACCTTCGAGCGCTATGACTACGTTGTCGTCCCGTCGGGGTCATGTGCCAGCATGATCCGCACCCACTACCGCGATGTGTTCGGCGCGGCACCGGACTGGATCGAACGACAGTCGGCCGTATCGGCCAAGACTTGGGAAGTGCTGAGCTTTCTGAAAGAGGTGATGGGATTTGTGCCCGCGGATGTGCGTTATGACGGGGTTGCGACCTATCACGACAGCTGTTCGGGCCTGCGCGATCTGGGGGTGCAGGGCCAGCCGCGCGATCTGCTGGCCGGTGTGGCAGGGCTGACCATGGTGCCGCTGGAGGACAGTGAAGCCTGCTGCGGCTTTGGGGGCACGTTCTGCGTGAAATACCCCGATATCTCGAACGCCATTGTTGCGGAAAAGACCCGCCACATCGCCGCGACCCGGGCCGACACGCTGCTGGCGGGGGATCTGGGCTGTCTGATGAACATGGCGGGCAAGCTGTCGCGCGAAGGCACGCGGATCAAAGCCTATCACACCGTCGAGGTGCTGGCCGGCATGGCGCAGGACGGCGGCATCTGCGGGGACAGCGCATGATCCAGACCTCCGAGCGTTTCAAGCAACATGTCGCGCGGGCGTTGCAGGATGACCAGCTGAAGGTCGCCCTCGGGCGAACCACGGGCCTGCTGAAATCGCGCCGCAAGCAGGTGATCGACGAATACGCCGAATACGCCGAAGCGAGGCAGCGGGCGCAGGCGATCAAGGACCACACGCTGGAACACCTTGACCATTACCTCTTGATGTTCGAGGCCAATGCCGTGGCACAAGGGGCCATCGTGCATTGGGCGAAAACCCCTGCCGAGGCGCGGCGCATCGTGACGCAGATCTGCGTCGATGCCGGGGCAAAAACCGCCACCCGGGTGAAATCTATGCTGGGCGAAGAGATCGGCATTGCAGAGGCGCTGGAGGATGGCGGGGTCGAGCGGATCGAGACCGATCTGGCCGAGCATATCATCCAGCTGGCCGACGACCCGCCAAGCCATATCGTGATGCCCGCCATGCACAAGACCCACGAGCAGGTGGCAGAACTGTTTGACGAGATGCACAAGATTGCCCCCGACAGCCACGAGATCCCCGATCTAGTGGCATCGGCGCGGCGGGAATTGCGGGCCAAGCTTCTGGCTGCCGATGTCGGCATCTCGGGCGCAAACTTTCTAATCGCAGACACTGGAGCAATCGTCACCGTCACCAATGAGGGCAATTCTGAGCTGACCTGCACGCCGCCGAAAACCCATATCGTGACCGTGGGCATCGAAAAGCTGGTGCCCGGCATGGATCATGCCAGCGTGTTCCTGCGCCTGCTGTCGCGTGCGGCGATTGGTGCGGAAATCACCCAGTACACCACGTTCTACAATGGCCCCAAACGCAGCGGCGACGCGGATGGGCCGGAACATTATCACATCGTTCTGGTCGACAATCACCGCACCGCCATGCTGGGCAGCGATCTGCAACCGATGCTGCGCTGCATCCGCTGCGGGGCCTGCATGAACCATTGCCCGGTCTATGCGGCGGTCGGCGGGCATGCCTATGGCGCGGTCTATCCCGGCCCGATGGGGTCGGTTCTGACGCCGGCGCTGTCGTCGTTGCAGGCGGCCAAGGATCTGCCCAATGCCTGCACCCTGAACGGTCGCTGCAAAGAGGTCTGCCCGGTCAATATCCCGCTGCCCGACATGCTGCGCACCCTGCGCGCCCGGCAATGGGATGCCAAGCTGGTGTCGCCGGTGGCGCGCAGCGCGCTGGCGGTTTGGGCGTTTCTGGCGCGCAGGCCACGGCTGTATCAGGCGGCAACCGCGATGGCCGTGTTCGGCATGCGCCTGTGGGCGATGGGCGGGGTGCGCATCCTGCGGATGCCGCTGGCCGGAGGGTGGCTGCAGCACCGCGACCTGCCGCGTCCGGAAAGGGGCAGCTTCATGCAGCAATACAAGGCCTCTGGCCATGCCAAGGGCAAGCGCGCATGACCGACAGGGCAGCCATCCTTTCGGCGATCCGGTCCACCCGGAAATCCTCGCAGCCAAGCGCCGAAAGCATAGCAGCGGCTGCCGCGGCACTGGTCGCCAACCCCCAAAGCATCCAGCCCGATTTTTCGGGGCAAAGCTTGCTGGACCGGTTCGTTGCCAAGGCCACATCGGAACGTGTGACGGCAACCGTCGCGCGCCTTTCTGGCCTGGCGCAGGTGCCGCAAGCCGTGCTGAACTACATGCGGCGGGTGGGACAGCAGCCGACGATCTGTGTGCAGGACTGCGCGCCGCTCGCCGCGCTTGACTGGTCAGCCTTCGATTGCGCCGCCGCGCTGGACAAGGATGGCGGCACAGCGGTTTCGCTGGCGGAATACGGCATTGCCGAGACCGGATCGGTGGTGTTCCGCTCGGGCGCCCGCAGCCCGATCCTGCTGAATTTCCTGCCGCTATATCACATCGTGATCCTGCCGGCCGGGCGGCTGATCGGGCATACCGAAGACCTTTGGCCGCATCTGGGCGGCGCGCAAGCCCCCCAGTCGCGGGTGCTGACGATCGTCACGGGCACCAGCGGCACCGCCGATATCGAGGCGCGCAACGTCCGTGGCGCGCATGGCCCCAAACACATGCACATCCTGATCGTGCCACCATGATCCGCGCTGCATTGCACGCCCCGCGATGTGCGCGAGGCCACTGCTTTCCCCACCGCGCCTGTGCCGTCTGATCATGGGATGCGCCACCTGCAATTACCTTGATACAAGAGGAGTCGACCATGCCACTGGGATTGCAAGCTTTTCTCGCCTTCGCGCCGATCGGCCTTGCAGGGATCCTGCTGGTCGGTCTGCGCTGGCCCGCACGGACCGCGATGCCGGTCGTCTTTGTCACCACCGCGCTGATTGCGCTGTTTTTCTGGGACATGTCGTTCAACCGCGTGGCCGCATCGACGGTGCAGGGACTGATCATCACGGTCTCTGTGCTGTGGATCATCTTCGGCGCAATCCTCTTGTTGAACACGCTCAAGCACAGCGGGGCGATCACGACGATCCGCTCGGGCTTTGCCGAAATCAGCCCCGACCGGCGCGTGCAGATGATTATCATCGCTTGGCTGTTCGGATCGTTTATCGAGGGGGCCTCGGGCTTTGGCACCCCGGCGGCCATCGTGGCGCCGTTGCTTGTTGCCCTGGGCTTTCCGGCGATGACGGCGGTGGTGATGGGCATGATGGTGCAAAGCACGCCGGTGTCCTTTGGCGCAGTCGGCACCCCCATCGTGATCGGCGTGACCAACGGTCTCGACAAGGTGGCCGTCACTGCACAACTTGAGGCGCAGGGATCGTCATGGGAGGCGTTCTACGCCTCGGTCACGCAGGAAGTGGCCTTGACCCACGCGCTGATCGGGCTGTTCATGCCGATCCTGATGGTCATGATGATGACCCGCTTCTTCGGCAGGAAACAGTCCTGGACGGAAGGGCTGTCGATTGTGCCCTTTGCCCTGTTTGCGGCGGCCTGTTTCTCGGTGCCCTATGCGCTGGCCGGCATGTTCCTGGGGCCCGAGTTTCCATCCCTGATCGGGTCATTGGTCGCGCTGGCGATTGTGGTCACGGCGGCGCGCAAGGGATTTCTGATACCGAAGGACGTCTGGGATTTCGCGCCTGCAAGCGAGTGGTCCGCAGAATGGGTCGGTGATCTGGAAATGAAGCTGGAAAAGCTGACGGACCGGGCGCCGATTTCATCGGTGATGGCCTGGACGCCCTATGTCCTTGTCGCCCTTATCCTTGTGCTCAGCCGTGTCTGGCCCGATTTCAAGGGTTTCCTGACCTCGGTCTCTTTCGGAATGACGGATATCCTGGGCGAGACGGGCGTGTCGTCCAGCATTCAGCCGCTATATCTGCCGGGCGGTATTCTGATCTTTGTCTCGCTTGTCACGGTTGCGATGCACCGTATGAAATTCGCGCAATTCGGCGAGGCGATGGGCGAGTCTGCCAAGCTGCTGGTCGGGGCAGGCTTCGTTCTGGCCTTCACCATTCCTATGGTGCGGATTCTGATCAATTCGGGCGTCAACACGGCCGATCTGGCCAGCATGCCGGTGGCCATGTCGACCTGGCTTGCCTCGGTGGTGGGTGAAATCTACCCGTTCTTCGCGGCGACAGCGGGCGCCTTGGGTGCCTTCATCGCGGGAAGCAACACCGTCAGCAACATGATGCTCGCCCAGTTTCAGTATGGCGTGGCCGATCAGTTGGGCCAATCGACCTCGATGACCGTGGCCTTGCAGGCGGTCGGAGCGGCGGCTGGCAACATGATTGCGATCCACAATGTGGTCGCTGCGGCGGCTACGGTGGGTTTTCTAGGGAGAGAGGGGGCGATCCTGTCGAAAACGATCATTCCGACAGTCTACTACCTTGTCTTCACGGGGATCATCGGGGTGGTTGTGATCAACTTCTGAAGCACCGCAGACACAGCGCTGATACAAAAGGGTGCGCCAACTGTGGCGCACCCGTTCTTCATCGCCGGTCTGCTTTCGTGCGGCCCTTCCTTTTCCTCCGACCCAAAACGAGCCTTGCATGCGGATCGCCGTCTTCAGCACCAAGCCTTACGACGCCACCTATCTGGAACGCGCCAGTGCGGGCCGCCACGAGTTGGCATTCTTCGACGCGCACTTGTCGGCTGATACCGCCCATCTGGCGGCGGGCTGCGGTGCCGTCTGCGCCTTTGTCAACGATGACCTCAGCGCGCCGGTGATCTCGGTGCTATCGCAGATCGGCGTCCGGCTGATTGCCCTGCGCTCGGCCGGGTTCAACCATGTCGATCTTGCTGCCGCCGGGGCTGCGGGGATCGCCGTCACGCGGGTTCCCGCCTATTCGCCGCACGCGGTGGCCGAACATGCGGTCGCGATGATCCTGACGCTGAACCGCAAGACGCACCGCGCCTACAACCGGGTCCGCGAAGGCAATTTTGCCCTGGATGGCTTGCTTGGGTTCGATCTGCACGGAAAGACCGTCGGCATCGTGGGAACCGGCCAGATCGGCGAGGCCGTGGCCCGCATCATGGCCGGGTTCGGATGCACCCTGCTTGCCTTTGACCCGGTCCCAAACCCGGTGTGCGATGCGCTTGGCGTCCGTTATGTGGGCCTTGATGCGCTGTTCGAGGCCAGCGATGTGATCACCCTGCAATGCCCCCTGACGCCCCAGACCCATCACATGATCAATGCTCAGGCGGTATCGCGGATGAAACCGGGGGTCATGGTTATCAACACAAGTCGCGGCGGGGTCGTCGATACGGGCGCTTTGGTCGCCGGTCTGAAAAGCGGGGTGATCGGGAGCCTTGGCCTCGATGTCTACGAAGAGGAAGCTGACCTTTTCTTCGACGATCTGTCCAACAGCTTCATCCCCGACGACCTGTTCGCGCGGCTTCTGACATTCCCGAATGTTCTTGTCACCGGGCATCAGGGCTTCTTCACGCATGAGGCACTGACCGCAATCGCTGACACGACGATTGCCAACATTTCGCACTTTGAACGTGAAGGGAGGCCCCAAAATGCAGTACCAACGGTCACTGAGGTAGTCGCCGGAAGCAGGACGGGTCGCTGAGCCATACCGGCTGGCGAATGGCCCAACTTGGACCGAAAACGAAAGAACCATGACTGGATCTGGAGTTTGGGAGATTTGTTGATCACTTGTGCATCGGGTAAAAACACAAAGGTGATGTAAATCATTTACCGAAGAGGGCTCGACGACGATCCGGGTCAACGAGAATGCCAGATGAGTTCACACCCGCCGCTGTCTCGCGGTACCCCTGAGCAATCGCCAAGGTCTGCCCGATAACGGCCCAAGCTCCGCCGATGGGTTGATAAAGCCAATCAAGTCACTGTCAAAAGCGATCAATACCACCTCTAGGCACGAAGTGTGACCGTCAGTCCGAAGTCGCCTGCGAATCTTTAAGCTGCATTGGCTGTCACCGACCATCCGCCGCAACAGGCACGAATGGCCGCTATGG
>DAISXL010000035.1:0-17744 GCA_036825855.1 Yoonia sp.
TATGCCGCCGGTGTGCATCCGATGTCGGCGGCCGACCACCCAGCCGTGAGTGTGGATGACCTTGTGGCACTGGCGCAGCACCCCAAATTCGTGGGCATTGGTGAAACCGGTCTTGATTACCACTACACCGCCGACAGCAAGGCGATCCAGCAAGCCAGCCTGCGCATCCATATCGCGGCGGCCCGCGCAACCGGCCTGCCGCTGATCATCCATGCGCGCGACGCCGATGACGATATGGCCCGCATCCTGACCGAGGAATACCGCAACGGCGCTTATACTTGCGTGATGCATTGCTTTTCCAGCTCGGCGAACTTGGCCAAGGCGGCGCTTGATCTGGGGTTCTACCTGTCGATGTCGGGCATCGCGGCCTTTCCCAAAAGCAAGGAGTTGCGCGCCATCTTCGCAAGCGCCCCGCTTGACCGGATATTGCTCGAAACCGACAGCCCCTATCTGGCCCCGCCACCGCACCGCGGACGGCGCAACGAGCCTGCCTATACCGCCCATACCGCCGCCGTCGGGGCCGAAGTTTTCGCGCTGGACTACGCCGATTTCGCCGCCGCGACGAATGCCAATTTCGACCGGCTTTTCTGGAAAGCAGCAGCATGAGCGACACGATCAGCTTTACCATCCTCGGCTGCGGGTCGTCGGGCGGTGTGCCACGGCTGGGCAATGACTGGGGCGATTGCGACCCCGCCGATCCGCGCAACGCGCGGCGGCGCTGTTCGCTGTTGATCACGCGGCAAGGACCCGGTGGCGCCACACGCGTGCTGATCGACACCTCGCCCGACATGCGCAGCCAGCTGCTGGATGCGGGCGTCGGCACACTGGATGCGGTCGTTTACACCCATGCCCATGCCGACCATGTCCACGGGATCGACGATCTGCGGATGATCGTGTTCCAGACGCGGGCGCGCCTGCAGATCTGGGCCGATGGCGACACTTGCGATGCGCTGGTGGCCCGCTTCGGCTATGCTTTCGTGCAGCCTGCGGGGTCGGACTATCCGCCGATCTGCGATCTGAACCTGATCGAGGGCGATGTGACCATCGACGGGGCAGGCGGGCCGGTGACACTGACGCCGTTCAAGGTCACCCATGGCAATATCGACGCGCTGGGGTTCCGGATCGGCGACGTGGCCTATCTGCCGGACGTTTCGGATATCCCCGATGCGGTCTGGCCCGTGCTGATGGGGCTTGACTGCTGGATCGTCGATGCTTTGCGCCGCAAACCGCACCCAAGCCACGCGCATCTGGACAAGACGTTGGGCTGGATCGCCAAGGTCGCGCCGCGTCAGGCCGTGCTGACCAACATGCATGTCGATCTGGACTACGCCACCGTCGCCGCCGAAACCCCCGCCCATGTGCAGCCCGCCTATGACGGCCTGACGCTGACCTTCCCGGTCATCGTTCGAGGACGGTGATTTGCCGAAGGCAATTCACCGCAATCCCCGCCGGAGGCATCAAAGTTTTTCAAGGACCTCGCCATGGCCGCGCTGATCGACGTTATCCTGCCCGTTTTCTTCGTGATCGGCTTTGGTTATCTGGCCGTCTGGAAAGGCTATTTCAGCGACGCAGGCGTCGACGGTCTGATGAAATTCACCCAGAATTTTGCGATCCCCTGCCTGCTGTTCCGCGCCATTTCCACGCTTGATCTGCAACAGAATTTCGATCTGGTCTTGCTGGGCAGCTTCTATGCAGGGGCGTTCACGGGGTTCCTCGCGGGGCTTCTGGGCGCGCGCTACATCTTCGGGCGCGACTGGGAAGACAGCGTCGCCATCGGGTTCTGCTGCCTGTTCTCGAACTCGCTGCTGTTGGGCCTGCCGATCACGGAACGGGCCTATGGCGCATCGGCGCTCGAGGCCAATTACGCCATCATCGCGATCCATTCGCCGTTTTGTTACGGGATCGGCATCACCGCGATGGAAATCGCGCGCAACCGTGGCGCCTCATTGACGGCTTTGCCGGGCAAGGTGCTGCGGGCGATGTTCCAGAACGCGCTGATCATCGGGATCGCCTTGGGGTTCGTGGTGAACCTGTCAGGCGTGCCGGCCCCCGCCGTGCTGACCGATGCGCTGGACCTGATCGCGCGGGCGGCCTTGCCTGCGGCGCTATTCGGGCTGGGCGGCGTGCTCTATCGCTACCGCCCCGAAGGCGACATGCGCACGATCATGTATGTCGTGGGCGTGTCGCTGCTGCTGCATCCGGCCATCGTCTGGGTGCTGGCGCAGGCGGGCGGGCTGGGCGTCGCAGGCACACGCTCGGCGATGCTGACGGCCGCGATGGCGCCCGGCGTGAACGCCTATATCTTCGCCAATATGTACGGGCGCGCGCGCCGTGTGGCCGCATCCTCGGTCTTGCTGGCGACGGGCCTGTCGATCCTGACGGTCTGGGGCTGGCTTGCGATCCTGCCCTAGCTGGGCGACACGCCGCGCAGCCGTTCGGACCGGCGGCGCAGCATCTCGACCGTGGCCAAAAGCACGATGGACACAGCGACCAGCACCGTGGCGGCCGCAAGGATCGTGGGGCTGATCTGTTCGCGCAGGCCGGTGAACATCTGCCATGGCAGGGTCTTCTGCGCCGCCGCCCCGACGAACAGCACGACCACAACCTCGTCAAACGACGTGATGAAGGCAAAGAGCCCGCCTGACACCACACCCGGCAGGATCAGCGGCATCTGCACCTTGAAGAATGTCTGCGTCGGCGTTGCCCCCATATTCGCCGCGGCGCGGGTCAGGGAATTGTCAAAACCCACCAGCGTGGCTGTCACCGTGATGATGACGAACGGGATGCCAAGTGCCGCATGCGCAAGGATCACCTTGACGTAGCCTGTGAACGACCGCGAGAAACCAAGCGTGTCTTCCATCCACAGCCCCAGCTGGCTGTAGAAAAAGAACATGCCTGTCGCCGAGATGATCAGCGGCACGATCATCGGCGAGATCATGATCGCCATGATCGTCCGCCGGTAGGGCACATGCGATTGCGACAGCCCGATTGCGCCCAGCGTGCCCAGACAAACCGAGATGATCGTCGCAAAAGGCGCGATGATTAACGAGTTCTGCAAGGGCCTGATCCAGTCGGGATTGGTAAAGAAATCGCGGTAATGGCGCAGCGAATAGCCTTCGGGGTCCAGCGCCAGCATCTCCGGCGTGAAGGTGAAGAAACTTTGCGCGTTGAACGACAGCGGGATGATGATCAGGATCGGGGCCACCAGAAAGAACAGGATCAGCCCGACGATGACCCGAAAGGCATAATGCCAGATCTTCTGACCCGTGGTGGCATAGATGGGCAGGGCACTCATGGCGTCATCCTCCGAGTTTCACGTTGTCGATGCCGACGATGCGGTCATAGGCCCAGTAGAGCGCCAGCACGACGACCAGCAGGATGGTCCCAAGGGCGGCCGCCAGTCCCCAGTTGAGCGAGCTGGAAATGTGATAGGCGATCCGGTTCGAGATGAAGATGCCGGATGTGCCACCCACGATCTCGGGCGTGATGTAATAGCCGATCGACAGGATGAACACGAGGATCGACCCCGCCCCGATGCCGGGTACCGATTGCGGGAAATAGACCCGCCAGAACGCGGTCCAGTTCGTGGCCCCGAGCGATTTCGCCGCGCGCAGATAACTGGGCGGGATGGTTTTCATCACCGAATAGAGCGGCAGGATCATGAAAGGCAGCAGGATATGCGTCATCGCAATGATCGTGCCGGTCGCGTTGTTGATCATCGTCAGCCGGTTGTCGTCGGCCACCAGACCGATCCAAACCAGCACGTCGTTGATCACCCCCTGCTGTTGCAGCAAGACTTTCCATGCCGATGTGCGCACCAGAAGCGAGGTCCAGAACGGCAGCAGCACAAGGATCAGCATGAGGTTCGCTTGGCGTGACGGCAGGTTCGCCAGCATCCACGCAACCGGATAGCCCAGCAGGATGCAGGAAAACATGATCGTCAGCGACATGATCAGCGTGCGGATGAACAATTGCACGTAGATGCGCTGGTTCTCGGGCGCGAGGGCGATACCCTCGGGTGTCTGGTTCAGGTCGACGGCATTCAGGAAATAGCTGGCCGTATAGGGCGGGCTGTAGGTCTGGATGGTCTGCCAAGTCCGCGTATTGCCCCAGCCCGCGTCGCTGTCGACAAAGGCGGCCCGGATGTCCGGGGCGGTAAAGTTCCCCACGGCAGCACCTGCGGCGGCCAGCAGGTCGGCCGGTGCGCCCGCGATTTGCGGTGCGGGATTTGCGATCAGGTCCTCGTAAAGCGCAAGATAGACCGCATTCCACGGCTGTTCTTCGGTAGGGCTGTCGTTGTTGGTCTCCTGCGTGACGCGGGCGAAGTCGGCGTAAATATCGGCGGTGCGGGGCAGGGCCGCGCGCGCCGTGTCCGCGACGACAAAGGCGGGTTCTTCGTCGGCGCTGGCCGCTTGGGCGATCCAGTCAGGATCGGCCATCAGCGTCACCCATGTGGCAGGGTCTTCCCATGCGGGGTCAAGCGCTGTGAACTGGGCGGTCAGGTCTTCGCCCATATCCTCGACATCGCGGCCCGAGCGGCGGAACTGCGATGAAATCCCGGCAGCCTCGTAGTTCAGGCGCGACCCCAGCCGCGTGTGGTTGCGCTCTTCCACCGCGATCATCATGTCGGCGGCAAAGGCGCGGAACACGTCTTCGTCAGGGACGGGGTCGGTCGCGGCCTCCCAGTCGGCAAGGGCCACGACAGTGCGCGGGATCGTGTCGCTGACGATCTGGTTTTCCACCGACCGGAACAGCATCTGCCCGATCGGGATCACGAAGGTGATCAGGATGAACACCAACAGCGGCGCGATCAGCAACAGCGCGCGCAGTTTCTGGCGGCGCAGGGCCCGGTTCAGGCTGGATTTGAGCGTGCGGCCATCGGCGGCCATCATCTGTTCTGCCATAGGTCAGACCTTTTCAGTCGAAATATGCGGGGCCGGGGGCGCGGGGGCACCCATCACCGGCGAAATGTCAAAGGGGTGCGGGCGGGGAAATCCCCGCCCGATCCGTCAATCGGTTACTGGGCAAGCCAGGACTGGAAACGCGCATCCAGATCGTCGCGGTAATCCGCCCACCACAGGTAATTCTGCACGAAGGCGTTTGTCGCGTTGTCAGGGTTCGTCGGCATATGCGGTGCCATCTCGATCCCCAGCGTCGCATGGGTCGACACCAGCGGTGCAGAGGACGCACGCGCAGGACCATAGGAGATATAGGCCGCCTGATCCGCCAGACGCTGGGTGTCTGTCGCAAAGAACAGGAAGTCGAGCACGCGGGCCAGACGATCCTCGGGCAGACCGGCGGGGATGATCCAGCCGTCAAGGTCATAGACCTGCGCATCCCAGAGCATTTCCAGCGGCTGGTCCTGTTCCACGATGGCCGAGAAGAAACGCCCGTTATAGGACGAGCCCATCACGGCCTCGCCATCCGCCAGCGACTGGATGCTTTCAGCGGCGGATGTCCACCAGATCGTGCTGTCCTTGATCGTGTCGAGCTTGGCAAAGGCGCGGTCCTGGCCTTCGGTCGTTTCCAGCGTGTCATAGACGTCTTCAAACGCCACGCCGTCACAGATCAGGGCCCATTCGAGGTTGTCGATGGGCTGACGCTGCAAGGTCCGCGTGCCGGGGAAGGTTTCCAGATCGAACAGCGCGCAGATATCGCTGGGTGTCGCGCCGTTCCATGCCTCGACATCGGTGCGATAGGCGTTGGTCGTGGAATAGGCGATCTGCGGGATAAAGCAGTCCGACACGATCAGGTCGCCGAAATCCTCGGTGGCAGGGGTGCCATCGGGGGCAGGGGCCAGGATTTCGTCGTGGTCGACTTCCATCGCCAGACCTTCGTCGCACAGGCGCAGCGCATCGGCGGCCACGACATCGACCAGATCCCATGTCAGGTTGTTCGCCTCGTTCATGGCGCGCAGTCGGGCCACGGCCTCGGGCGAGCTTTCGTCCCAGGTTGCGCGCACGTCGGGGTTCGCGGCCAGATAGGGTTGCAGCTAGGCATTGTCCTGGCTGGCCTGATAGGCGCCGCCCCAGCTGACGATGGTCATGTCGTTCGCCATGTCCTGGGCAAAGGCGGTGGTTCCGGCCAGCGTCAGCGCTGTCGTTGCCATCATTGCTTTGGTCAGTCTCATTGGTAATCTCCCGTTGTCACGCCCGGTTGATCTTGTCATGAGGGGCACCCACCGGGCGGCGGTGTCCCTGCAAAGCCGTCACGCGTCCAGCGCGCGGCAATCCTGTGCCAGCCAGCCGATCTCGATCTGGGTGCCGGGGGTCAGCCGGACTTGATCGGGGGCGTTGCGGGTCTTGATGACGAAATCATCCGTGCCGGCCACGCGCAGGCGGGTGCGGAAAATGTCGCCCATATAGATGAATTCCAGCACCTCGGCCTTGAGCGTATGCGCGCCAGGTTGCAGGCGGGATTTGTCGATCTCGACCCGCTCGGGGCGGATCGACACCTTGGTCCGGTCGCCCACGGCTTTGACGTTGACGGGCATGGCGTCGATGATGTCGCCGCTGTCCAGTCGTACCGTGCAGCGGTCGGAACCAATGTCCTGCACCACGCCGGTCAGCGTGTTGTTCTCGCCGATGAACTGCGCCACAAAGCTGTTGATCGGCTTTTCATACAGCGTATCGGGTGCGGCAAGCTGTTGGATGCGGCCATCGTCGAACACGGCGACACGGTCGGACATCGTCAGCGCCTCGGTCTGGTCGTGGGTGACATAGACGACGGTGATGCCCAGTTGATGCGCCAGATTGGTGATCTCGAATTGCAGCGTTTCGCGCAATTGCTTGTCCAGCGCGCCCAAAGGTTCGTCCATCAGCACCAGTTCGGGCTCGAACACCAACGCGCGTGCCAGCGCGATCCGCTGCTGCTGGCCGCCCGACAGTTGCGCGGGGCGGCGGTTGGCGAAAGACCCCATCTGCACCATGTCCAGCGCGCGGGTGATCTTGGCCTCGCGGTCGGCCTTGCCCATCTTGCGGACTTCCAGCGGAAAGGACAGGTTTTCACTAACGGTCATATGCGGAAAAAGCGCATAGTTCTGGAACACCATGCCGATCCCGCGCTTATGGGGGAGGATGTTGTTGACCGAAACGCCATCAAGCCGGATATCCCCGTGGGTGGCTGTCTCGAAACCGGCCAGCATCATCAGGCAGGTTGTCTTGCCCGATCCCGACGGGCCAAGAAGGGTCAGAAATTCACCCTTCGGTATTGTCAGGTTCAAATCTTTGACGACCAATGTCTCGCCGTCATAACTTTTTTGCACACGTTCGAATGCGACGAATGCCTCGTCGTTCTTGACTTGTTGCAACCCCAAACCTCCCCGGTTCTGGGTATTTATTTTCCCTAACTAAAGCGCCGCAGGCCCGGGGATGCAACGCGAAAGGGCACCTTTTCGAGACAAAACCGACATGTTGCGCGATCCTGCCCGAAATGCGCAAGGATCGTGCGTGATGATCCGGCACAGGGCAACTTGTGAAAAACAACTTGTAACATTGTATCAAACCGCTGCTGCGGCCGTGCGCCAGCGCGTTTCCGGTTGCGGGACATGACGGGCGGGATCGGCGAATTGTTTCTGGTTCGAAAACGAACGAAAAGGGTCGTTTTTGCCGATTGCGCAATGGCACGGGGCGTGAAACTTTGCACGCGAACCGGACAGGGCGCGCGTGATGGGAGAGATCTTGGCAGGGCTGATGGCAGGGTTGCACCTTGTCGTCACGCTTGATCCTGCATTGGTCGATATCACATTGCGCAGCCTGCAAGTCACGCTGAGCGCAGTGGTCATCGCCTCGGTCATCGGCCTGCCTCTGGGCGCGTGGCTGGCGATCCGGCGGTTCCGCTACCGGCGGCTGGTCATCGCCACGCTCAACGCGCTGATGGGGCTGCCGCCCGTGGTGGTCGGATTGGTCGTCTATCTGCTGTTGTCCCGCGGGGCCTTTCGGGGTGCTTGGGCTGCTGTTCACGCCCACCGCGATGATCATCGCGCAGGTCATCATCATCACCCCGCTCATCGCCTCTATCGCGCATCAGGCGATCCGAGAATTATGGGCCGATTATCATGATCTGCTGATCTCCCTGTCCACCAGCCGTAGCCAGCGCATCGCCACGCTGATCTGGGACGGGCGCCGCGCGCTGCTGACGGCATCCTTGGCAGGGTTCGGCCGCGCCATCGGCGAGGTTGGCGCGATCATGATTGTGGGCGGCAATATCGACAACGCGACCCGCGTGCTGACCACGGCCATCGCGCTGGAAACCGGCAAAGGCGATTTCGCGCTGGCGCTGGGGCTGGGGTTCGTGCTGATCGGGCTGGCGCTGGCGGTCAATATCGCGATCCATATGGTCAGCCGCACCGAAAGCGACGGGCGATGGTGACGATCCTGCCTCTGGCATTGAACGGCGTGTGCGTCACTCGGCGCGGCAAGACCCTGCTGGGTCCGGTGGACCTGACCATCGCGGGGCCGGGCTGCACCATCATCATGGGGCCGAACGGGTCGGGCAAGACGACATTACTGCGCACGATGCACGGGCTGGAACGGCCCTCGGCAGGGCAGGTGGGCTGGGCGCTGCCCGAACCCGCAACCCGCGCACGGCAGGCCTTTGTGTTCCAGTCGCCCGTGATGCTGCGGCGCAATGTGCGCGACAATCTGGCCTATCCTTTGCTGGTGCAGGGCATGGCCAAGGCCACGGCGCGCGATCTGGCGGACGGTTGGGCCGAAAAGGTGGGCTTGCAGGACCTGTGCGACCAGAGCGCGCTGTCGCTGTCCGCCGGAGAAAAGCAGAAACTGGCGCTGGCCCGCGCGCTGATCCGCAACCCCGAGATCCTGTTTCTGGACGAACCCTGCGCCAATCTTGACGGTACCGCCACCCGCGAGATCGAGGCGATCCTGCAAGCGGCCAGCGCAGGCGGCACCCGCATCGTCATGGCGACCCATCACATCGGACAGGCACGGCGTCTGGCGACCGAGGTCGTGTTTCTTGTGCGTGGCCGGATCGTCGAACACACCGATCCGCACAGCTTTTTCACCACCCCCCAAACCGCGCAATCCCGCGCCTTTCTGAATGGAGATATCGTCGAATGATCCGCATTCTTTCCCTCTGCCTTGGGCTTCTGGGCTCTGCCGTGATGGCCGATACCCTGCGCATGGCTGTGACCACATCTTTTGAGAACTCCGGTCTGGCCGAGGTGCTGTTGCCCGCACTGGCCGAAGACACCGGCATCACCGTCGACATGCTGGTCGTCGGCACCGGACAGGCCCTGCGGCTGGGCGAG
Organism: Yoonia sp.; assembly: GCA_036825855.1. Taxonomy (GTDB): domain Bacteria; phylum Pseudomonadota; class Alphaproteobacteria; order Rhodobacterales; family Rhodobacteraceae; genus Yoonia. The sequence goes on from DAISXL010000035.1 coordinate 9,269, forward strand.
GCCGGCGATGTCGACGCGGTGCTTGTCCATGCCCGCGCGGCCGAAGAGGCCTTTGTCGCCGCAGGCCATGCCCCCCATCGGCGCGAGATCATGTACAACGATTTCGTGCTGATCGGCCCCGCCGCTGACCCTGCCGGTGTCGCAGGGGCGGACGATGTCAGCGCCGCGCTAACGGCACTGGCGGCAACCGAGGCCGTTTTCGTCAGCCGTGGCGATGACAGCGGGACGCATCAGCTGGAACTGGCGCTGTGGGACAGGGCGGGCATCACGCCTGAAGGCGCATGGTATCTGTCCACCGGATCGGGCATGGGCGCTGCACTGAACACGGCGGCGGGGCTTGATGCCTATATCCTGTCCGACCGCGCCACATGGCTGAATTTTGGCAACAAGGCCGGGCTTGCGCTGCTGTTCGAAGGCGACACCGCCCTGTTCAACCAATATGCCTATCTGCCTGTCACCTTGGCGCAAGACCCCGATCTGGCGCGGCGCGTCGAGGATTGGCTGGTCTCTGACCGCGCGCGCGACCTGATTGACGGCTACCGTGTTGCGGGCGAACAGGTCTTTACCTTCAACGCCATGCCCGAATGAAAAGGCCGAGAAAGGGGCTGGCATCAGGATTCTAAAACGATATAGTTTCCCAAAGTGGAGGAGATATCATGAAAACCATCAAGGGTCCGGGCCTGTTTCTGGCGCAATTCGCCGGTGACGCGGCCCCTTTCAACACCTGGGACGGGATCACGAAATGGGCCGCGGATTGCGGCTACAAAGGCGTGCAGGTGCCCAGCTGGGACGCGCGGTTCATCGATCTGGCGCAGGCAGCGGAATCCAAGGATTACTGCGACACCTTTCTGGGGCAGGCGGCGGCAAACGGTGTGACCGTCACCGAATTGTCGACCCATCTGCAAGGCCAGCTTGTCGCGGTGAACCCGGCCTATGACGTGGCCTTTGACGGGTTCGCCGCGCCCCATGTGCGTGGCAACCCAAATGCGCGGCAGGTCTGGGCTGTCGATCAGGTCAAACTGGCGCTGAGCGCATCGCGAAACATGGGCCTGACCGAGATGGCGTCGTTTTCGGGTGCCTTGGCCTGGCCCTATGTCTATCCCTGGCCGCAGCGCCCTGCGGGGCTGGTCGAGGCGGCGTTCGACGAACTGGCCGCGCGCTGGCGGCCTATTCTGGACCATGCCGAGGAGTGCGGGGTCGATATCTGCTATGAAATCCACCCCGGCGAAGACCTGCATGACGGCGTGACCTTCGAGATGTTTCTGGAACGGGTGGGCAACCATCCCCGCGTCAACATGCTGTACGATCCGTCGCATTACGTGCTGCAATGCCTTGATTACCTTGACAATATCGACATCTACAAAGACCGGATCAAGATGTTCCACGTCAAGGATGCCGAATTCAACCCGACGGGGCGGCAGGGCGTCTACGGCGGCTACCAGTCCTGGGTTGATCGCGCGGGGCGGTTCCGCAGCCTTGGCGACGGACAGGTCGATTTCGGGGCGATATTTTCCAAGATGGCGGCCAATGACTTTGCGGGCTGGGCCGTGGTCGAATGGGAATGCTGTCTCAAGCACCCCGAGGACGGCGCGCGCGAAGGGGCGCAATTCGTCAAAGACCATATCATCCGCGTGACCGAACGCGCCTTTGACGATTTTGCGGGCGGCGGTGTGGATGACGCGACCAACCGCAAGATGCTGGGGATCTGACATGACCGATGTGACACCTATCCGGCTTGGCATGGTCGGCGGCGGCAATGACGCCTTTATCGGCGGGGTCCACCGGATCGCGTCGCGCATCGACGGGCGGTTCCGGCTGGTGGCGGGGGCGCTGTCCTCGACCCCGGAAAAGGCGCGGGCTTCGGGGGCAGCTTTGGGGCTGGACCCTGCCCGCACCTATGACGATTTCGACGCGATGGCGGCGCGCGAAGCGCGGTTGAAAGACGGGATAGAAGCGGTTGCCATCGTCACCCCCAACCATGTCCATGCGGCCGCCGCGATGGCGTTTCTCAAGCGCGGCATCCATGTGATCTGCGACAAGCCGCTGACCTCGACGCTGGCCGATGCGCGCAAGCTGATCAAGGCTGCCGACCGCAGCAACGCGCTGTTCGTGCTGACGCATAACTACACGGGCTATCCGCTCATGCGGCAAGCGCGCGAGATGGTGGCGCGCGGCGATCTGGGCAAGATCCGTGTGGTGCAGGTCGAATATGCGCAGGACTGGCTGACGCAGGCCACAACCGGCAAACAGGCCGCATGGCGCACCGATCCCGCACAATCGGGGGCAGGCGGGTCCACGGGCGATATCGGCACCCATGCGTTCAATCTGGCGAGCTTCGTCACCGGGCTGGAACTGGAAAGCCTGTCAGCGGATTTGCAGGCTTTCGTCGGTGGGCGGCAACTGGACGACAACGCCCATGTGATGATGCGGTTTGTCGGGGGCGCGCGCGGGATGCTGTGGTGTTCGCAAGTGGCCCCCGGCAATGAAAACGCCCTGCGCCTGCGGGTGTACGGCGACAAGGGCGGGATCGACTGGGAACAGGAAAACCCCAACCAGATGTGGTTCACACCCTATGGCGAACCCAAACGCCTGCTGACGCGCGGTGGCGCGGGCAGCACGGCGGATGCGGCGCGCGTGACGCGCACGCCGGGCGGGCATCCCGAAGGATATCTGGAAGCTTTTGCCACGATCTATAACGAGGCGGCAGAGGCGATTGTCGCGCATCGTGCCGGTAAAAAAACCCCCGAGGCGGTCGTCTATCCGACCATCAGCGACGGGCTGAAGGGGATGCAGTTCGTCGATGCCTGCGTGCGGTCATCCGCGCGCAACGCGGGCTGGGTCAAGTTCTAGGATAAGCCGCGCCGGGGGCTGCCTGCGTCTGCGACGCAGTTGCGGCCTCCGGCGGGGATATTTGGGCTCGGAAGATGTAAAGGGTTCAGCGCGCGATGCGGCGCGCGATATCCTCGGCAAGGGTCAGCACGGCGGCGGATTGGGCGGCGCTGATGCTGCCGATGCTCTGGTCGGCCAGCGGGGTGCGGATATCGAACCTGTGGGCGCTGTTGCGATAGGCGATCCCGTCGCCACCGACGAAATACTGGCCCTGAAGGCGGAACAGACCATCCGCGCCCGCGATCATCTGGGCGACACGGATGTCGATGGCCACATCGGGCAGCGCGATGAACGGCCAAGGCTCCGGCCCCACATCGGCGCCGGTGATGGTGCCAAGCGTCGTCGCGATGGCCAGCGTCATGGCGCGCTGCGGATCATCCGCCCAGAGAATGTCGCTATTGGCGGTGATCAGCCCGTCAGCACTTTGCAGCGGGATTTCCTCGACCGCGGCATAGGTCGGCAAGGACACGGTCCGCACCACAGCGCTGCGCACCGCGGGTTGCAGCTGCAAGGTCGAGGCGGCAGGGGTCAGCGCCAGCCGGTCGGGTTGCGCGCTGCAGGCGGCAAGGCCCAAAGCGGCCATGATCATCAGTGTCTTGTGCATCTTTACCGTCCTGTAATCAGTGAATTGGGGTTGCGCTGGATCGCGCGGGCGAGGGCCGACACGGCATTCGCCGCCGCCTGTATTTCGCGCAAGGTTGCCAGCGTTTCGGCGTTGAAGCGTGATCTTTCGCCAAAGCTTGCCACGACCTGTTCGGATTGCGCGACCAGCCGGCCGGCCTGCGCGGACAGATCCGGCAGCGTGCTGACCGCATCCTCGACCGCGCGCGCGGCGGAATTGGCCGAGGCCAGCAGGGTGTTCACGTTCTCGACCGCGCCGCCTGCGCGCAATTCGGCCATGACAGCGCGCAATTCGTCCAGCGCGCCATTCAGGCTGCCGGGCAGGGCGCGGGTATCCTCGGACGCGACAAAGGCGTCGATGGCGTCGAGCGTGCTGGCGGCGGATGTCACCAGCGCGTCCAGTTCCAGCTGATTGGCGCGGATCGTCAGGGCCTCGATCTCGGCGGTGATGCGCGGCAGGTTGCGCGTTGCGGCTTCGATGTTGCCGATGGCGCTGGCAGCGACCGCAAGCACATTGTCCAGCGACGTGACCAGATCGGCGTCATTGGCGCTGGCCACGATGGCGTCGATTTCGGCGATCACGCGGCGCAATTCGGCGGGCACGGCTTGCAGGTCCTCGGAGCCGACAAGCCCGCGCGCCTCGTCCAGAAGGGCGATGACAGAGGATGGCACGGCGCGGGTGTCGTCACTGTCGACCAGCCGTTCGATGCTGTCCATCATGTCGATGGCCCCGTTCATCAAGTCCTCGACGGGCAGCGCGTTGATCCGTGCGAGCACGCCTTCGGCGGTGGCGGCCACGTCGGAGATATCCGATTCCGTCGTGGGGATTACGGGATAGCGTCCCGATGTGCGCGCCATGATCGCAGGCAGCGCATCGTCGATCTGCGCCAGTTCGACGACCAGCGACCCCGACAGGATATTGCCAGTCACCATGCGCCCCCGCAGCCCGCGGTCGACAAAGTCAGACAGCAGGTTCAGGGCGTCATCCGCCGTGGCATCGACCCCCAGCCCAAGCCGCGATGGCTGGATATCCAGCACGGCTTGAAGCCGCACCTCGGCCTCGTTGCCTTCGCCGACGACGATGGCGCTGATCTCGCTGACTTCTCCGATGCGGATGCCTTGAAACCGCACATCGGCCCCGCGCACCAGCCCTGTGACAGCCTCGTCAAACAGGACCGCGACGCGCAGCACTTCGGCGGACGGATCTGTGAACAGGCTGTCGCGCGCCACCTGTTCAGAGCCGTAGATCGCAAAGGACTGCCCTTCGGTGACCGGATCGCCACCCGACACGATGGTGTCGAATTCCACCCCGCCTTCGATCAGCGAGGCCAGCGAATTGACGTTCAGTGCCACGCCGCTTGCGCCGAAACTGACGCTAAAGCCCGACACGTCCCAGAACCTTGTGCTGCTGGTGATGCGGCGGTCGAAGGGCGCCTCGATGAAGGCTTGCACGACCACGCCGCTGCCATCGAAATTCAGCTGCGGTTCTTCCAGATAGCCGACCGCAAGCCCCTTGACAGCACCGGTGCCCCTGCGGCGATGGACCCCGCATTGTCGCTTTGCAAAAGGATCGCTGTGCCGCGCTGGTTTGCACGGGTCAGGACCGGTCGCTCAAGCCCGGTGAAATTGGTCTGCGCGACATCAGCAGTCGTGTTCCAGTTGCCTTCGATATAGACCCCCGACAGCACGGTATCGAGCCCGCTGATCCCGCGCACCGACACATTCGGCCGCACGACCCAGAATTGCGCGTCGGCATCGAGATAGGGTGCGATGTCCTGATCGATGCGCGCCTGTACAAGGATTGCGCCGAGGCCCTCGTCGAACTCCACGGCCTCGACCAGCCCGACGCGGATATCGCGGTAGCGGATTTCGGTCGTGCCTGCCTGCACGCCAGCGGCATTGTCAAAGGCGATCGTGATCAGCACGCCGCGGTCACTGTAGCTTTGCCATGCCGCCCCAAGCGATACTGCCAGCGCGATGAGGGGCACGATTCAGACCAGCGCCAACCGCTGTATGACCGGCGTTTTTGCAGGACGGATGTTCATCGGCGCAGGGCCACTTGGGGGTGTGTCAGTCATGGCTTGTCCTGTCCGCGTCCCAGATCAACCGCGGGTCAAAGGATTGCGCGGCCAGCATGGTGAAAATGACCGATAGCGCAAAGCTGACGGCGGCGATACCGGGGTTGATGGTGGCAATGGTCGCAAGCTGGACCAAGGCCGAAAGGATGGCCACGACGAACACGTCGATCATCGACCAGCGGCCGATGAATTCGACCACGTCATAGGCGCGGTGCCGTCCGTGCTGGTTGCGGTATGACCCGCGTTGTACGGAAATCGCCAGATACACGATCGCCACGAACTTGCCCACGGGGATCACGACCGATGCGACAAAGACCACCAGCGCGATGCCGATAGCGCCATAGTCCACCAATTCGATCACGCCGCCGATGATCGTGCTTTCGCTGCGGTCGGTCAGGGTCGAGGTCAGCAGCATCGGATAGGTATTGGCGGGGATATAGGCGATGATCCCCGCGATGAGCCAGGCCCAGACCTTTTGCAGGCTTTGGGCGTCGCGGCTTTGCAAGGGGCTGTCGCAGCGTTTGCAGCGCGCCGTGTCGATCTTGTGGACCTGTCCGCAGTTCCGACAGGCCACAAGACCCGCCGCGCGTGCCGACATCAGACCCGTGCTTTGTCCAGTGCTTCCCAAATCGAATACCTGCAAATCAGTTGATCCTTGAGGATCGTGATGACAACAACACCCGCGAAGGCCCAGAACGCCGGGCCGATCGTGACGGCGGCCATGCCCGCGACCTTGATCAGCGCCACGGTCACGCCGACGATAAAGATTTCGGCCTGCTCCACGGGCGCAGCTTCTCGGCAAGGCCAAAGGCCACCCGCGCGCCCGGACGGGGCTTGCGGCCTGTCACCAGCGGCCCCAGCGCGTAGATTAGCGCGCTGAGCCGCATCAATGGCAGCACCACGATGAAAAAAGCCACCGCGATGGCGAGCGGAAAGGCCAGCCCGTTGCGAAACGCAAGGACCGCGTCGATGACCGATGTTGCGTTGCGCATACCGCCCGCATCAAGTGCCAGAAACGGAAAGCTGACGGCGGCGATCATCAGAACGAAGGCCGTCAGCGCCAGCGAGATGATCCGCGCGACGGCTGTCTTTTGCGCGGACATCAGGACATGCCCGCAAAGCTGGCAGCAGGCGCGGGTCCCCTCGGGCAGATCGGCCGCCAGATGCAGCGTGTCACACTGCGGACAGGCGACAAGATCGTCCAGGGGGGGCAAATCAACTCTCAACTCGGTCTCCGACGACTGCGGGGCATTGCCTTCGCCCGGCGAACGGGGTGATCGTACCACGTCGGGTGCGGGTATCCGCAACCCGCCGCGAAATCAATTCACCAGTCTGAGAGCATCATGACCAACACCCTGTTTCCGCCTCGCCCCGCTCCTGTGGTTCCCGTCACCGGTGCTGCGGGTTTCCCCGTGGGGCGCATCTTTTGCGTCGGGCGCAACTATGCGGCCCATGCCGCCGAAATGGGCCACGAGGTCGACCGCGAAGCGCCGTTCTACTTCACCAAATCCGCCCATGCCGTGCTGCTTTCGGGCGAGGATATGCCCTATCCGCCGCGCACGAATGACCTGCATCACGAGATGGAACTGGTCGTGGCCATCGGGGGGCAAGCGCGCGACATCGCGATTGCCGATGCGCTGGACATCGTGGTGGGCTATGCCTGCGGGCTCGACATGACCCGCCGCGACCTTCAGGCGCAGGCCAAGGACAAGCGTCGCCCCTGGGACACCGGCAAGGATTTCGACCATTCCGCGATCATCGCGCCGATCACCCCCGCGGCGGATGTGCCCGACCTTGCCAGCCTGCCGATCACGCTGGCGGTCAATGGCGAGATCCGGCAAAGCGCGCTTTTGTCCGACATGGTCTGGTCGGTGCCGGAAATCATCGCGGATCTGTCCACGCTTTACACGCTGCTGCCCGGCGATCTGATCATGACAGGCACGCCTGCCGGTGTGGGTGCCGTTGTGCGCGGCGATCTGATGGAAGGCCGGATCGGGGATCTGGCCCCGGTCACCGCCCGCGTGGTGTGACGTCATCGCTCTTGCGCCGCAGCGGGGCTTGACGCAAAGCTGCGGCGAGTTTTTCAGGGAGGCTTTCATGACCATCACCCGCCGTCTTTTCGCTGGCCTTGTCGCCGCCGCCATCGGCTCTGCCGCCAGCGCGCAAGAGGTCACGTTGCGCCTGCACCAGTTCCTGCCCGCGCAGGCCAATGTGCCCGCCAATATCCTTGATGTCTGGGCCGACAAGGTCGAGGCCGACAGCAATGGCCGCATCCGGATCGACCGTTTCCCGTCCATGCAACTGGGCGGCACACCGCCGCAGCTGATCGATCAGGTGATCGACGGTGTGGCCGATATCGTCTGGACGCTGCCGGGCTATACGCCGGGCCGTTTCCCGCAGCTTGAAGTGTTCGAACTGCCCTTCATCTCGCCCGATGCCGAGGCGACATCCCGCGCCTTCTGGGAACTGGCCGAGGAACGGATGATGGACAGCGATTTCGCTGCTTTCAAACCCCTGGGCCTATGGGTACATGGCCCCGGCGTCATCCACGCCAACCGTCCTGTGACACAGATTGCCGACCTTGAAGGGCTGAAACTGCGCGGCCCCACCCGCGTGATCACCAACCTCTTGACCGACCTTGGCGCCACCGCCGTCGGCATGCCCGTGCCTGCCGTGCCAGAGGCTTTGTCGCGTGGCGTCATCGACGGCGCCGTGATCCCGTGGGAAGTCGCCCCTTCGATCCGCGTGCAGGAACTGGTCACCAACCATACCGAATTCGAGGGTGAAGCGCTTTATGCCGCGACCTTCATTCTGGCGATGAACATCAACAGTTACAACGCCTTGCCTGATGATCTGAAAGCTGTGATCGACGCCAATTCCGGCCTTGA
>DAISXL010000036.1:0-12942 GCA_036825855.1 Yoonia sp.
GCGGGCGACGGATTGCCCGCGTTGTAGACCGGCGCGCCGCTGAGGCGGGTTGCGAAATAGGCGGCGGTCGTCACATAGACAAAGCTGCGGTTCCATTCGAAATAGACGTCGAAATTGGGGTAGGTCATGAAGGCCGGCCCGTTGCGCCCCATCGGCAGCAGGATCGCGGCGGGCAGGTTGGACGGCCCAAGGCTGCCTTGGCGCGCGGTCACGCCCATGGCGACCCAGTCGCTGACAGGGCGTTTGTTGGTCAGGCCGGTCTGCGACCAGTCGAGGTTCGCAGGGACGGTGATTTCATGCATCCAAGGCTCATTCGGGCGCCAGCCCAGCGAGGACAGCACGTTTGCGCCCGTCATCAGCGCGTCGGGGGCGGAGTTTTTCAGGTCGACAACGCCGTCGCCGTCGCCGTCGAGACCTTTTTCGACGATCTCGCGCGGGAGTTTCTGCAACTGGCCGATTTCACCGGCCCAAGCCCCTTGGGTGGTTGCGGGGTCCATGCCGCCGCGCCGGTAAAGCTCGATCGCGGCGATCAGTTGGGGGCGGAACAGCTCTGGCCGGCGGCAGTCATGTGCCAGCGTCAGCAGCGCGTTGCGGGTGTTGAAATTGCCCTGCACCGCGCCGTAATCTGTCTCGAACGCCCAGAAGGCCAGCAGCACGCCGCGCGGGATGCCAAAGCGGCTTTCGATCTGGCGGAAGGTGGCATCGAAGCGCTGGCTGTTGCGCGCGCCGTTGTCGACGCGGTTCTGGCTGATCAAATTGCGCGAGAACTGGATGAAATCCTGCTGGAACACGCCTTGCGAGCGGTCGGCGCGTAGCACGGCCTGATCGATCTGCGCACCTGCGAAAAACGCGTCCGCCGTGGCGGGGGGGATGCCGGTGGCCACAGCCTCGGCCTTGACGCCTGCAATGAAGCTGCCGACATCGCCGCCGCAGGTTTGGGCTGTTGCGGCACCCGTCAGCAGGGTCAGGGCGGTGGCAAGGGCAAGGCGCATGGGACGGCTCCGTTTCTGGTTCGGCCCGACCCTAGCAGGGCAGGCGCATGGTGCAAGATGCAGGGTGCGCGATCGGCGGAAACGGGTCAGGCGGCGGTGATCAGGGCGAGAACCAGCATCAGCGCCCATGTTTTCCACAAGACGCTGACCGCGCGGTCGATGTCGGCGGGGGTCAGGTCATGTTCGCCGCCTGCATTCACGAAAGGATAATCGCGCAACTCCCCGTCATAGCTGCGCGGCCCGCTGAGCGCGATATCAAGGCCGTGGGCCATCGCCGCCTCTGGCCAGCCCGCGTTGGGCGAGCGGTGCAGGGGAGCATCAGCCAGAATGCCGCGCGGGTCTGGGCGGCGGGTCACCGCCCAGATCATCAGCGCGGTCAGGCGCGCGGGGATCAGGTTGAGCAGGTCGTCGAACCGTGCGGCGGCCCAGCCGAAATCGGCGTGGCGCGGCGTGCGGTAGCCGATCATGCTGTCGGCAGTGTTGACGATCTTGTAGATGAGCAGCCCCGGCAGCCCCGCGATCAGGAACCAGACCGCGGGCGCGATCACCCCGTCAGACAGGTTCTCGGCGGCGCTTTCGATGGCGGACCGCGCGACGGCGGGCCGGTCCATGTCGCGCGTATCGCGCCCCACGATCATCGCCACCGCGCGTTTGCCATCGCCCAGCGACAGGCGCAGCGCGTCAGCGACGGCGCGCACGTGATCGGCCAGTGATTTTTGTGCGAGCAGTACGGCGATGACCAGAATGTCGATGATGGTGCCTGGCAAGGCATCAAGGATCAGGCCCAAAAGCCCTGCGCCGATAACCAGCCCCGCCAGCACGGCGATGCCTTTGGCCTGCCGCGCATCGCCTGCGTTGAACCGCTGGTCACACCAGCCGATCAGCCGCCCCATCAGGACCGCCGGATGCGGGTAGCGCGACCAGAGCCATTTCGGTTCTCCGAATAGCGCATCGAGGATCATGCCGAAAAACAGGGTCACAATGCCGCCTCCAGCTGCGCCCAGCGGTCAGGGGCGGGCAGGCCAAGGCGCAGCCAGTCGCGCGCATAGGGAAAGACGCGCGACCAGACATGGCCTTGGGCCAGACGGTCCTGCCAGCGCGCCGCGTCATCCACGCGGTAAAGCCGGAACAGGGACGTCCCACCCAGCAGCTCTGCCCCTTTGGCGGTCACGCACTGGTCCAGCCTTTGCGCATCCTGCGTCAGCCTTGCCCGTGTCGCATCGGCCCATTGCGGATCGGCCAAGGCCTCTGCCCCGATATTCAGCGCGGGACCGGAGACTTGCCACGGTCCCAAGATATCCGCTAGCCGTGCGATCACCGCCGGGTCGCCGATGGCAAAGCCAAGGCGAAGGCCCGCCAGCCCCCAGAACTTGCCAAAGCTTTTCAGGATCACCGTGTTCGGGCGGCTGGCAAGATGGACCAGCGACTGGTCCGGCATCACATCGCAGAAGCTTTCGTCGATGATCGCGATCGGCGTGGTGAAATCGGGCGCGGACCAGACCGCCCCGTCGGGGTTGTTGGGATGGACGGCCACCAGCGCCTGACGCGGCACCTTGCCGATGGTCCAGCCAGCAGCGCGAAAGGCGGCTTCGTGTTCGTTATAGGTGGGGCCCGGGATACAGACCTCGCCTTGCGGAAACACGCGCGGCAAGGCGGCAATGATGGCAGAGGCCCCTGTCGCTGCAACGATGCCCGCCCCCGCAGGCACGCCCCAGAACCCGCGCGCCAGATCGTGCAGGCGGGCAAAGGCCGCCTTGTCCGGCAGGGCCGTCCAGGCATCGGCGGCAAATTGCGGCAGCGGATAAGGCACCGGATTGATCCCGGTGGACAGATCGAGCCATGACGCCCGACTGCCGCCATAGCGCGCAATGGCGGCATCAAGCCCGCCGCCATGATCGCGCACAACCGTCATTCGCTGTCGGGCAATGGCGGGTGGCGGGTCACGAAATGGCCTTTGATGCTTTGCGGCCAGTCGCGGTAGGGGACCTGCCCTGTCGGGCTTTGGGCATGCGACAGGGCATAAGCCACGATGCCAGAGGCGGCATCGGTGTCAGGTTCGAAATTACCCAAGGTATAGTTCAGCTTGCCCTGCGCTTGGATGGTGACATTGCAGCCTGTCTTGCAGCCCATCAGGCAGGACACCCGTCTGGTCTTGACCTCGGACAGGCCGGTTGCTGCGACCTCGATCAAGGCGGCAAGGGCTTCGCCGTCGGTCTGCGCCATCGGGCCGGTGTCCCAGCCTTCGCGCTTGCAGGTGTCGCAGATCGTGATCCAGGTGGTCATGTTGCAGCCTTTCGGTGTCACTGCCGTTCAAGCGGATTATCGCCCGTTCCGCAAGATCACGAAATGCGCACTTTCTTTTGATGCAGGTTCCGGTCTTCGATGATGCATAGGACTCGGGTGGCGATCAGGCAAGCCGGTCGCGGCACGCAGACAAGGGTCCAAATGATGGGATGTCGCCTATGCAGGTGCTGATCGTTCAGGCAAACGCCAGACTGGGCGCGCTTTGGCAAGAGCAGCTCGAGCGGCTGGGTGCGCGGGTCCGGCGCGTCGAAACAGGCGCGGCCGCACTGGGCGCGCTTGAAAAGACCTGTTTCGACGTAATCGTTCTGGATGTGATGCTTGACGGCGGCAATGCGCTGGCGGTCGCGGATCTTGCGCAGTTCCGCCATCCACGCACCAACGTCGTTTTCGTGACGGACACCACGATCTTTTCGGACGGGTCGATTTTCGGCTATAGCGCGAATGCCCGGGCTTTTATCCAGACCGCGACCCCGCCAAAAGACCTGGCCGCGATCGTGCACCATTACGGTAGCGTTACTGCCGACCGTGTGGCGCTGACAGATCGATGACCGGATTGATCGGGATGATCCGGTTCGGATTGATCGTGTCGTGGCTGTAGTGATAGTGCCGCACGATGTGGTCCATGTTCACCGTCGCAGCGACACCGGGCACCTGGTAAAGCTCGCGCAGGAAACCTGACAGGTTGGGATAATCCGCGATCCGCTTGCGGTTGCATTTGAAATGCAGGTGATAGACCGGATCGAACCGCAGCAGTGTCGTCCAGAGCCGCCAGTCCGCCTCGGTCAGTTTGTCGCCCATCAGATAGCGGGACTTGCCCAGCCGGTCCTCCAGCCAGTCAAGACTGTCGAACAGCGGATAGACCGCATCCTCATAAGCCGCTTGCGTCGTGGCGAAGCCCGCCTTGTAGACGCCGTTGTTGACGGTGTCATAGATCCGGTCGTTCACGGGGGCGATGGCGTCGCGCAATTCCTCGGGCCAGTAGTCGTCGGTATTGCCGGTGATCCCGTCGAAGGCCGAATTGAACATGCGGATGATCTCGGACGATTCGTTCGATACGATGGTTTCACGCTTTTTGTCCCACAGGATCGGCACGGTGACGCGGCCGGTCATGTCGGGCAGGGCGCGCAGGTACACCTCGCGGGCATAGTCATAGCCGAACAACGTGTCGCCGGTCGCGCCCTTGTCGTCCGTCTTGAACGTCCAGCCTTCGCCCAGCATGTCGGGATGCACGGCGGAAATGCTGATGTGATCCTCGAGCCCCTTCAGCGCGCGAAAGATCAGCGCGCGATGCGCCCAAGGGCAGGCATAGGAGACGTAAAGATGATACCGCCCTGATTCCGCTGCAAAGCCGCCCTTGCCGGATGGCCCGGCGGACCCGTCTGCGGTGATCCAGTTGCGGAACGACGCTTCGCTGCGCTCGAACTTGCCGCCGGATTTCTTGGTGTCGTACCAGACGTCATGCCAGACGCCGTCAACCAGTTGGCCCATGATCATTCTCCTTTGTGTTGCATCCGACCTAACCTCTTGGCGGCGGCGAACAAAGGCGGATGACGGCGCAGCGTCGGTGCGCCTGCGCACAATGGGTGCCCGGTCAACCTTTCAAGGCGTCCCGCATGATCCGACGAAGCCCGCTCATTTCCTGATCGGTCCATCTGGCGCGACGGCCATGATGGTCGGCGATCTCGGCGCCATCAGGCAACGCGGCGATCACGGACGGTTTGGTAAGGGCCCCGTCAAAGGTCACGACGACAAGGCTTTGGCGCGCCTTGCGCCGCAGACGCGCCTTGATCCGGTTCAACCAGACCGTCACTTCGAGGAATTCGATCCTGAACCGGACCGCAAGGTGCCTTGGCAGCGGACGGATGATGTCTTGACAGGACCATCCGATGAACCGGTCGTCATTGCCGCGGATGTTGTCAGAGGCCATTTGCCCCAAGACGGGCGTCCTGTCGCGGAACTTGGCGGTCGGATTGCCCGCAAAGGCATTGCGATAGGCAAAGACAGACGAGTTTCCAGCCCCATATCGCCGCCCCCCGCTGAACCGCCAGCGCAGGCGCGACCAGGCCGTGAACCGCGCCCGCGCCGTCGGCAATGTCCACAGTGGCCCTTGTTGCGTCAGCGCCGCGAGCTGACCCAGATCACCGATGATGGCGCTGTCGAGGTCGATGTAAACGCAAGGCGCTCCCTTGGGCAGGGCGTCGATCTGGAACAGGGAGATCTTGACGGCAAGGCCGTTTTTCTTGTGCTCGGGCAGATCGAAATCAGCCGCGATCGGGGCTTGCACGGCGCGGCTATCCAGCTTGCGATCGGTCCGGTCGGTCAGCACCACGACGCCTTTCAGCGACGGGCTATGCGCATAGGCCGTGCGGATCAGCCGGTTGCAATCGGCATCGCCATAGGCGTCGCCCCAGATCATCAGGATCAAGTACCAGCCTTCCACGACGTTCCCACACTGTCTGACCTTGTTCCGGCGCAGCGATAGCACCAGACCGACGCCAAGACGAGTCGCGCCTGACGCATTTTGCGCCGCTTAACGGTTTGCTCCGACAGGCCGACCAGTCTATACCGCCAGCCAGACGAAGCCCTTGCAGGGCCAGAGCGGTTGGAGACAGAGCGGTCGACCCAAGCGGGGACCAGACTGTCGCATCGTCGCACCCGTGGCTTGCGGGTTTCTGGTCATGTCGGGCAGACAAACGCGGCCAACCGCAAGCGGCAAGGGATACCGGCATGAAAACAGGCGTGATGATTTGTGGCCATGGCTCGCGCAGCCAGTCCGCCGTCGATGAATTCGCGGTGCTCGCGGAAAAGCTGCCCGCCTATCTGCCGGACGACTGGATCACCGACTATGGCTATCTGGAATTCGCCAATCCCGTGATCCGCGACGGGCTGGACCGCCTGCGCGCGGCGGGCTGTGACCGCATTCTGGCGGTGCCGGGGATGCTGTTTGCCGCGATGCATGCCAAGAACGACATTCCCACCGTGCTGAACACCTATGCCGCCAAGCACGGGATCAGCGTGAATTACGGGCGCGAACTGGGCATTGACCCCAAGATGATCGCCGCCGCGGCAGGCCGCGTGCAGGAAGCGGTGGACCGGGCGAATGTCAAACACGGTAAGGTCGCGGTGACGGACACCTGTCTGGTCGTGATCGGGCGCGGCGCCTCCGACCCTGACGCCAACGGCAATGTCGCGAAAATCGCGCGGATGATCCAGGAAGGCATGGGCTTTGGCTGGTGCGAGGTCGGCTATTCCGGCGTGACCTTCCCGCTGGTCGAACCTTGCCTGCAACATGCCGCCCGCCTGCCTTACAAGCGGATCATTGTCTTCCCGTATTTCCTGTTCTCGGGCATCCTGATCGACCGGATCTATGGGTTCACCGATCAGGTCGCCGCCGAACATCCTCAAATCCAGTTCGTGAAGGCCGGATACCTTGGCGATCATCCCAAGGTGCTCGAAACCTTCGCTGAACGTATTCTGGAACAGGACAGCGCCACGCCGCCGCCCAATTGCGGCATCTGCGGCTATCGCGCGCAGGTGCTGGCGCTGGAGGATGGTCATAGCCATACGATCAGCGCCGCCGACCGCAGCCACCCCGCCTTTGGCGCGGTGCCGCCTGCGACCTGCGTTCTGTGCAAATACCGCACGCAGGTGTTGGGGTTCGAAGCCGAGGTCGGCGCCGTGCAGGAAAGCCATCACCACCATGTCGAAGGTCAGGGCGCCAGCGCGCCGGGGTCGAACGTGGCGGATTGCGCGCTGTGTGACACGTTCTGCACCGGCATGTGCCGCCTGATCGCGCAGGATCATCACCACGATCATCACCACCATCATCATGATCATGACCACCCGCATGATCACGACAATCACCACCATGACCACGACCATCATCACGCGCCTTACCCCCATGCCAAACATCCGCATGGACCCGAAAGCGCGCGCAAGACGCTGAAGCGTTGAGCGGGAAAGGTATCGCCTTGCGCCCCTACGAGACCGACCCCAAGGCGATCTATGCGCAAAGCTTTGCCACCGTGCGGGCCGAGGCGCGGCTGGACCGTTTCGCGCCTGCGCTGCATCCGCTGATGACGCGGCTGATCCATGCCTGCGGGATGGTCGAGATTGTCGACAGGCTCGCCTATTCCGCGCAGGTCGCCGAGGCGGGGCAGGCGGCGTTGCGTGCGGGCGCGCCCTTGCTCTGTGATTGCGAAATGGTCGGCGCGGGGATCATCCGGCGCTATCTGCCAGCGGGCAACGAGGTGATCGTGACCTTGAACGATCCTGCGGTGCCCGCACTTGCCGCGCAGATCGGCAATACCCGGTCCGCCGCTGCGGTGGAATTGTGGCGCGACCGGATCGAGGGGGCCGTCGTCGCCATTGGCAATGCGCCCACAGCACTGTTTCATCTGCTGGAACTGCTTGACGCAGGCTGGCCGAAACCGGCGGTGATCCTTGGCTTTCCGGTGGGCTTCGTGGGCGCCGCCGAAAGCAAGGCCGAACTCGCCCGCGATCCGCGCGGCTGCGATTACATCGCGCTGAGGGGGCGGCGCGGCGGGTCTGCGATGGCCTCTGCGGCGGTCAACGCCTTGGCTGCGGGGTTGCCCGAAGATGTCTGAACCATGGCTGCATATCGTCGGCATCGGCGAAGACGGGATGGCAGGGCTGGTCCCTGCGACCCGCGCCGTGGTCGAGGCCGCCGAGGTCATCATCGGCGGCGACCGCCATCATGTGCTGGCCGAGAACCTGAACGCGGAACGGCTGGCATGGCCGCATCCGTTCGATGCGCTGATTTCCACGATTGAAGGACTGCGCGGGCGGCGTGTCGTCGTGCTGGCGACGGGGGACCCTTTGTGGTTCTCGGTCGGCGCAAGGATCGGGCGCGCGATTGATCCCGCGCAGATCGTCTATCACCCGCAATTGTCGGCGTTCCAGCTGGCGGCGGCACGGATGGGCTGGTCGCTGGCGGATGTCGAAACGCTGACGGTGCATGGCCGCCCCGTCGAACAGATGATCGCCTTTATCCAGCCCGACGCGCGGCTCTTGATCCTGACGACGGGCGCGGAAACACCCGGCCAGATCGCGGCCTTTCTGACGGCGCGTGGCTTCGGGCAGTCGCGCATGACGGTGCTCGCCGCGATGGGCGGTAAGGATGAGGCGCGCTTTGACGGGCTTGCGCAGGATTGGATGCACGAGGTCCCTGCTTTCAACACGCTGGCAGTCGAGTGCATCGCCGCCCCCGATGCCGCCCTGCTGCCGCGCGTGCCGGGTCTGGCGGACGCGCTGTTCCAGTCCGACGGCACCATGACCAAGCAGGAAGTCCGCGCCGCGACCCTGGCCAAGTTGATGCCGATGCGCGGCGCGCTTTTGTGGGATATCGGTTGCGGCTGCGGGTCGGTCGCGATCGAATGGATGCGCGCCGCGCGCTATGCCCGCGCCATCGGGATCGAGCCGCGCGCGGACAGGCGCGCCTTTGCCGCGGCCAATGCGCTGGCTTTGGGCGCGCCAAAGCTGGAACTGATCGACGGGATGGTGCCCGCGGCTTTGCAGGGCCTTGAGGCCCCCGATGCGATTTTCATCGGCGGGGGCCTCAGCCGGGAAACCTTTGATGCGGCATGGGCGGCCTTGCGTCCTTTGGGCCGCTTGGTGGCCAATGCCGTCACACTGGAAAGCGAGGCGGAACTGATTGCGCTGCACAAGGCGCATGGCGGCGATCTGGTGAAACTCTCGGTGCACCGCGCCGAACCCGTGGGGCGGCTGACCGGCTGGCGGCCGCTGATGCCGGTGACGCAATGGAGCCTCGTGAAAAGATGATGGCCGTGCATCTTGATCCCAGCGACTTCTTTTTTCCAGAAATACTCCGGGGTGAGGCGCGCAAGCGCCGAGGGGCTGCGCCCCTGAAGCGGCTCCGCCGCTTGCCTCCGGCGGGGATATTTGGGCTCGAACGATGGGCGGAATGACGGGTGTTCTTTACGGCGTGGGTGTGGGGCCGGGTGCGCCCGATCTGATGACCCTGCGCGCCGCGCGCCTGATCGAAGGGGCGGCGGTTGTGGCCTATCCGACGCTGGCAGGGGCGGCGAGTTTCGCGCGCGCGATTGCGGCGGACCTGATCTCGCCTCACGCCCTTGAGATCGTGATGGATGTGCCGATGAGCGTGGAGCGCGCGCCGGCGCAGGCGGCCTATGATGAGGGCGCCGTGCAGATCGCGGCAGCGCTTGAGGCGGGGCAGGATGTGGTCTGCCTCTGCGAGGGAGACCCCTTCTTTTACGGGTCGTTCATGTATCTGTTCGCGCGGCTTTCGGGGCGTTACCGCGTCGAGGTGGTGCCCGGTGTGACGTCAATCACCGCCTGTGCTGCCCGTGCGGGCAAGCCGCTGGTCGCGCGTAACGAACGACTGACGGTTCTGCCCGGCCCCTTGCCCGAGGATGAGCTGCGCGCGCGGATCGCAGGTGCCGAAAGCGTCGTCATCATGAAGGTGGGGCGCCATCTGGCCAAGATCCGCGCGGTGATCGCGGATCTGGGGCTGACGGAAATGGCGGTCTATGTCGAACGCGCGACCTTGCCTGACGAGGTCGTACTGCCTTTGGCGCATGCGCCCGAGCGCGCCCCCTATTTTTCGATGATCCTGCTGACCAAAGGGGCTGATCCATGGCTGTGAAACCGGTTGTTCTGGCGCTGTCCGCCTCGGGCGAAGAGGTGGCGCATCGTGTGGCCGCGGTTCTGGGCGCGCAGGTGCATGGCCGCGAGGGGCGTGTTGCAAGGGCCGATGCGTTCTTTCCCAATGCGCTTGATCATGCGCGCGACCTGTTTGCGGCCGGCGTACCCGTAGTGGGGGTTTGTGCGGCGGGCATCTTGATCCGCGCGGTCGCACCCTTGCTCGCGGACAAGACGGCGGAACCGCCGGTGATCGCAGTGTCAGATGATGGCGCAGTTGTGGTGCCATTGTTGGGCGGCCATCGTGGGGCGAACCGGCTGGCGGCGCGGATTGCCGAAGCGCTGGGCGCTGTGGCGGCGGTGACGACGGCGGGGGATGTGGCACTTGGCGTGGCACTCGATGAGCCGCCTGCGGGCTGGCGGCTGGTCAACCGCCAAGATGCCAAGGGCGCGATGGCCGCGCTGTTGGCGGGGGGCGGCGCGCAGGTCGCGGGCGATGCACCCTGGCTGGCGGACTTGCCCAAAGGCGATGCGGTCCGGCTGTCCTGCACGATGGAGGCGCAGCCCGATCTGGGGCCGGCGCATCTGCAATTCGCGCCGCAGCGGCTGACCTTGGGTCTGGGTTGTGCGCGCGATTGCGATCCTGCGGAAATGGCCGCACTTGTGGCCGATGTGCTGGCCGAGGCGGGTGTCGCGCCGGAAGCGGTGCAGTCCGTGAATACGATCACGCTGAAGGCCGATGAACCCGCGATCATTGATCTGGCGCGCGCGCTGGATGTGCCGCTGCGCCTGTTCGCGGCGGCAGAGCTTGAGGCGCTGACACCGCGTCTGGCTAATCCCTCGGAGGTGGTCTTTGCCGAGGTCGGCACGCATGGCGTGGCCGAGGCGGCGGCACTGGCGCAGGCGGGGGCGGAGGCGACCTTGCTGGTGGCCAAGCGCAAGACGGCCAATGCCACCTGTGCGCTGGCGATTGCACCGGCTCCACTCACGACACTTGCGGGCCGTGCGCGCGGGCGTTTGTCCGTGGTCGGGATCGGCCCCGGGCAGGCCGCGTGGCGCACGCCCGAAGTGTCGCGGCTGGTGGCCGAGGCCGAAGAACTGGTGGGCTACGGGCTCTATATCGATCTGCTGGGGCCTTTGGCTGTGGGCAAGGAGCGGTCGGATTTCCCGCTAGGGGGCGAGGAGGATCGCTGTCGCTATGCGCTGGAACAGGCGGGGCTAGGCAAGAACGTGGCGCTGGTCTGTTCGGGCGATGCGGGGATTTACGCGATGGGCGCGCTTGTGTTCGAGCTTTTGGACCGCAGCCCTGACCAGATGGGCGTGTCGGACGCCGCGCGCCGGGTCGAGGTGATCTGTTCGCCGGGTGTCAGTGCCTTGCAAGGGGCGGCGGCACGGGCGGGCGCACCGTTGGGGCATGATTTCTGCGCGATATCATTGTCGGATCTGCTGACGCCGCGCGGGGATATCGTCAAGCGGTTGCAGGCGGCAGCGGAGGGCGATTTTGTCATCGCCTTCTACAATCCGGTGTCCCTGCGCCGCCGCACCTTGCTGGCCGAGGCGCGCGAGATCCTGTTGCGCCACCGCCCTGCGGATACGCCGGTGATGCTGGCCTCGTCGCTGGGGCGGCCAGAGGAGCATATCCGCTATCGCCGTCTGGATCAGCTGGATGTGGATGAAGTCGATATGCTGACGGTCGTGCTGGTGGGGTCGTCGCATTCACGGTTGACGCAGCTGGGGACAGGGCCGCGGATGTATACGCCGCGCGGCTATGCCCGCAAGATTGACGGTGATCTGGCGGCAGGATGACATGTTCCGCCTGCCGGCGGGAGTATTTGGGGAAAAAAGAAGATGACGGTCTATTTCATTGGGGCGGGCCCGGGCGACCCTGAATTGCTGACGCTCAAGGCGGCGCGGGTGATCGGGGAATGCCCGGTCTGCCTTTATGCCGGATCGCTGGTGCCCGAGGCTGTCGTGGCCTGTGCGCCAGCGGATGCGCTGGTGATGGATACCGCCCCGATGACGCTGGATGACACGCATGGTGTGATTTTGGCCGCCCATGCCAAGGGGCAGGATGTGGCGCGGGTGCATTCGGGGGATCCGTCGCTTTACGGGGCCATCGCCGAACAGATCCGGCGGCTGAAGGCAGACGGGATCGATTACCAGATCATCCCCGGCGTGCCCGCCTATGCGGCGGCGGCGGCGGCATTGGGGACCGAACTGACCGTGCCCGAAGTCGCGCAATCGATCATCTTGACGCGGATGTCGATGAAATCCACGGGCATGCCCGCGGGTGAGACGCTGGAGAATTTCGCGCGGTCAGGGGCGACGCTTGCGATCCATCTGGGCATCCGCGCCCTGCGCGAGATCGAGCGGCAGTTGGTGCCGTTCTATGGGGCCGATTGTCCGGTGGCGGTGATCTACCGCGTGGGCTGGCCGGACCAGATGATCCTGCGCGGCACGCTGAGTGATATGCATGCGCAGGTCAGGGCGGCCAAGATTACGCGCACGGCGCTGATTCTTGTGGGGCCCGCGCTATCGGAAAACCACGGATTTCCTGACTCTGCACTGTACGATGCGGCGAAACCGCATGTGCTGCGCCCGCGCGTCAAGGCGGACTGACTGGCGCGCGCCGGCATCACGCTGCGGCGTGGCGGTTAGGGTTACTTGATTTTTACCTTTGTGGGTCCACACTTAGCGACATAGTGGGAGGATTCGCATGTATACGTTTTTACCGGAAGCCGTTCGCAAAGGATTGGAAGATGCCCGCAAGGCTGCCTTGCGCCGCAAGGACCGGCTGTCGGTGCGGGACGGCGATGCGACCTACCGGATCAGGCGGCTCTGGGATGGCGGGTTCGCGCTGGACCTCAAAGGGTCCGACAAATTGCGTGGCCATGTCAATATCTATGATGGGCCACGGCATTTGTATCAATGTCTTGTGGTGTCCGCAGTCGAGGATGCCGATGAACGTGTGTTCGAGTTCAAATGGCTGACGCCGGTTGCTGAC
>DAISXL010000036.1:13042-17292 GCA_036825855.1 Yoonia sp.
TTGATTCGCATGAAGCTTTCGCCGCCCGTGCCAAAGGCCGGTCCGGGCGAGACGGCGATTTTCGCCTCGTCGCGGATCCGGGCGGCAATTTCGGCATGGTCCATGCCGGTGCCTGAAAAATCCACCCAAGCCAGATAGGTCGCTTGCAGCGGCATCGACCAGACACCGGGTATGGCGCGCAGACCGTCCTGCAACAGGTCGCGATTGGCTTGCAGATGGTCCATTTGCGCATCAGCCCATGCCGCGCCTTCGGGGGAATAGGCGGCGGTGATCATCGCGATGGCAAGGCATCCCGGTTTGTAATCCATCATCGCCTGCCAGGCCTGCGCCTGACCACGCAGGCTTGCGTTGGGGATAATCATGTTGCCCGTGCGCTGGCCCGCGATGTTGAAGGTCTTGGACGCCGCCGTCAGATAGACGGTGTTATCCGCGAAATCGGGGGCGGCCACGGCCATCGGCACGAAATCACAGTCGTGGTAGACCAGATCGTGGTGGATTTCGTCGCTGATCAGCAGCATGCCGTTGTCCCGCGCAAAGGCAGCGACAGCGCGCAGTTCGGCAGCGGTCCAGACCCGGCCCGACGGGTTTTGCGGTGAACACCAGATCAGCAGCTTTTCACGACCGGTCAGCCGCGCCTTGGCGTCGTCGAGGTCTAGCACATAGGTATCGCCGTCCCGTACCAGTGGGCAGGTGGTCACAACTCGGCCCGCGCGGGTGATCTTGTGCGCGAATTCGTGGTAAACGGGGGTAAAGATCGCGGCGGCATCGCCCGGCTCCGACCACAGTTGCAGCGACAGCGCGATGGCATTGCCCAGCCCTTGGGTCGAGAGGATCCAGTCGGGGTCCACCGTCCAGCCATGCCGGGTCTGCATCCACCATGTGATCGCATCGGTGTAATCTGTCCCGTCGATCCCGTAGCCGAACACGCCATGGTCACGGGCGCGGTCGATGGCGGCCAGAACGCAGGGTGCGGTCTGGTAATCGCTGTCGGCGGTCCACATCGCCAGCCCGTCCTTAGGCGACACGCCGAACAGCTGTTCCATCTTGTCCCATTTGGAACTGTTGGTGTTGCGGCGGTCGATGGGCGTGTTGAATGACATGGGCGGATCCTTTTGCTTGCGCGCAGCCTATCCCTGTATCGGGCGGGTGCAAGCGGTCCGCGTTGCATTTCTGCGCGCCGCGGCCTAAATGCGCTGGCATGAGTATTCGCCCCATCCTGATTCATCCTGATCCGCGTCTGAAAAAGGTGACAACGCCCGTCGTTTCCTTTGACGACGACCTGCGGCGGCTGGCCGATGACATGCTTGAAACGATGTATAACGCGCCCGGAATCGGGCTGGCTGCCCCGCAGGTGGCGGTAATGCGCCGCGTCATCGTGATGGATTGCCAGAAAGACGCCGAGGCGACACCCGAACCCATGGTCCTGATCAACCCCGAGATTGTCTGGACCTCGGAGGCGACATCCGTCTACGACGAAGGCTGTTTGTCTATCCCCGAGCAATATGCCGAAGTCACACGTCCGGCGGAGGTTGATGTGGCGTGGCTGGGTCTTGACGGCAAGCCGCAGCGCGCCCGCTTTGACGGGTTGTGGGCGACTTGCGTGCAGCACGAGATCGACCATCTGGACGGCAAGCTGTTCATCGACCATCTGGGTCCGCTGAAACGCCAGATGATCACCCGCAAGATGCAGAAACTGAAACGCGAAATGGCCCGGGGGTAGCGGCATGGCACTGGATTTGCGGTTTGACGGCGATCCGGTGCTGCGTGCCGTGGCGGCCCCTGTGACGGTTTTCGACGACGATCTGGAACTGCTGGTCGCCGAGATGCTGGCGACGATGTATGCCGCCCCCGGCCGTGGGTTGGCCGCGCCGCAGGTGGGTGTCTCGCAGCGGGTCTTTGTTATTGATACGACATGGAAAGAAGGCGACCCCACGCCGCAAGCCTTCGTCAATCCGCAGATCGTCGCGCGGGCCGACACCACTGCCACGGGGGTGGAGGCCTGCCTGTCGATCCCCGGGCGCAGCTTTGCCGTCGCCCGTCCGACATGGGTCGAGTTGCGCTGGCAGGATATCGCGGGCGAGGTGCAGCAGGGCCGGTTCGACGGGGTCGAGGCGATCTGCATCTGCCATGAATACGACCATCTGGATGGCGTGCTGATCACCGATATCGGGGTCGCGCAATGACGCATCGCGCTTATGTGCCGTGGCCGCATCCGGTGTTGCGCACGCCTGCGGCGCCGGTTGCCGCGATCACGGATGACATCCGCGCGCTGTGGGATGAGATGATCGTGGCGATGGATACGATGCCCGGCGTCGGGCTGGCTGCGCCCCAGTTGGGTGTCGGGCTGGCCTTGGCGGTTGTCGATGCTTCCTCTGCGCGGGGGCAGGCGGTGCGCTTGGCGAACCCCGAGATCCTGCACAGTTCGGTTGAATTTCGTGAGCATGAGGAAGGCTCGCCCAATCTGCCCGGCGTCTGGGCGCGGATCAGCCGCCCGCGTGCGGTGACGGTGCGGTTTTTGAACGCCGAAGGCGCGGTCGAGGAACGGGATTTCGTCGGCCTCTGGGCGACCTCAGCGCAGCACCAGATCGACCATCTGGCGGGGCGGATGTTCTTTGACCGGATGACCAAGGTGCGCCGTGATATGCTGATCAAGAAGGCACATAAAATCGCTGCTAAAGCTGCAATCTGATCCAAAGGAAACACCATGCGCATCATCTTAATGGGAACGCCGGAGTTTTCGGTTCCGGTGCTGGATGCGCTGGTTGCGGCAGGGCATGACATCGCCGCTGTCTATACCCAGCCGCCGCGCCCCGCGGGTCGCGGAAAAAAGGACCGCCCGCAGGCGGTGCATCTGCGCGCGTTGGAACTGGGCCTGCCTGTCCGTCACCCTGTGTCGTTGCGCAACCCGCAGGCGCAGGCAGAGTTTGCCGATCTGAACGCCGATATCGCCGTTGTCGTGGCTTACGGCTTGATCCTGCCGCAGGCGGTGCTGGACGCGCCGCGTCTGGGGTGCCTGAATATCCATGCCTCGCTTCTGCCGCGCTGGCGGGGGGCTGCCCCGATCCACCGCGCGATCATGGCGGGGGATGCGCAGACCGGCGTCTGCATCATGCAGATGGAGGCGGGGCTGGACACCGGCCCTGTCCTGCTGCGCGAAGCCACCGACATTGCGCCCGATGACACGACAGGCGCCCTGCATGACCGGTTGTCCGCGATGGGCGCGCGGCTGGTCGTCGACGCGTTGAACCGCTTGCCCGATCTGACACCGGAACCTCAACCCGAGGATGGCGTCACCTATGCCGCCAAGATCGACAAGGCCGAGGCGCGGGTGGATTGGGCGCAGCCCGCCGCATCCGTCGCGCGCCAGATCAACGGTCTGTCGCCCTTTCCGGGCGCGTGGTGCGACGTGGCGGGCGAACGGGTCAAGCTGTTGGGTGCTGTCGTGGCGCAGGGCGATGCCGCCCTCGGCACGGTGCTGGACGGCTTCACCATCGCCTGCGCGACAGGGGCTGTCACCATCACCACCGCCCAACGCGAGGGCAAACGCGCGATGCCGGCGGCAGAGGTGCTGCGCGGGTTGACCTTGGGTGACAGACTGGCTTGATCGGCTGCACAGGCTGGGCTAGCACTACATCGTGGCGATGGCGTCGCTGCCTCTGGCTTTGTCCGTCCTGAACGCCGGGACCTTTGAGGAAAGGGTCCGCCATGACAGCGCGTCCGCAATTCTACACATTTCACCAAGGTGAAAAATCCCTGCCCTTCGCGCCTGCCGAATACGAGGCGCGGCTCACGGGCCTGCGCGCCATCATGGAAAAGGCGGGGGTCGAGGCGGTGCTGTTCACCTCGATGCAGAACGTCGCCTATTATTCCGGCTTTCTTTATTGCAGCTTTGGCCGCCAATACGGGCTGGTCGTGACACCGACCGATTGCGTGACGATCAGCGCGGGTATCGACGCGGGTCAACCGTGGCGGCGGTCCTATGGCGATGCGATCACCTATACCGATTGGGACCGCAGCAATTACTGGCGCGCGGTGCGGTCGGTGACAGGCTTGGGCAAGGTTCTGGGCTACGAATCGGACCATCTGACCGTGGCGATCCGGCTGGCGCTGCGCGACAATCTGCAACCCGCGCGGCTGGTCGATCTTGCGGCCCAGACCATGGCGCAGCGGATGCGCAAATCGCCCGCCGAGCTGGACCTGATCCGCGCAGGGGCTGCCGTGGCCGATGTTGGCGGCTATGCGATCCGCGA
>DAISXL010000037.1:0-17009 GCA_036825855.1 Yoonia sp.
ACGTGGTGACCGACAAAGGCACGATCCACGCCGAACATGTGGTCAATGCCGCGGGCCTCTGGGCGCGCGAGGTGGCGGCGATGGCGGGGTCCTATGTCCCGCTGCACCCGATGGAACACCAGTATATCGTCACCGACGACCTGCCCGAGATCTACGAACGCGCCAGCGAACACCCCCATGTCATGGACCCTGCCGGCGAAAGCTATCTGCGGCAGGAAGGGCGGGGCCTATGCATCGGGTTCTATGAACAGCCTTGCAAACCTTGGGCGGTGGACGGCACGCCGTGGGATTTCGGGCATGAACTTTTGCCCGACAACCTCGACAAGATCGAGGATTCGATCGCCTTTGCCTACAAGCGTTTTCCGGTGCTGGAACGCGCGGGCGTCAAATCGGTGATCCACGGGCCCTTTACCTTTGCGCCTGACGGCAACCCACTCGTCGGTCCGGTGCCGGGGTTACGCAATTACTGGTCGGCCTGCGGTGTCATGGCGGGCTTCAGCCAGGGTGGAGGCGTGGGCCTGATGCTGGCGCAATGGATGACGACGGGCGAATGCGAACGCGATGTCAGCGCGCTTGATATCGCGCGCTATGGCCGCTGGATCACGCCCGGCTATACCCGCCCCAAGGTGATCGAGAATTACCAGAACCGGTTTTCCGTCAGCTACCCGAACGAGGAATTGCCCGCTGCCCGCCCCCATCGCACCACGCCGATGTATGACATTTTCACCGATCTCGGTGCTGTCTGGGGCCATCAGTTCGGGCTGGAGGTTTCCAATTACTTTGCCCAGGACGGCGATCCGACCTATGAAACCCCGACCTTCCGCCGGTCCGATGCCTTTGCCGCGACCGCGCGCGAGGTGGCGGCCGTGCGCGGCGGGGTCGGCATCAACGAGGTGCAGAATTTTGGCAAGTTCAGCGTGACGGGCACCGGCGCGCGCGCCTGGCTCGACCGGATCATGGCAGGCCGCATCCCGCAGCCCGGGCGCATGTCGCTGACGCCGATGCTGTCACCCAAAGGCCGGCTTTGGGGCGATTTCACCGTGTCGTGTCTGGCCGAGGATGAATTCCAGCTGACGGCAAGCTATGGCGCGCAGGAGATGCACCACCGCTGGTTCCTGCAAAACGCAAGCCCCGAGGCGCGGGTCGAGAATATCTCGGACAAACGTACAGGATTCCAGATTGCAGGGCCAAAGGCGCGCGATGTGCTGGCCGCCTGCACGCGCGACGGTGTGGCGGGGATCGCGTTCATGGACGTGCGCCGCATGACCGTGGGTCAAATCGCCTGCATCGTGCAGCGCGTCAGCTACACCGGCGATCTGGGGTACGAGATTTACTGCGACCCGATGGACCAGCGGCAGCTTTGGTGGACGCTCTGGCAGGCGGGCCAGCCGCACGGGATCGCCCCTTTTGGGATGCGCGCGATGATGTCGCTGCGGCTCGACCGGTTCTTTGGGTCCTGGGGGCGCGAGTTTTCGCCCGATTACACCGCCGCCGAAACAGGGATGGACCGGTTTATCAGCTTCAAGAAAAACACCGATTTCATAGGGCGCAGTCTGGCCGAGGCCGAACGCGCCAGCCCGCCCGCGCGGATGCTGGCGACCTTCTTGGTCGACGCGGATGATGCCGATGTCGTGGCCTATGAGCCGGTGTTCATCGGGGGCGAGGTCAAAGGGTTCTGCACCTCGGGTGGCTATTCCCACCACGCGGGCAAATCCGTCGCCTATGCGCTGATCCCCCGCGCCGAGGCGACCGAGGATATGATGGTCGAGATCGAGATCATGGGCCAGCGCCGCCCCGCCCGCCGGATCATGACGCCCCTGTTCGACCCTGACGGGCAGGTCATGCGCGGATGATTCCGATCCTGATCCTTGCGGCGGGCGCGTCCCGCCGGATGCAGGGGCAGGACAAGCTGTTGCAGGTGGTCGAAGGCATGCCGCTGCTCCGCCGTCAGGTGCTGATGGCGCAGGCGACAGGTCATCGGGTCTGCGTCGCCCTGCCCGCCGCCGACCATCCGCGCATGGCCGTGATCCGCGATCTGGATGCAACGGTGCTGATCGTGCCGGAGGCCGCGCAGGGCATGGGCGTCACGATGCGGGATGCGGTGGTGCAGCTGCCGGACTGCGATGCTATCATGATCTTGCTGGGCGATCTGGTGGCGCTGACCACGGCCGATCTGCAGGTGGTGTTCGCCGCGCGGCACCTGCACCCCGACGCCGTGATCTGGCGCGGCGCGACCGAGGACGGCAAACCGGGGCATCCGGTGATCTTTGACGCGGGCCTGCGGGCGGATTTCGCGCATCTGGCGGGCGATGCGGGGGCGGATACAATCGTGCAGGCGCACAAGGCCGCAACCTGTCTGGTTCCCCTGCCCGACCAGCGCGCGCGCTTCGATCTCGATACGCCTGAACAATGGGACGCATGGCGGCGGACCGCGCTTTAGTCTTTCTTGGTGATCAGCCCGGCTTCGTTCTGTTGCAGCGTCTTGCGCGCGGCACGGTAGCGCCGGACACCTTCCTTGGTGGCGAGTTCCGGGAACAGCAGGAACAACTCCTCGCGCTGGTCGGCGTCGATGCCTTGCAGCGTGTAATCGCCGGGCTGGAAACTTTCGGTCCAGGCCCCGTCGGACAGCACGATTTCGTGAGTTTCGCACATGAAATGGATATAGGTCGCCTCGGGCTGGTCCGAGGTTTCGACGCCTTTCATATGGGTCAGATGCTTGGCCGCGATCAGCACCTCTGATTCGTCGAAATAGAGCTTGGCCATTTCCGACACCACCAGAACGCGGTGATTGGGCGACACGACCATGTCGCGTTCGGGCAGGCCCTGCCCCAGCGCGCCTTGGCGGATCAGCACAGGCCGCATGCTGGCGGTGATCTGCAGGTCTTGCATCGTCATCGTCTTCTGACCGGCCCAGGTGATAAAGCGGATGCCGTTGTCGCGCGTCAGCACGCGGTCCCCGATCCGAAGATCCTCGACAGGTTTTTCTCCCTTGGGCGTCGCGATGCGGGTGCCGGGGGTGAAACAGGGAATGACCTCGGCGATCTGGGCAAAGGTCATGCTGCGCCCGCAGGCATAGCGGATTCGGCTGCGGTCTGGCGTGTCGGGTTTGTAATCGATCCCGCAGACCTGCGGACCCGTCAGGTGCAACAGGTCACAGCGGCCCTGCGTCCGGTCGGGATCATCGAAAAAAGACCTGGCCACCTGCTTGCGTTCTTTTCCATCCGGCGCGACATGCGCCCTGTTACACACCATCACACCGGAACGAACCGGGCGTAAACAAAATCCGCCGCCTGCGTCCGTTCTGCCGCATTTCTCATCGTTTAGAGACAGAAAATGGCATGAACATGACCCGCATCGGGCGATCCGCAGTTTCCGCGGGCAGCGCGTCACAAGACGCGATTGGTGCCGATGGAGGGACTCGAACCCACACGATGTTACCACCGGGGGATTTTGAATCCCCTGCGTCTACCATTCCGCCACATCGGCACTGGCACGGTTCCTAATCCGGCTGTCGTGCGGCGTCAATCGGATTTGCAATCGCTTGACGGGGCAGCGGCGGCATGGCCTAAGCAGCCTGACCCATAAAGGCTTTGCGATGCTGCGCGCACTTTACGACTGGACGATTTCACTGGCGCAGACGCGCTATGCGCTCTGGGCGCTGGCGGCGGTGGCTTTTATCGAATCGTCCTTTTTTCCGATCCCGCCCGATGTGCTGATGATCCCGATGATCATCGCCCGCCCGACCCGCGCCTTTGTGATCGCGGGCGTGGCGACGGTGGCCTCGGTCTTGGGCGGGTTGTTCGGGTATTACATCGGATTTGCCCTGTACGAGACTGTCGGCGTCCAGATCCTGCAATTCTACGGCAAAGAGGCCTATTTCACCGAATTCGCCGCGACCTATAACAGCTATGGCGCTTGGGCCGTGCTGGTCGCGGGGGTGACGCCCTTTCCTTACAAGGTCATCACCATCGCATCGGGTGTCACGCAACTGTCCTTGCCCGTGTTTGTCGCAGCGTCAGTCGTCGCGCGCGCCTTGCGGTTCTTTCTGGTGGCGGCTTTGCTGTGGAAATACGGCGCGCCGATCCGTGATTTCATCGAACGGCGGCTGGGGTTGATGTTCATCCTGTTTTGCGTTCTGCTCATCGGCGGTTTTGCCGTATTGGGGGTCATGTGACACGCAATCTGATGGTTTTTCTGGCCGGAGCCGGGTCATTCGCCCTGTTGGCGGGGGCCTATCTGTTTCAGGCCTTGGGCTATCCGCCCTGTGCGATGTGCCTCTGGCAGCGCTGGCCGCATTTCGCGGCGATTGCGATTGCGGCGCTGGCGCTGCGCTTCGGCGGGCGCGCCCTGCCCGCGCTTGCCGCTGTGGCAGCCGGCACGACAGGGGCGATCGGCGTGTTTCACACCGGGGTCGAGCGTGACTGGTGGGAAGGTCCGTCATCCTGTTCGGGTGTCAGCAGTCTGGAAGGCTTGTCAGGCGCCGATCTTCTGTCGCTGGACGGGCCGCGTGTCGTCATGTGCGATCAGGTGACGTGGGAATTCCTGACCCTGTCGATGGCAAGCTGGAATGCGGTCGCGTCCTTTGGCCTGATGGCCGTCTGGATCAGCGCCGTGATGATAGCAAAAGGCTCGTCTCGGACCGCGTGACCCCGTCCATCCGGCGGATCGCGAACAAGGCCTGATCGAAATCCTCGAGGTTTTTGGTGCCGATTTCGGCGATCAAGTCCCATGTACCGTTGGTGGAATGGACCACGATCACCTCTGGCATGGCGGTCAGGCGTTTCATCACCCGTTCCGCCGCACGCCCGGCGATTTCCAGCATCATCAGTCCGCGCACCGCATCGGGGCGCACGTCAGACCGTGTCAGCACGGTAAAACCCGCAATCTCGCCCCCCGCGATCAAGCGGTCCAGCCGTGTGCGCAAGGTGGTGCGCGTGACACCCACGATGGCCGCAAGGTCAGACAGCGACGCCCGCCCGTTCTGCCGCAGGGCGCGGATGATGGCGCTGTCCGTTTCGTCCATGATGACTGCCCAATCTGATCAATTCCTGTCCGTTTTGCACATTTTGCGCGGTTCCGCCAAGCGGCGTTTTGGCTAATCTGCCGCAATGACACAGAAACATTGCATATTGATCGGGGCCCCCGTGGATTGTGGCAAACGCCGCCGGGGCTGTTTGATGGGGCCGGATGCCTATCGCACCGCAGGGCTGGCCGAGGCGGTCACCGCCTTGGGCCACAGCGTGGAAGATTGGGGCAACCTTGCCCCCGCGCAGGTCGAGGTGGCCGAACCGCGCAACCCGTTGGTCTGGAAACTGGCCGAAAACGTGGGCTGGACCCAGACCTTGATGGATGCCGCGCAAAAGGCGGCACCCCAAGGCTTCCCCATTTTCATGGGCGGCGATCATGCGCTGGCCGCGGGCACGGTTGCGGGCATGGCCGCCCATGCGCAAAGCGAGGGGCGGCCCTTCTTCGCGCTCTGGCTCGATGCGCATAGCGATATCCACACGCCCGACACCACCGACAGCGGCAATTTACATGGCACACCAGTAGGTTACGTCACGGGACGGCGCGGGTTCGATGCCTTTCCGCCGCTTCCCGTGCGGGTCGAGCCTGCCAATATCTGCATGATCGGCCTGCGGTCGGTCGATACGGCGGAACATGAAATCCTTGCGCGCGGCGATGTCGAACTGGTCGATATGCGCCGCATCGACGAAGAAGGAATCAGCGCACCCTTGCAGGCCTTCCTTGACCGTGTGGCGGCGGTGGACGGGATGCTGCATGTCAGCCTTGACGTCGACTTCCTCGACCCTTCTGTCGCGCCTGCCGTGGGCACCACCGTGCCGGGCGGGGCCACCGTGCGCGAAGGCCATCTGGTGATGGAAATGCTGTCCGATTCCGGTCTGGTCACATCGCTTGATCTGGTGGAGCTGAACCCGTTTCTGGACGACCGCGGCAAGACCGCCAACCTGATGGTCGATCTGACCGCATCATTGCTGGGCCGTCGCGTGTTCGACCGCCCCACCCGGAGTTACAAGTAATGCTCAAAGCATCCCCCCGCGCGCTGGTGCCTTTCGTCAGCGTCGACAACATGATGCGCCTTGTCCATCACATCGGGATCGAGACCTTCATCGCGGACCTTGCCCGCAATATCGAAGTAGATTTCGCCAAATGGGACCAGTTCGACAAGACGCCGCGCGTGGGGTCACATTCCGATGTCGGCGTGATCGAATTGATGCCCACTTCGGACGGGGTGCTTTACGGGTTCAAATATGTGAACGGCCACCCCAAGAACATGGGCGAAGGGCTCCAGACAGTCACGGCCTTTGGTGTGTTGTCGGATGTCTATTCGGGCTACCCGCGCCTGTTTACCGAAATGACGCTGCTGACCGCGCTGCGCACGGCGGCGATGACAGCGGTGGCAACCAAACATCTGGCCGCCCCCGGTGCCACCACGATGGCGATGATCGGCAACGGCGCGCAATCGGAATTCCAGTGCCTTGCGGTCAAGGCCGTCTGTGGGATCGATCATGTCCGGCTTTACGATCTGGACCCAGCCGCCACTGCTAAATGTGCCCGCAATCTGGAAGGGCTGGGCCTGCAGGTGACACAATGCGCGACACCTGAAGAGGCGATCGAAGGCGCGCAGGTCATCACCACGGCGACGGCGGACAAGGACATGCAGACGATCCTGACCGACAACATGGTCGGCGCGGGCGTCCATATCAACGCGATCGGCGGCGACTGCCCCGGCAAGACCGAACTGCACCGCGATATCGTGGCGCGGTCCAGCATTTTCGTCGAATATCCGCCCCAGACCCGCATCGAAGGCGAAATCCAGCAGATGCCCGCCGACCATCCGGTGACAGAGCTTTGGCAGGTCATCACCGGCCAGACGCAGGGGCGCAAATCCGCGGCCGAAGTCACGCTCTTCGACGGGGTCGGCTTTGCCATCGAGGATTTCAGCGCCCTGCGCTATGTCCACGACCGGATCAAGGACACGCCCTATTACGTCGATCTGGACCTGATCGCCGACCCTGATGATCCGCGCGACCTTTTCGGGATGCTGAAAAGGGCGGGATAGGCGCAATGTATCTTGCCAATGCGACACCGGTTCGATCAAGGTCGAGACTTGGTATCGTTAACGCATGGTTTGGATTTGCCCCGTATCATCAGAATTTTGAAAAAGAAATTTCGCGGCAAGCGTTCGACCGCCGCGCCGGTGCCTGTACCACAGCCCGAGCCACATCAGCTTGTCAAACATGTCCAGAATGGTTTCGTCAAGGCAGGGCTGGAGCCGCCGCAAGTCGGGCTTGTGTGGAGCGAAGAGCCGTTTAGCGCGGCAGACATCCTGATCCGTCGCAATGGTGCAGGGTTTGACCTGCATTTTCACCGCCAGACGCCGGTGCATTACCAGCCCCAGCTTTTCGACAAGGCAGCCGGTTTTATGCATTGGCTTTCCCATGCCAGCCCCGACGTGACAGAGATCCTTGCCGATTGCACCGATGGCGAAGGGCCAAGCAACGCGCGCTATGCCTATTCGGTGAACCGTGCAGGTGTGACGGCCCTGCCCGACATGCATTTTCTGATCCATCGCGGCTATGCCGATATCGACGCCCATGCGCGCGCGCATCCGGTGGCTTGGGCCGACAGGCACGACAGGATCGTCTGGCGTGGCGCGCTGAACAACATGGGCCATTTCAATCTTGATCCGGCGTTCAAATCGCATCCGGGTGTGATGCAGCGGTTGCGGATGGCGCAGCAGTGTCGCGGCACACAGATCGATTTCCGCTTTGTCGAGATGCCGTACAACATCTACAACACCGTGCTGCAAAAGGCGGGATTGATCGGTGAATTCATCCCCGCGACGGACTGGGGCAGCGCCAAATTCGCCGTGGATATCGACGGGTTCACCAATGCCTGGTCGAATTTCATTCAGCGGCTGAAGCTCGGGTGCTGCATCCTCAAGGTCGATAGCCAGTTCGGGTTTACGCAGTGGTATTACGACCAGATCCGGCCTTGGGAACATTACGTGCCGATCAAGGCCGACCTGTCGGACCTGCACCAGCAGATCGACTGGGTGCGCAGCAACGACGCGCAAGCGGCTGAAATCGCAGCAAACGGGCAGCGATTTGCAAGCCAGCTGACCATGGACAGCGAAACACGGGTCGCGGCGCGGCTGATCAATCAAACCGAAGGTGTGGCATGACATTTTGGACCGACAAGACCGCGCTGGTGACGGGGGGCGCGGGCTTTGTCGGCGTGCATCTGGTCGCAGCCCTTGTTGCCGCGGGTGCTGCGGTGCATGTGGTCGACAATTTCAGCACCAGCACGCCTGCCCGGATCGAAACCTTGCAGCGCGCCAGCAACCGCATGGTGACGCTCATCACCGCCGATATTGCCGCGATGCCGGAGCTGCCGCAGGCCGATGTGGTGTTCAATCTCGCGAGCCCCGCCTCGCCCGTGCATTATCAGGCTGACCCGATCGGCACTTGGCGCACGAATGTCATGGGCAGTTATCACCTGATGCAACACGCCGCCGCCTGTGGCGCGATCCTGGTGCAAGCCTCCACCAGCGAGGTTTACGGCGACCCCCTGTCCCATCCGCAGCGCGAAACCGACTGGGGCAATGTCAATCCGGTGGGGATCCGGTCCTGCTACGACGAAGGCAAACGCGCGGCCGAGGCTGTGCTGATGGATGCCCACCGTCTGGGGTTGGTCGATGTGCGCATCGCGCGGATTTTCAACACCTATGGCCCCGGCATGACGCCTGACGATGGCCGCGCCCTGCCGCAGTTCATCGCGCAGGCGCGCGGGGGTGCAGCACTGACAGTGCATGGCGATGGGCTGCAAACGCGCAGTTTTTGTTATGTCAGCGATCTGGTGCGCGGGCTGATGCTGCTGGCGTCAGAGCCGCAGGCCTCGGGCGAGGTCGTGAACCTGGGCAATCCGCATGAAATCACCGTGCTGGAACTGGCGCAGACGATCATCGACAGCCTTGGCAGCGCCAGCACCGTCAGCTTTGCCGCCCGCCCGCAGGACGACCCGTCGCGCCGCTGCCCCGACATCGCCAAGGCGCAGCATTTGCTGGGCTGGTCCCCGCAGGTGCCCCTGTCTGACGGGCTTGCGATGGTGCTGGCTTCGGGCTGAAACCGGCCATCCGGGGGATTGTGCCATTGCACCCAAGATCGGGTGTCTGCTATAGTCGCGTGAACCAAATATAGCTGATAGCAGACAGGCGGCCTTTGTGAACGATACCCCAGAAACCCCTGAAAACGATGATCATTTGCCGGTGACCCGGATGGCCCATGCGGGGCCAAGCGTCACCATCGAACACGAGCTGAAAACCAGCTATCTGGATTACGCGATGAGCGTGATCGTTTCGCGCGCGATCCCCGATCTGCGCGACGGTCTGAAACCCGTTCACCGCCGGATTTTGTACGGGATGTACGAGGCCGGAAACACCCACGACAAAAGCTATCGCAAATCGGCGCGGTCCGTCGGCGACGTGATGGGGAAATACCACCCCCACGGTGACAGCGCGATCTATGACGCGCTGGTGCGGATGGCGCAGGATTTTTCGATGTCGCTGCCCCTGCTTGATGGTCAGGGCAATTTCGGGTCCATGGACGGAGACCGTGCCGCCGCCATGCGCTATACCGAAGTACGGATGGACAAGCCCGCCGCCTATATGCTGATGGATATCGACAAGGACACGGTCGATTTTCAGGACAATTATGACGGCAAGGACCGCGAACCGACCGTCCTGCCCGCCCGTTTCCCCAATATGCTGGTCAATGGCGCGGGCGGGATCGCCGTCGGCATGGCGACCAACATTCCGCCGCATAATCTGGGCGAGGTGATCGACGCGACCTTGGCGCTGATCGACAACCCCGACCTGACATCCGAAGAGATGATCGAATATATCCCCGCCCCCGATTTCCCGACAGGCGGGTTGATCCTTGGTCGGTCCGGTGCGCGCAAGGCGTATCTTGAAGGGCGCGGATCGGTGATCGTGCGGGCGAAAACGGTCGTTGAAGAGATCAGGAAAGACCGCTACGCCATTGTGATCAATGAGATTCCCTATCAGGTGAACAAATCGGTGATGATCGACCGCATCGCCGAGGCCGCGCGCGACAAGCGTATCGAAGGTATCGCGCATGTGCAGGACGAATCCGACCGCAACGGCGTGCGTGTGGTGGTCGAACTCAAACGCGACGCCACGGCGGAGGTGGTGCTGAATCAGCTGTTCCGTTTCACCCCGATGCAGACCTATTTCGGCTGCAACATGCTGGCGCTGAACGGCGGCAAGCCCGAACAATTGACGCTGCGGGCCTTTCTTGTCGCCTTTGTCGATTTCCGCGAGGATGTGATCGCACGGCGCACCGCGTTCGAATTGCGCAAGGCGCGCGAACGGGCGCATATCCTTTGCGGTCTGGCTGTCGCCGTGACCAATATCGACGAAGTCGTGGCCACCATCCGCCAGTCTGCCGATGCCGCCGATGCGCGCCACACGCTGATGACGCGGCGCTGGCCTGCGGCAGCGATCCTTGAATATATCAAGCTGATCGATGATCCGACCCATACCGCCAATGACGACGGCACCTACAACCTGTCCGAGGCGCAGGCGCGCGCGATCCTTGAATTGCGCCTGCAACGCCTGACCCAGATCGGCGTCAAGGAAGTGACGGACGAATTGCAGGACCTTGCAGGCAAGATCCGCGAATATCTGGAAATTCTGAGCAGCCGCGACCGTATCCTGCAGATCATCCGCGACGAGTTGACCGAAGTGCGCGACCTGTTCGCCGTCCCGCGCCGGACCGAGATCGTCGACTGGTCGGGCGATATGGACGACGAGGACCTGATCGAACAGGAAGACATGGTCGTGACCGTGACCTCGGGCGGCTATATCAAGCGCACCGCTTTGGCCGATTTCCGTGCGCAGCGGCGTGGCGGCAAGGGTCTGTCCTCGATGGCGACCAAGGAAGAGGATGTCGTCACCACCCTTTTCGTGGCCAATACCCATACGCAGCTGTTGTTCTTCACGACCGACGGCATGGCCTACAAGCTGAAAACCTGGCGTCTGCCGCTGGGTAGCCGCACCGCCAAAGGCAAGGCGATCGTCAACATCCTGCCGATCCCGCAAGGCGTGTCGATCGCCGCGATCATGCCGGTGGACCGGCCTGAAACCGAATGGGACGATCTGCAAATCGTGTTCGCCACTTCGGCCGGCGATGTGCGCCGCAACGCTTTGTCGGATTTCACCAACGTCAAGTCGAATGGCAAGATCGCCATGAAACTGCCTGATGAACATACGCTTTTGGTCAATGCGCGTATCTGTTCGCCGGATGACGATGTGATGCTGATTACCGCATCGGGCCGCGCGATCCGCTTTCCGACGACCGAAGTGCGGGTGTTCAAAGGCCGCGACAGCACCGGCGTGCGCGGGATCAGGTTGCAGGGCAACGACAAGGTCGTCTCGATGAGCATCATCCGCCATTTCGAGGCCGAGGCCGAAGAACGCGCCGCCTATCTGAAAATGCGCCGTGCAATGGCAGGCTTGGCCGACGATGCGGAAGTGGAAGATGAAGAAGCCACCCCCGGCCAGATCAGCCCCGAACGCTATGCACAAATGTCGGCGGCGGAAAACCTGATCCTGACGATCACCGCCAAAGGGTCGGGTAAACTGTCGTCCAGCCACGATTATCCCGTGCGCGGGCGTGGCGGCATGGGTGTCGCCGCGATGGACAAGGCGATGCGCGGCGGTCCGCTTGTCACATCCTTCCCTGTAGACATGTCCGACCAGATCATGCTGGTTACTTCTACAGGACAGTCGATCCGCGTGCCGGTCGAGGGGATCTCCTTCCGCTCGCGCAGTGCAGGCGGGGTCAAGGTCTTTGACACCGGCAAGGGCGAAACCGTGGTCAGCGTGGCCTGGATCGCCGATCAGGGTGACGCAGAGGTTGACGCGGCAGATACATAATCGGCGACGGAAAACCGTCGCCACAGGCAGCAGAGGCGACAAAGATGATCAGGCAATTTTCCGTTGTTACGATAAGCCTTGTGATGGCGGCCAGCGGGGCCGCCGCGCAGGGGTTTTCGGGGGCCACCCTCGGGATCGATTACACCAAATCGCTGGACAGCTCGGATCTGGGCGGCGTGAATTACTATGGCCAAGCCGAGGTCGAGGCGATAGCAGGCATCGGTTTTGCACTGGATGTCAGCGCCTATGACTTCGCGCTTGCGGGATCGGACGCGCAGAACGTGACAGGCCATGCGATCTATGCGGTTGATCCCCAGATCACGCTGGGCGCCTATTTCGGGCGCGACTGGGTCGATGACGACAGCATCGACACCATCGGTCTTCAGGGGGCGTTCGACTTTGGGATCGGCAGGGCACAGGGCTATGTCGGGCTGGGCGATGGTGTGGTCGCTGACATTGTCGCGGTCGGCGCATCGGGCAGTTACGACTTTGGCGGTGGCATCAGCGCGATTGCGGCCTTCGACCGCGTCGGTTTTGACGGTGGCGACGGCCTGTCCTACGAGATCGGCGGCGAATATGTCCTTGCGGGCGGGCCGGTGCTGAGCGGGGTGCTGGGGCAATTTTCGGTCGACAATGGCGGCACCACAACCGACGAAACCTATATCGGGATCAAGGCGCGGATCGACCTTGGCCAGCGCGGCGGCACGACATTCGACCGGCGCAGTTTCTTTGAAGCCTTTGGCGTGGCGGGCGAGTAGAAATTCGTTGTGATAATTGCGCTACAGCGAATACCGAACTTTCGCGGTGAGATTGTGCAATGAAACGTGTCGGATAAAGCTTTTCGTAATGATAAACATACAGGCTTTATCATGACACTTCAGAAATTCCTCGCCGTGGCGCTGGTCTCGGTCGTCGCAACGCCACTTGCTGCCCAAGACCTGAATTGGTCAGTCTAGGGCAGCGTGCGCTGTTTCACCGATTCCGATCTTGAGGAGACGCTGTTTAACCTGCGCGGCGGTGCCGAGGTCGCGTTCGGCTTTGCGATTGGCGGAAACCTTGCTGTGGCGGATGATCCGGACACCGATACCACCAATGTGAACGCAACAGCGCGCGGCATGTATCTGGTGTCGCCGTCATCGGCGGTTGGCCTGTTCGTCGCGGCAGACAACACTGACGATGTCGAGGCGACTAGCTATGGGATCGAATTCGGCTCCACCTTTGGCGCCAGTGAATTCGAGGCGTATTACGGTGCGGTCGATGCCGATGATTTCGGCGCGGACACCGATCTGGCGCTTTATGGCCTGAGCGCCGAATTCGCGGTGACGCCGTCAATCTCGGTTGGCGCATCCTTCAGCGCGTTTTCAGTCAGCGCAGGTTCGGATGATGTCACACTGAACGATGCGTCTTTGCTGGCGCGGTATTCGTTCAACGAAAACACCTCACTCTTCGCGGAAATC
Organism: Yoonia sp.; assembly: GCA_036825855.1. Taxonomy (GTDB): domain Bacteria; phylum Pseudomonadota; class Alphaproteobacteria; order Rhodobacterales; family Rhodobacteraceae; genus Yoonia. Next base: position 13,438 of record DAISXL010000037.1, read on the forward strand.
GGACAGATCAGCGCCTCGGCCACGGTCGATGGCGAAAGCTTTGCCGGCGACGAAGAGGCCGAATACATCGGGATCGGCGCTGCTTATCGGGTCGGGCGCAGCGGAGGCGGCAACATCTTTGGCGAACGCACGATTTTTGGTTTCGGCAGTTAAGACAACGATCTGCTGACGTGACAAGGCCCGCTGGCAACTGCGGGCCTTTTCTTTGTGGCCGCGACGTCCTAAATGCTTGCCATGGACAAGACACTTCACATCATCGGCGGCGGGATGGCCGGGTCAGAGGCCGCTTGGCAGGCCGCCAGTGCGGGCATCCACGTCGTTATTCACGAAATGCGTCCCAAGGTTGGCACCTTTGCCCATCGGACCGGCAATCTGGGGGAAATGGTTTGTTCCAACTCCTTCCGGTCGGATGATGACGAGCAGAACGCCGTGGGCTTGCTGCATTGGGAAATGCGGACGGCGGGCGGGCTGATCATGGAAATGGCGCAACGCCACCGCCTGCCTGCGGGGGGTGCCTTGGCCGTGGATCGCGACCCCTTTGCCGAAAGCGTGACAGCCGCGCTGAAGGCGCATCCCAATATCAGCGTCGACTACGAGGAAATCACCGCCCTGCCCGACGACGGCCACTGGATCATTGCGACGGGCCCGCTGACCTCTGGCGCGCTGGCCGAAGCGATTGCCGCCGAGACCGGGACCGAAGCGCTGGCGTTTTTCGACGCCATCGCGCCCATCGTGTACCACGAGACGGTCAATATGGACGTGGCCTGGATGCAGTCGCGCTATGACAAGGGCGAGACTGTCGAAGAACAGACCGCCTATCTCAACTGTCCGATGACCAAGGCGCAATACGAGGATTTCATCGACGCGCTGCTGGCCGCCGAGAAAACCGAATTCAAGGAAGGCGAAACCGCGGGCTATTTCGACGGCTGCCTGCCGATCGAGGTGATGGCCGAACGCGGCCGCGAAACGCTGCGCTTTGGCCCGATGAAACCCGTTGGTCTGACCAATGTGCATGATCCGCAGAACAAACCCTATGCCGTGGTGCAGCTGCGCCGCGACAATGCGCTGGGGACGCTCTACAACATCGTGGGCTTCCAGACCAAGATGAAATACGGCGCGCAAAAGGCTGTTTTCGCGATGATTCCGGGGCTGGAGAACGCCGAATTCGCCCGCCTTGGCGGCATCCACCGCAACACGTTCATCAACTCGCCCACGCTGCTGGATGACCAGATGCGCCTGCGCTCGCGCCCGCATATCCGCTTTGCAGGGCAGATCACGGGCGTCGAAGGCTATGTCGAAAGTGCGGCGATGGGCCTGCTGGCCGGGCGGATGGCGGCGGCGGAACTGCAAGGGCGCAGCTTGTCGCCGGTGCCGGATACCACCGCGATGGGCGCGCTGGTCACCCACATCACGGGTGGCGCGGATGCCAAGACATTCCAGCCGATGAACGTGAATTTCGGGCTGTTCCCGCCGCTTGACGGGGTCAAAGGCGGCCGTCGCGGGCGCAAGGACCGCTATAAAGCCTATACCGACCGCGCCAAAGCGGATTGGCAAGGCTGGCTGGCCCCGCAGGCGCTTGCCGCGGAATGATCACGCGCTTTGCGCCGTCCCCGACGGGGCCGTTGCATCTGGGCCATGCCTATTCCGCGATTTTCGCCCATGACATGGCGCGCGCTGCGGGCGGGCAATTCCTGCTCCGGATCGAGGATATCGACCAGACCCGCGCCCGCCCGCAATGGGAGGCGCAGATCTACGACGATCTGGCATGGCTTGGCCTGACATGGGACGGGCCTGTGCTGCGCCAGTCGGACCGGATGGGCATCTATTACCGCGTGATCGACGATCTGTGGCGCGCGGGGCATCTTTACATCTGCACCTGCACGCGGCGCGATGTTCAGGACGCGTTAAGCGCGCCGCAGGAAGGTGCGCCCTTGGGTCCTGACGGGTTGATCTATCCCGGCACCTGCAAAGGGCAGCGTGGGGATGCGGCCCAGCCCCCGCGCGATGCGGTGCTGCGCTTTAATCTCAATACATTGCCGGATGATGGAATTTCGTTTCAGAACAACGGGATGCAGGTTGATGTGACACCTGATGACCTGCGCCGCGACGTGGGCGATTTCGTGATCGGGCGCAAGGACAGCGGCACGTCCTATCACCTCAGCGTGGTGATCGACGATGCGGAACAGGGTGTGAGCGACGTGGTGCGCGGCGCGGATCTGGCCGAGGCGACGCAGATCCATGTGGCCCTACAGCGCCTGCTGGGCCTGCCCACGCCGCGCTATCACCACCACAAACTGATCCGCGACGAAGGCGGCAAACGCCTTGCCAAGCGCGACGATGCCAAGGCCATCGCCAAATTCCGCGCCGAAGGGGCGAGCCCCGCAGATATCAGGCGGATGGTGGGGTTGGCGCCATAGGCTGCATCAGTTCGACCTCGTCGCCCGCCCGCACGGCGGTATAGAAACACGACCGCCGCCCCGTGTGGCAGGCAGGCCCGGTCTGGTTGACCGTCACCAGCAGGCAATCGCGGTCGCAATCGACGCGGAAATCGACGAGTTCCTGCACATGTCCGCTGGTGTCACCCTTGACCCAGAACGCTTGGCGCGAGCGCGACCAATAGGTGACGCGGCCTGTTTCCAGCGTGCGCGCCACGGCTTCGGCGTTCATCCAGGCCATCATCAGCACCTCGCCCGATGCGGCATCCTGGGCGATTGCAGGGATCAGGCCTGCATCGTTATATGTCAGCGTGGATGGATCGAAAGTCATGGGCTTTCCCTTTGCAAGCGGCGTGCAGCGCCCTAACTAAACAGATCAGCACCGAAGGGCAAATGCGATGTCAGCCGAAACCGACATGATCAAACTCTACTCTGCGCGGATTCTGGCGCTGGCGGCGGACATGCCGCGCAACACCCGCCTGCCCGCGCCCACGGCCACGGCGAAAAAGCGCGCGCCGCTCTGCGGGTCGAACGTGACGGTGGATATCGTGGTGCAGGACGGCGTGATCACCGATTACGGGCAGGACGTGAAAGCCTGCGCCTTGGGGCAAGCAGCGGCGGCGGTCGTAGGTGGTGCCATCGTCGGGCTGACCGAGGATCAGGTGCAGGCGGGCCGCGATGCACTGCTGGCGATGCTGAAATCGGACGGCCCCGCGCCTGCGGCCCCTTTTGACGGGCTGGCCGTGCTGGAACCCGCGCGCGATTACAAGAACCGCCATGCGTCGATCATGCTGGCGTTCGATGCGACGCTCGACGCGCTGCAGACTGCAAAAGCCCGCGCATAAAAAACCGCCGCACATCCGGGACAGGATGGCGGCGGCGAGTTTTGCGGCGGTCTGGTCCCAAGGCATCAGCAAGAGGCAAATCCGTGATGTCAGGCGGGGTAAAATCATTGCAGTGTGGGACAGGCAATGGTGCGGACCAGACCGCCGCGCGGCAGGTCAGACAGGCCCGGGCAAGGCCAATCCGACAAACAACAAAACCATCAGGGCGACAATGCCCAAGGCATCCCCGATCAGCGTGTGACGCGAACGGATCAGAATGGTTGTAATTTCTTTCGCCATGTCAGTGTTCCCT